>CAYPUQ010000097.1:0-16313 GCA_964413655.1 uncultured Solibacteraceae bacterium | reverse complement strand
CGGCCGCGATGCGCTCGTCGACGCGCTGGGCGGCCGCCAGCGCGCGCTCAGGCGAGAAGTGGAGATAGGCGTTCGTTTTCGGATTTTCGGTTTCAGCGTGCCGCAGCGCTTCCCGCGCCAGTTCGACGGCGCTGAAACGCTTCGCCGCAAGTCCTTCGTGGACTCCGTCGATCGTCAATTTTGCGACATCCATTCGCGATCCGGCCTAGCGTTCGATCACTTTCGGCACCTTGAAGAAGCCCGCCCCCTTGTCGGGTGCGTTGGCGAGGGCATCTTCGTTGGCGAGCGTGGCGGCCTCGACATCGTCGCGCAGAGTAGCGGTTTCCCCGGCGTCGTAAAGCACCTGCGCCATCGGAGCGACGCCGTCCGTGTTCAACTCGTTCAGCTTGTCGATGTGAGTCAGGACCTCGCCCATGTCGTGCGCCATGCGCGCCACTTCCTCGGAGGTGAGCCGCAGATGCGCCAGATCGGCGACGTAGCGAACCTGTTCTTCGGTGATCTTCACGCTTTCGCCTTTTTCCTCGATTCCTTGTAGATCAGCCGCAGCATCGGATCCTCGATGCCATCGGCCTCGTCGCCGCCGTTCTCTTTGGGGGCGAAGAGTGGACCGCGCAGTCCAGCGCCGGCGGGAACGCCCTCCGACCGTACCGGTATCCGCGGCGCGCTCACACGAAACTCGATGGTTTCCACCACGCCGGCGCCCAACGACTTGCGCAGGTTGCGCAGGATCAGCTCACGCAGCGAGTAAAGCTGCTGGCGCCAGACCTGGTCCTCGACCTCGACCACCAGCCGGCCGCGAACCATGTGCGACGCGCGCGTCCGGGCGGCCAAACGTTTGCCGACCGCGGAGGGCCACGCGGCTCTCGCCAGGTCTTCTTCCGTGACGCACTGTGCGGCAAGTTTCGACTGGCGTAAGAGCTTAGCTGCCCTTTCCATGGCGGGGAATCGTCATTTTAGCACGCAAGGCGCTTGCGCCCCCGCCGGATAATGGTTGCTGCATGACTCGATTGCCTCGCCTGATCCTCGCTTCCGCCTCGCCACGGCGCAGGGAACTGCTCGCCGCCGCTGGATTCGAGTTCGCCGTTCGTCCCGCTTCGATTCGTGAGGAGCCCCGGGATGGTGAGACACCCGCCGCCTACGTCCGGCGGCTGGCCCGGGAGAAGGCGGAGAGTGTGGAGCCGGAGCCCGGTGAAGTGGTGCTGGCCGCGGATACGATCGTCGTCGTGGGGAGGTCGATTCTCGAAAAGCCCGGCGGCCCGGCGGAGGCCGCCGAAATGCTCAAGACACTGAGCGGCCGCGAACATACCGTCGTCACGGGGATCTGCCTGCGCAGCGCCGCCGGAGAGGTCGTGGACGAAGCGCGGACCAGAGTACGTTTTCGCAGACTGACACAACAGGAGATCGACGAGTACGTGGCGTCGGGGGAACCCACCGACAAGGCGGGCGGCTATGCCATCCAAGGTCTTGCCTCGAAGTTCGTC
The DNA here is from genome assembly GCA_964413655.1 of uncultured Solibacteraceae bacterium. Lineage (GTDB taxonomy): Bacteria > Acidobacteriota > Terriglobia > Bryobacterales > Bryobacteraceae > CAYPUQ01. Next base: position 14,832 of record CAYPUQ010000097.1, on the reverse strand, counting down.
GAACGGATCGATGGATGCTATTTCAACGTCGTCGGACTACCGGTGTCGCTGGTGTACGGCCACCTGCTCGAATTCGATCGAATCAGATCTTAGCCGCCGGGTACCGTTCACGCATCCATTCCACGAATTCCGCCGGGGCTTGCATGGTCGACAACCGGCTCTGCCGTACCAGCGCCCAATCGGCGAATCGCCCGGAAGCCTTGATCTCGGCCAGGGTTGCCGGCGGGTCGAGCAGGGTCAGAAACTGGAAATCGGCAACCGCCGATTTGGGGTCCTTCGGGTCGAGCCGGCCGTCGGCGGCGACTTTTGCCAAGCCCACCACGGCAGACGCGCCGCCGCTGTGGTAGATGAAGACCCGGTCGCCCTTCTTCATCGCGTGGATTGACCGTACCGCTTGCGCGTTCCGGACGCCGTCCCAGACTGTGGTTCCCTCGCGCTGGAGATCGGCGATCGCGTAGGTTTCGGGGTCGGTTTTGGCGAGGAAGTAGTTCATTGATTGCTCCTATTTGCCTGGGAATACTGGTACCTTCGCTCTAGATTCGCCGCCAATGGACGATATGCCATAATGAGTGAGGGCCGCCCGCCGGGAGGCACTGTCCTGGCGGGTGTTAATACATTTTGGAGGACAATGAGCATCGGGCGCCGGACTGCATTCCTGAGTCTCTTCATTCTACAGGCTGGTTGGCTGGCCCTGCCCCAACAACCGAGCCAGCAGGAGGCGCCGGCCCAACAGGATCCGTCGCGGCCGGGCCCAATTGGGGAGGCAAAGCCTTCCGCTGAGAGCCCCTCCGCCCCGGTCGATCCCAGAACCTACAAGATTGGGCCGGAGGATGTATTATCGGTTCGCGTCTGGCGTGAGCCGGAACTGTCCGGGCTCGTCACGGTTCGGCCCGATGGGATGATTACCGCCGCGTTGGTGGGCGACATCCAAGTTAACGGGATGACGCCGGAAGCTTTGGGCGACAAGCTGAAGGCGGCGTATGCGACATATATCAACAACCCCATCGTCCAGGTGGCCGTGCAGGCGGTTCGGAGCAAGAAGTATTACGTGACCGGGCAGATCCAGCGCACGGGCGCTTTTCCGCTGATTGTGCCGACTACCGTGATGGAAGCCCTTGCCCAATCCGGCAACTTCGCCGACTTCGCAAACAAGAAGAAGATCGTCGTCATGCGCGGCGACAAGCGCTTCCAATTCAATTACAACGAGGTGGTTAAGGGTAAGAACCTCGACCAGAACATTTACCTCGAAAACGGGGACTTCATCATAGTCCCGTGACCGGGCTGGGCCCGCGAAAACCGGGGCTGCTGGTGTTGGGTAGGGAGGAGTAAGATGCAGGCGACGCTGCCAAACGAGATCGCAGTGGTCCGGAGGACACTGGATGTCGAGGACTACCTCGACATCGTCCGCCGCCAAAAAGGTTGGCTGATCGGCCCACTGCTGGCTGGCGTAGTGATTGCATGCGTCGCGGCGTTCCTGTGGCCAGATACCTACGTTTCATCGGCTTCGATCCGCGTCGTACCGCCGCAGGTGCCTGAACGCCTGGTGCCCACCAACGTCAGCACCCAGATGGCGGATCGCATCAACTCGATGGCGCAGACCATCCTGAGCCGCAACACGCTCACGAATATCATCCAGACGCACGATCTGTACCGGAAGGAACGCGCCGGGCTCCCGCTCGCGGACATCATCGAGCGCATGCTCAAGGATATTCGCATCAGCCCGCTGACGACGATGCAGGCGGGATCGAGCGGGCGGCGGGAAACCCAGGCGTTCTCCATCTCCTACAGCTACGAAAACCGGTATCTCGCGCAGAAGGTGACCCGCGATCTGATGTCGCGCTTCATCGACGAGAACATCCGCGAGCGGTCCAGCCAGTCGCAACTCACCACGCAATTCCTTCGCGAGCAACTGGAGCAAGCGAAAGTCGAACTGGACGCCATCGAGTCGCGCGTCACAGGCTTCCGCGTACAGAATACTGGCCGCCTGCCCGAACAGTTGCTTTCTAACGTTCATGCCGTCAATACGCTTGAATCCCGGGTCACGACGCTGAACGCTTCGGTCGCCCGGGCGAACCAGGAGAAACTCCTGCTCGATGCCGAATTGCGTCAGGTTCGCGAGCGGATCGGCGCGCTGATGCGGCCATCCTCCGAGGGCGGCACGCTAGCCAGGGGCCGGCCCGTCGACGAAGATCTCCTGCGAGTGGAACGGGAGATCCAACAGTTGGAGCAGGCCATTGCGCGCATGCTCGAAACCTACAAGCCTACCTATCCGGATGTGGTGCGCCTGGAGGAACGGCTCACGGCCGCCCGCAAGCAGCGCGACCGGCTCTTCGACAAGCAGATGGCCATTCCGGACGGAAACAGCAATGGGCAACCAGCGGCGGTGCCTATGGATCCGGCCCGGTTGAAAGAATTGGCCGACCTTGAGGCATCCGCGAACCGTCTTCAGATTCAGATCCGCGCAAAGGAAATGGAAGCGGAGAACCTGATCCGCCAGATCACCGACGCGGACCGGAAGATGCAGGACATTCAGTTCCGGATCGAATCGGGCCCGATCGGTGAGCAACAGTACGAACAATTAATCCGCGATCGCGAGATGGCCAAGCAGCGTTACGACGATTTGAACCGGAAACTCGCCCAATCGGCCATTGCCACCGATCTGGAATCCCGGAAGCAGGGAGAGACGCTCGAAGTACTCGATCTGCCCTCGCTGCCGGAAGCGCCCTCCGCGCCGAATCGTCCGATGATTGTCGGGCTGGGGGCGGTCCTGGGACTGGTCGCCGGCTGCTTTGTGGTGGGTCTGCGGGAAATCAGCGACACGTCGCTCAAGTCGCTCAAGGATGTCACCGCTTATACCGGCCTTGGTATTCTCGGCAGCGTCCCGCTGCTCGAGAACGACCGGGTAGTTCGCCGCCGGCGGCAGATCGCGTGGCTGGGTTGGTCGGTCGGCCTGGCACTCAGTGCCACGGCGGTGGCCGGGTCCATCTGGTACTACTACTCGAGCAAGCTGTGACACAGGACCAATCCATGACGGCAACCCGGAAGGAGTTTTTCGGATCATGAGTCGAGTGCATGACGCGCTTCGCCGCGCGCAGCAGTTTCAAGAACCCGTCGCGGGCGCGACAGCCGCTCCCGCCGCGGTTCAAACGAGCGCGGACAGCCCTCCGTTGCACGGGCTGCTCGAACAGGTTCGCGAGGTTCCGTTCACACCGGCCCAGGACGCGCTGCTGATCCGCGGCCCGCTCGACGAGGGTTTAGATGCCCCGGTCGAGGAATTCCGCTCGCTGCGCACCCGCCTAAATCACCTTCAGGGTCTTCACCCGCTGCACACGCTGGTGGTTACCAGCGCCTCGCCGGCTGAAGGAAAAACGTTCACGGCGGCCAACCTGGCAATCGCCGAAGCTCAGATCAAAGACAACCTCACAGTGCTGGCCGACTTCGATTGCCGCCGGCCGACCATTCACCAGCTATTCGGTATCGGCCGTTCGCCCGGGATTACGGATTACCTGATGGGACAGGCGACGCTCTCCGAGATCATCGTCCGGATCAGCGAACTGAACCTTTATGTGATGCCGGCCGGCACAGCCGTGATCAACCCGCTGGAACTGCTGAATCTCGAGGAAGTCCGCGTTCTCTTACGGCGCCTGCCGGATATTTTCGATTGGGTCATTCTCGACAGCCCGCCGCTGCTGTTCGCCGCGGACGCCAACCTGCTGTCCACGTACAGCGATGGTACGCTCTTTGTTACCCGGCTCGGCTCGACGACGATCCAGAACGTCAGCAGAGCCATTCAGGGGATGAGCCACAACAATATCGTGGGCGTTGTCGCCAATGCCGCCCGGCGGGGAGAACTTTACAGCAAGTACGGGTATCCGTATTATCAGGGCTACAGTGAGGGCAGCCGGAAGAGGAGATCCGGGGACGAAGAGACGGAACTGCGGGAGTTCTCCGGCGATGTCGCGTCGCTGCTGGAGCCAAACGGATCGGCGGACGACAAGCGGGGGAGGCTAGGCTAGGGCGTCGGTCCGGGGTGGTGCAATATCTCGTGGTTTGTATGGGCCGAACCGTGCTCCAGAAGATACTCGAGCACCAGCCGCGCCGCCAATTGGCCGGCCGCCTTCTTTGAAGTGCCCTCGGCGCGCTGCGCCATGTTGCCGCCAACCCGCGCTTCCACGGTGAACATTTTGCGGTGCTCCGGCCCCACCTCTTCCACGATCGCGTATCGCGGAGCGGGGAGCCCCATGGATTGCGCCAGTTCCTGGAGCGCGCTCTTGTAGTCCACAACGAGGTCTTCGGCTTCTTTCTCGGCCGGGTCGAAATCGTCCACTACATGGCGCAGGATGAACTCACGCACGGGAGCGAGGCCGCCGTCGACGTACATCGCTGCGATCACGGCTTCAAGGGCATCGGAAAGCAGCGCCCGCTTGGCGCGGCCGCCACTCATCTCTTCCCCGCGGCCCAGGTACAAGTAGGAGCCGACGTCCAGTTTCACCGCTGCCGCGTAGAGGTGAGACGCGCTGACCAGCCAGGCTTTCAGTTTCGAGAGCCGCCCCTCGGGAAACGAGGGGTACTTTTGAACCAGCAACTCCGAGATGACGAATCCCAGGATCGCATCGCCCAGAAACTCCAGTTGTTCGTTGTCGCCCGCGCGCGCCGCGCCCTCGAAGGCGCGCGAGCGGTGGGTGAGGGCGCGCCGGAGCAGTTCCGGGTTACGAAACTTGTAGCCGATGCGTTCTTCGAATAGGTCCAGCGGCGCGTCCATCACCATTGGGCAGCGTCAAACCACTACTTCTTCGCTTTCCCCTGCACCGCTTTCATCTTTTCCTGACCGGCGAACTTCCGAATGGTCGGATCCAGCTGCGGATCGGCCGTCAACTGATCGACGATCGCGATCGCCTCGTCGTATTTGCCGGCTTCGTTGTACGCGGCGGCCAGCCGGATCTTCGTCGCCGGATCCTGGTTGGCGGCCGTTTCGATGGACTTCTTGAACATCTCGATGGCGTCGTCATGCTTCTTGCGGGCGGCGGCCACGAGCCCCTTGGACTCGTAGGCCTGCGCATAGAGATCTTTTTTTGCGCCTTCCCACTGCTCATCGGTGATGTCCGGCCGCGGCTTCGGCGCCGAGTCTAATGTGCCGACCGCATCGTCGGCGAGCTTTTCGGCGCGGCCGAGTTTCTCTTCCTTGTCCAGGTCGTGCTCGCGAGTCCGCTGCGCGATGGTGCTCGACATCACGAGCATCGCCGTGTAGTTCTTCGGATCGGCTTGCAGCGTGCGCTCGCCGTAAATGATGACCTTCTCGTAGTCATTCATCTCCTGAGCCGAAACCGTGGCGACCTGCAAGGCCACCGCCTTGAATTCCGTATCGGCGAAGTTGATCAGAAGGTCGTCGGCGGCCTTAATCCGCGAGGCCGGGTCCGGCGCATTGAACATCGCCATGATGGCGTCCACTTCCTTCTGCGATTTCGGCTGGGGCTGCTTGGCCTGGCCGAAAAGAACGGCCGCGGCAAGAACGCCGGCCAGCATGGTTTTGGCCCATAGAGAAAGATTCATCCAGTTACTCCTTACGTTGGTCAGTTTTTCACTTTCATACCATTTTGCGCCGCTTCGCGAGCGGCTGGGGTAATCCCTTCGACTTCCAGCGCCGCCTGGTAGTACGCGGTGGCTTTCGTTCGGTCGCCGGCCGCTTCTGACAGACGGCCCAGGTACACAAGCGTCCATCCTTTGTCGGCGGGTTCGGGGCCAAGTGCCAGCGTTCTTTCGAACAACTGCTCGGCCAGATCGGGATCGTTTCGTAGCGCGGCCACCCGGGCCAGCCCGTAATAGGCGCGCGCTTGCAGCGGGCGCTCGTTGGACTCCTGGGCGGCGCGCAGGAAGGCTTCGCGAGCCTTGTCGAGGTCGCGGGCGCGATAGAGGTTCTCGGCTTCCTCCAGCGTGCGCGCCGCTCCGGTCAATTCGGGAGGGGGCGGGGGCGGCTCGCCGCGGATGACCCGCCGCTCGCGCCGCTTCTGCGAAAACTCCACGCCGAACATGCGGCGCTCCTCGCGGCCCAGATCGATCGACTTGACGAGTTCCGGAAAGTACAGGCGCATCGCCTGTTCCTGTTTCTCGTACTCGGGGAGCTGCTCCTGGAAGTGTGCGGTGAGGATGAAACCCTCTTCCATCGCCTCGTCCACCATCGCCTTCCGCCGTGACGCTGGAGCGAGACGGGCCTCGATGGCCCGGATCAGGCTCCGTGTGGCCAGCAATAGAAAGTCCGTCTTGTAGTGATCCGCCAGAAACGGCGCGCCCAGCGCGTAGTCGCCGAGCGCCTTCTTCTTGTCGAGTTCCTCCATGAACTTCGACGCCAGCGGATCGAGCAGGTAGTGCATGTAAGCCCGCCGCACTTCGTTGTAGTTCGGCGATGGCGAGTGGGTGAGGACAACGTAGTAGTCGTCGAGGATACTGTGGCTGTGAAGCTGATTCGGCGCGCCCAGCAGATCGACAAAGATCTGGAACCGCTTGCCCATGTAAACCACGCCCGGCGGATTGCGAAGGTACGCGTTGATCTCGGTGACCGCGTTCTGAATCGGCGTATGGTAGCGCTCCAACACCTGTTCGATGGCCGGCTGCGATCGCTGCCACAGGTCCTCGATTCCCGCCTCGACGTAGAACTTCTCGAGAATCGGCGCAAAGTCTTCCAAGGCCGCGACATCCGGCGGCAACTGGTAGGCCGGGAAACGGAACTTGAACCGCGGCGGACCGTCCACCATCAGCGCGTAGGCGACATACAATCGCAAGTCCCAGTTGGCATCCTGCTGGCGGTGTTTCGCCATGAAAGCGCGAATGTCGGGAACGGTCGAGGGGTTACGCTTGGCGATCTCCTGGCGGATGGACCTGCGCAACGGATGCGTCGAGGCGGCGTCCAACTCCGCGTCGTAGCCGGCCGCGTTCACCGCGCAGAGCAGGGCGAAAAGCGCAGGACTCGCGTCCAACTGGCCACCGGGTTGGGGGACTTGGGGCGATGCGACGGACGCCGCGAACACAGCGGCGACGAGGACTGGGACGAGACGAATCACGCGATCCTAAGCTAGTTCTCACGCCACACAAGCCGTGCGACGGCAGACCTAGTTTCAGTGTATCCCACCTTGCTCACCTTGCCGCGGCGGCCGGAAGCCAGACCGGATCGGCGGTTTGAGGAGTCAACCAGACTTCATACAGCGCGTTTGAGGCCCGGCTGCCTACGCCGCTCGGACTCCCGGAGTGCGCCGTATCTGAGAGGATGCCGCCGAACACCCAGCCGATCCGCTGGGGCGGCTTCACGGCATCGAGATACAACACCCCGTTCGAAGCCGCCGGAATCGCTTCGTCGGGAATGAACACGGCGTTTGTGCCCATCCGGGAATCGAGCGGTTGGGAGCGGACGAACTCCGACCACCTTCCGTTGGCCCCAAGCATGAGGGCGCTCACGTCTTGAACGAAAGGCAACCCCTCGTCCATCCTTAACCGCCGGGTTTTTGCGTCCAAATAGTACAGGCTGATTCCCCCGATGAACAGCGCGATCATGCGGCGGTTCCCGCGGTCGTAAAGAGGGATTCGCGCGCAGTCGTACTGGTTCATCATCTGCTTGTGGCTTCCGTCAACACGGACGGTGAATGCGGCCGGATCGGCGACGTTCTCGACGAAAATCGGCTCCTGGTAGGCCTGATCGCGGCCGGGGCGAAAGACGCCACCGTAGACGCCGATCCGCGGGGCCGCATCGGCGGGATTCAGATTGGGCAGAACGTTGAGGTCGCGTCGGTTGAACGGCGCCTCGGCGTCGTTAGGATCCTGCAGGACGACATTCAGCAGATCCGCGCGCAACGGATTCGGTGTGAACTGGAAGGCGGCCACGCGGCGCGTGTAAACCTGACTGACCGGCCACTTGCCATAGTCGCCTTCGTTGACCGAGTAAAGCCCTTCAAACTGCTGCCCGAAGATCAGGTAGAAGGTCGTCCCCACCTTTTCGAGGGCGCCGCCCGCCACTTTCAGGTAAAACTGCTGGCCGGTTGGGATGCCACCCCGGTTTCCAGCGCCAACCGCGCGAATGCAGGCCGTCGTGGCTTCGCTCCGGCGGGTGCGGCAAAAGGCCAGCAAGTCCTCCGTGCACTTGGCCCACTGCGGCGTGCCGACATACTGCTGGCAGTTGAATTTCTTGACGACGGCCGAGTCGGACTGGCAGGTGTTGTAGGCGGTGGTTCCGGCATCGGGACAGCTTGTGTAGACCTGAGTCTGCTGAATGAACCGGTCCAAGGGCTGTCCCTGTACGACGGCGTCGATGGTCTCCTTCACCTGAATAGCGGCGACCGAGCCGAAGGTCGTCATCTGCCCGGAAGCGCGGTCCAGCCCGTAACCGCCAACCACGTAGAGTGTGTTGCCGTCTTGATAGCCCTGGGCGTTTGTAGCTGAGAGCTGATCCGCGATGGCCGGCGACAGGTTCTGCACGGTAGAGGACCATACTTTCGCACTGGCCGGTTCAATCACCCAAATCCGGTTGTTGGCCAGCGATGGCGGGAAGGCGTTCGGTGGCGGATTGGTCCCGCCCTCGGTGGATTCGACGAAGTGGTGCAGTCCATTCGTTCGGCCGCCCGCGACGAGCCAGCGTCCTCCGTCCGCCGCCAACACGAACGAGTGAAGCGCCGGAAGAGTATTGGATTCCAACGGGCGCAAGTCCACCATGAAACCGGGCGCCGGTTGAGCCTCCGCCCACGCGGAGCCGAGCAGGAAGACTGTCAGAAGCCGGAGGGTGGTCATCGGGGCTCTCCTTGTGAAGCAGGGCGATTGCCTTCCGGCATGCCACTAGCGAACCACTTGAGGATGAGGTTGCGGCGGCCGAGCGAAAGATCGCGCGTCACCGGCATGAAGGCCGGATGAGACATCGGCAGCCCAAGAACGCTTTGGATCTTCGCCGGGATGTTGAAGCCCTTGTTGGCCACGGTCTGGTAGTTCGACAGGTCGATCAGGCTTCGCATCGCCGGGTAGAGGCGGGCGTACTGGAAGAAGATGGGATACACATGCTGCCACCACGTGGGCTGGGCCACGTCGGGCGTGTCCTCGAAGACAAGGAAGTTCAACGGCTGCACACCACCCATGAAGTAGTTGTAGGTGAACAGGTACACCTGTCCATCCACGTTGGCGCGCTCGGCTGGCTTCCGAGCGACATCGAGACCCATCGCCGTGAACGTAACGGTCAATTCACCAGCGGCGCCAGTTTCGGCCTTTTGTGGCGACCAAGCGATAGCAGACATTGGCTCGTTGCTCACCGGAACAAACTTGCCGGATGGATCGCGAAACTGGGATGAATTCGGCGTCGTGGAGACTTCGATCAGGACGCCGGGCGCCCGGTTGCCCCAGCGCGTCGCCGTCAGCACAACACAGGCCGTGCCGGTGATCTCCGTGGCGGTTTCAGCGGCGGCGGACCAGTCCGGCGCGCCTTTCTCAAGCCGGAGCGCATTGAGCGAGCGGTCGACGAGGATGCCGTCCACCCGCTCGCACAGCGCAAACTGTCCGCCCGCCTCTCCAGTGGCGCCATCGGCGCCGCTCTGCCCGACGCTCAAGCCCTCCTTCAACCGCGCCGCCGGGGTTCCCGTGATCGCCGCAGGCGACGCGGACGGCGGATGGATACGCAGCGCGAGCGGTTTGCCCACGAGAAGCCCGGCATACGGCGCGGCGTCGATGTCGTAGATGCCGGCTGCCTTCTCGTACTGGGCGGCGAACTCTCCGGGCGTGCTGAACAGCGGTGGCAGCGCAATGTTGGCCCCGGCTGGGTCGATCACCGGCTGCACCGCTCCCAGGTCCGCGAAGCTTCCGCCCGCCGCGACGGTGGGGACCGAGTTGCCCAGATCGATGCTCAAGCGGCGGCCATCGAACTGGAAAGGCGCCGGGTTCATCGGAGAGTTGTTTATCGGTATGGGGAACGAATCAGCTGGTCCGGCCTGGAACAGGCGGCGCGCCGCCACGAAGTGAGCCGGTTCGCCCTCGCGGTATGGACCGATGGCGCCGACGATGCGGCCCTGAGCAAACGTGGGCGAGGTGGGATCGCCGTTGTAGCCGTCTACGGAGAACTTGATGGACAGCATCTCCGGACTGGCTTGGTGGAGTTGATCGAGAAACGTGGGCGCCGGTCCCGGAGTCCCGCTCAGGCCGGTCCATTGCAGGTCCTCGATCACCGACTGGTACATGCACCCGGCCGACTGAATGCCTCCGGCCGTGCCGCCCGTGACGCGCGACCAGATATCGCGAATGCACATGGGGCGGATGACGCCCGTTAGCGACGTACCCGGAACGGCCGGGTTGGCGATGCGGATGGCGAGACCGACAATCAGCGAGACCGCCTGTTGGTCGGGGTCGAGATCGACGAGCCGGGCGAACTGTGCGTTCCCTTCCCCGGTGATGACGCTCACCAGTTGCGCGCCACTCACAGGGTCGGCGGCGGCGAGCGGCGCTTGTGCAACGGCGGAGGTGATGCGCGCCGAAGGTATCTTGAAAAAGGCTTGCCCGTCGGGATTCCACCAGACCGAGTTCGGGTTTGTATCGGATGGCGGCTCGTTGTTATAGACGATTGTCGGGCTATAGTTTTCGATTGCGTTGTTAATTGTGGATGGATTCGCTAAAAAAACTCCGGCGAAATGCAGTCGTGGCAGATCGAGGTAGCTCACTGTTCCTGACTCCTTCCCAGGCGCCGCAAGGGCGGGAACACGGTATCAGCGAGCATCGCCCGCCGGCGAGGCCGGCATCAGCGCAGCCGGGCTGAACCTCGCAAGCGCGGAATGGATCGATAATTCTCCGCGAATCTCTGCCGGTTCTGACAGTATACACGCGGCTCCCGATGGCTTGTGTCAGTTGGAACAGGCGTGGTTTGCCTGAAACAGGAGAACAAAGGCGCCGGCATAGATCGCAGCCTGCCCCAGTTGGATGTGAGATGCCGAGGGGCCCTCGGCGAAAGAGACTCCAGCCGCGGCCACCAGCCCGGACGGCGAGATCGTCAAACCTTCCAGGAGATTCCGGTTGCGTTCGCCGTGGTAGCTGCTGAAACAGAGGCGGCTCAGATCCGGACCAAACGCGGCGACGAAACCATCCGCGCCTCCGCCGAACCGGGGCCGGAACGCGTTGTGAACCGGCAAATCGGCGGATTGGGTGATCCCGGCTATCCACACACTACCTTGCCGGTCCACCTTGATATTTCCGCCGTCGTAGCCGCTCTCATCGTCGTTCGAGCCGCCGAAATACGTCGCGCGCACGGAGCGATGATCGGGGCCCCGGAACGAAGCGACGAAGGCGTCCTTCTTGCCGGCGTTCGCGCTCTGATACGCCCCGGAGGTTCCGGGCAGGTCACTCGAATTCGTGATGCCCGCGACGATCGGGTTGCCGTTCCGGCCGATCGCCACACCCCAACCGCTGTCGTCGCCACTACCGCCGTAGAGCGTCGAGAACGATATATCGAGGCCGGGCACTTCGAGCCTCGTTAGAAAGAGATCGCTCGGGCCGATCAGGGACGGCTGCACCGGATCTTTCACGGGAAAGTCGGAAGACAGTGTGTACCCGGTGGCGTAAATCCCACTGTCTCGGTCGAGCGCGATACCAGTCAATTTCTCTTCGCGGGCGCCGCCGAAGACGCGGCAAGCGATGCCGTTACCGTCAAGCCGGATGCGGCACACGAAGGCGTCCGCGCCCGTCGATTCGCGTGGGCCTTGGCGCGCCGGGAAATCGCTTGACGACGTGACGCCGCCGAGGTAGACGCTGCCCTTGCCGTCCAGATCCAGTCCGTTACCGAGGTCGTCACCGCTGCCGCCGAGGAGCGTGGCGTAGGCGATCTGGCCGTCGGGCGCCAGCTTGACCAGAAACGCATCGCTGTCCCCGCCGGCGAACTCAGCTTGCAGAGCGCCTGTGGTCACGGGAAAATCGCGCGACTTCGTCAGCCCGGTTGCGTAGGCCGAACCTGCCTCGTCGACCTTGATCCGCAGGGCCGCGTCAAACGAACTGCCGCTCAGCCGGGTGGCGTAGATCAGCTTGCCCGTCGGCCGGTTGAGACGCAGGACGTATCCGTCCATCTCGTCGGGAGTCGCCTTGGCATTCCTGGCCTCGATTGGAAGCCGATCCTCCGGCGAGTGGCACGCGAGATAGAGATCGTCATCCGGGCCAAAGGCGATGTCGTCGCAATCGGCAATTGGCAGCCGGTGAACGCGCGGGTCCGAGGTGCAGTGGACGATGGGCAGGGCGACCACGCAGAGGTAGAAAAGCCTAACACATTGGCGGACCGAGGGTCGGCCGCAGGACGCGGTCCTGCCCCACATCGCTTCAGTCTATCTGACAATCTCGTACCAGGGTGAGAATTGCTGCCCGTCGGCTTGTAGATGAATCCGGAAGCTATCGCCGTTCTTCTCTACCGCCTCCTTGGGCAAGGCCGCCAACCGCGATCCCTTCCCGTCGAGCGGATAGACGCGGATCGCCTCCGCTTCGGTCCGTAAGGTGACGAAGCTCTCGACGCGGCGCATCCACGTCGGCGTGACTCCACCGTTGCGGTTGCCCGATGGTTTGCTCGAGTCCGGCTCCGGTTCGAGCGTCCACCAGCCGTCCTGGTCCTTGTAGGTAGTCAGACGCTGCGGCCGGGGCGGGTCCGTGCCCGGCTGCGACGCCATCACCGCGCCGGGGATCGACAGCAGGATACGGGCGGACTCGCGCAACGGCCGGCCGTCGAGCGCTGTCGCTACTACGACCGCGAATCCGCGATCGAGACTCCTGCCGGTCAACTGCAGCGAGAGTTCGCCGGCCGTGACCGTCCGCGATGCGGCGAAACCGATTACAGCGGCGGCTTGCGGCGCGGCAAGGGTCAGCACCCGGGCGGCTGGATCGTAACGGATCTGGCCGGTGTCGGACCTAGGAGGGTCTGGGAGCGGCGTGAAGTCCGGCATCGGACCATCATCGTTGATCGCCAGCCGCACCGGATGCTGAAAGGCAAGATTCGGGTCGAAGCCAAAAGTCCCGGTGAGGAACGCAGCGATGTTGCCGTTCCGCCGTTCCCGGGTCGCGCGCAGCCGCGCTTCGAGACTGATCGGAATGTCCACGGGGTCGCGGCCGGTTTCCACCACCGCAGACCGGAACAGCCACGCCGACTGGCCGATCACCGGGAACTGCGTCCAGTCCCCATCTGCGTCGAAACCGCGCGGAATCCCACCGTCCCAATTGCGGCCGTGCGCGTAGGCGAAGTGCATGATGGAGTCCCAATCCTGGAACGCGCCGAGCACCGCCAGAGCCGGGTTTATTTCGGCCGAGTGGGAGTTCGGCCATGCCTGGTTGTACTCGCTGACCGTGTAGGGCCGGCCGGCCTGGCGCCCCGCCGCCATGTTGAGCAGCGCCGCGAATCCGCTGCCGGCGGCCGACAGGTCGCGGATGCGCCAGTCGCGGGCGTCCCAGGCCGTGCCGGGAAAGTTGTAGTGGTCGACGTAGAAGTGATGATCCTGGTAGTCCAAGCCTTCGTGTGAGTCGTAATTCAGCATGCCGCCGAAGCACAATTGCGTGCCGGCGAGCGGCACCAGGTTATCGGTGGCCTCGCGCACTGCCTCGGCCATCTGGTCGAGATAGACGCGGTGCTGGTCCGCGAGAAACAGCAGGTAGTCGTCGGAGTCCTTGCTCAACGCCGGTTTGCCGCGTTCGTCGCGATAGCGGCGCCATTCGGCGTCGACATGATCGCGGTAATCGCCTACCAGCACCGTGTCGAGCCGGTTGCGCTGCCACGAATCGATCGGCGAACTCTCGTTGTTGATCTCCACCATCGCGAGCACCGGATTGCCTGCCAATCCAAGCGCTCCGATGACGCGCCGGGTGTATACCACTTGCAGTTCCCGGAGTCGCGGATGCAGGATCTGGAGCGGCTTGCTGTGTGTGGGAAACTCCATCCCGGCCGGCAGTCTCGGAACGTCGTCAATGCCTGGTCGAAAACGGTAGCCGACGTGAAGATTCAGATTCGCGTAAATCCCCTCGGCGGCCAGGGAGCCCAGGAAGACCTTCAGCCGGCGCACCGACACCGGATTCAGGGCCGGATACGGTCCCGTCGTCAGAATGCTGCGGGCGTTTTCGGGGTCCTCGTCGGGGGAAGTGTCGAGGTGGTGCAGCCGCACCAGGTTGACGCCAAGCCGCCGCAGCCGCTTCGCAATGCGCGCGGCATCCTTTTCCTCGGGGAAGTTCGCGGCGAAGGCGAGGTTCATGCCGTAGAACCGGATGCGGCCGTCGTCGGCGGTGAACGGCTCCCGATCCGGTCCCACGGTATAGAAGTGGCCGTCGCGGACAAACACGCGGCCGGCGGCCGTTAACGGTTGATTCAGGTGGCTGAAATCGGGCGCGCCGGCGAGCGCGTCCTGATCGATGCTGAAGCGAAAGTATTCTTGTCCCGCCGCTGGGACGAGGAGCGTGAGCAGTAGGGTGAGCCCGATCAGGAAACGGACCAATGGCATGAGAAAACCTCCTGGATACAGTATATCGACTAACAGACCTTATTATATGAATTCAATTCGGGGTATTGAGAGGAGAACATGGGTGGCCGCAGCCGGCCCTTGGGCCGACCCTTGGCCAGGCCGGACACGAGATGTCTCACGAGATATGCCAAACGGAACGGCTCCGCGTGCGCGCCTACACCATCGCTGACGAGGCAGCGCTGTTCGAAGTGTTCGCCGATCCTTATGCCCGAAAGTTCTACCCGGAGATAGGGGGACCACGCAAACGTGCTGGCATGGGTCGAGTGGAATATCCGGAACTATGACGAATTCGGCTTCGGCCTGTGGGCAATGGGAGTGAAGGCCAACGGCCGGTTCGTCGTAGACT
>CAYPUQ010000096.1:0-16420 GCA_964413655.1 uncultured Solibacteraceae bacterium | reverse complement strand
TGAGGACGCCACGAGGCATGCAATGCCGGAGATCGCCGGTTCACGCGTTGCTGAAACCGGAGGCGGCTACGGTTTGTTTTTCCCGTTGTCCGCCTTGGTGATGGCCGCCGCCAACTCGAACTGGTTGTCGATGATTGTTTCGCAAACACTGAACATGAGCGAAAAGAGTGTGCACATTGCGTGTAGCGCCTCATCGCGCTTGCCCGCGTTTGCCGCCCTCTTGCCGGCCTCGACCCACTGCGCGGCATTGGTCCTGAATTTCATCATCATGGTGGTTCTCCTTGAGTGAATTGGATGTTCACTCTGGTAAGCGGAATCGAACAGGAGATTTATCAGGAAGTCATCCGAGCCGGTCCAAGACCTTGTTGAAGTGGGCGATGGACGGCTTACTGGTCCGCCGCTTTTTTCATTAGGCGATCCACGCCATCGACGCCCCACTGGCCGCCGATGGCGCTCCAGACGCGGCGGGACTCCTCCAGGAGCGGTTGTGCGGCGGCGGCGTCCCCTTCGGTGAGCGCCAAGCGGCCCAGTTCCATCAGGACCGAGGCCAGAATGGAGCGGTTGTCGCCTTCACGCCAGCCGTCGCGGAGGGATTCGAGAATGACGCGGGCACCGGCCAAGTCGCCTTGCGCGTGGCGCACGACGGCCTTGTGAAACCGCGGCCAGCGAACCAGGGTTTGATCGTTTACTGCTTCAAGTATGCGCTCGGCGTCGGCAAGCATTGTCCCGGCCGCTTCGGCGTCGCCGAGCGAGAACGTAACCCAGCCGAGATTGCTGAGCGCGAAAGCGACGCCGCGCCGATCCCCGGTCGCACGCCGCAGGGCGAGGCTCTGCTCGAAGTACTCGCGAGCCGTTGCGAAGTCGTCGCGATACACCGCGACCCAGCCCAGGTTGTTCAATGCGAGCGCGGTTCCCCGCTGGTCGCCGAGTTCCCGGTTCAGGCGCAGCCCCTCGGTGGACAGTTCCCCGGCGAGCGCGAGATCCGTCATCTCGCAGGCGACCCAAGCGAGGTTATTCAGCACCGAGGCAATCCCGCGCCGGTCGCCACTCTCGCGGAACAGTCGCAGACTCTCGGCCAGCACCTCGCGCGCCACCCAGTTGTCGCCCTGGGTGTGCGCCATAGTTCCGAGGCCATTCAGGACGCGCGCGCGCACGTTGGCGTCAGCCCCACCGTCCGGCAGCGACAGGAGGTGATCCAATCGCTTGCGTCCGTCGGCGAGATGTCCCCGCACCAGCCAGAAGCGCCAGATGGCGGCGCCGAACCGCATAGCGGACGGCCCGTCGCCGCACTCCTCGAAACAGGCGAGCGCCGCGCGCAGGTTGTCGTGTTCGGCTTCCAGACGGTTCAACCACTCTACCTGCCGCGCCCCGGTCAATTCGGGCTCGGCGCGCTCGGCCAATGCGAGAAAGATCCGCGCGTGGGCGTCCCGCGTTTCCCGCTCCTCGCCGGCCTCGCGCAGACGCTCCTGGCTGTACTCGCGAATCGTGTCGAGCATCGCGAACCGGGGCTCCCCGCCGCTCGATTCCTGGCGGCGCAGGAGGCTATGCTCCACGAGCGTCGCCAATCCGTCCAGCGCGTCGATGCGCTCGTCATGAAGCTTCGAACACAACTGTTCGAGGTCCTCCAGCGTCGCTCCACCGGCGAATACGGAAAATCGCCTGAACAGGCTCTGCTCGGGGGGCGCCAGCAGATGGTAGCTCCAGTCCATGGTCTGACGAAGGCTGCGGTGCCGGGCCGGACGGTCGGGCGCGGGGGTCCGCAGCACGTCCTGGTGGGCTTCCAGGCGCGCCAGCATCGTGGCCGGGGAAAACAGGTTGCTGCGCGCCGCCGCCAATTCGATGGCCAGCGGCAGACCGTCGAGCCGACGGCAGAGCCGCGCGACATCGGAAGCATTCGCGTCCGTCAGCGCGAAATCCGGCAGTACGGCCTGAGCGCGCTCGACGAACAGGCGCACAGCGGCCTCGTCCAGCGGCGGGACGGGAAACTGGTGTTCCCCGGCGAGCCGGAGGGCAATCCGGCTGGTGACAATCACCTTGAGCCGCGGGCAGGCCGCCAGCAGATCGGCCACCAGCGGGGCGGCGGCCGACACCTGCTCGAAATTGTCCAGTAGCAACAGGGCCTCGGCATCGCGTAACGCCCCTTTTACCGCGGCTACCGCCGAGAGCGGCGTCGCGACGGCACTCAGCGACTGGGCGATTGCGTCGGCCACCAAGTCGGGGTCGGCAATGGTGGACAGCGGGACGAAATGGACGCCACCGTGAAACTGCGCCCGCATCGCGTTGCCGGTTTCGAGCGCGAGCCGCGTCTTACCCGTTCCACCGGGACCGGTAAGGGTAACGAGACGGCAGGTTTCCACCAACTTGGCCACGCGCGCCAGTTCCCGCTCGCGGCCGACGAAGCTGGTCAGTGGTACGGGCAGCGCGGCCACCGGGGGTGGCGCCTGGCGCTCGCCGCGCAGCACGGCCGCAAGCGTAGCGGCATCGGCGAACCGCTCAGCGGGCGATTTGGCGAGCAGGCGCTGAACGGCCTCCGCGAGTTCGCGCGGAACCTCCGGCCGCAACTCCCGGACCGGGACCGGATCGTGGTGAAGGATCGCGTACGTCACACCCGCTTCGTTCTTTCCGCGGAAGGGCTTTTGGCCGGTCAACATCTCGTAGAGCACCACGCCCACCGACCACAGGTCCGACGCTGGTCCCACCTCGTCGCCCATGACCTGCTCGGGCGACATGTACTGCCACGTGCCGATCACCGCGCCGGACTCCGTCAGTTCCATCTGCGACGGAAGGTGTGCGACACCGAAATCGAGGATCTTGACGTCGCCGCGCGGCGTGAGCATCAGGTTCGATGGCTTGATGTCGCGGTGGACGATGCCCTGCTCGTGGGCCCGCTGCAAACCGCGCGCCGTCTGCGCCGCTATGTTCACCGCCTCATCGATGGGCAGCGGGCCGCGCGCGATCCGGCGGTTCAGCGTCTCGCCCTCGTACCACGCGAAGGCGATGTACGGGACTCCGCCGGCCGTTTCGCCGACGTCGTGGACCGCGCAGACATTCGGATGATCGAGCGCCGACGCCGCCCGCGCCTCGACGAGGAACCGGGCTTTCACGCGCACGTCCCAGCGCGCTTCGGCCGGCAGGAACTTCAGCGCGACGCTGCGACCGAGCCGGGGATCGTGAGCCTGCCACACAACGCCCATCCCGCCGCGTCCGGCTTCGCGCACCAGCCGGAAGGGACCCACCGAGCCGCCGGCCGCCAGCGCCACTGAGTCCGCTGCGCCGTCCGGAGGAACCGGCGTGGACCGGTCCAGGATTCCGCCCGTCCTTTCGAACTGCGCGAGCATCTCTTCCACTTCCTCGCGGACGTCCGCGCCGGCGCTGCATTCCCCGCGCAGCCAGCCAAGCCGCTCCTCCGGCGGCTGTTCGAGGGCGGCCTCGAACAGATCGCCGATCCGTCGCCATCGTTCAGCGGTTGTCATCGCTCCGGGTACAACTCCTTGTGCAGCCAAGCGCGGGCCTTGGTCCAATCCCGCCGCACCGCGCGGGGCGAGATGCCCAACAGTCCAGCGGCCTCCTCGTCGGTCATGCCGAGGAAATAGCGATACTCGACCACCTGGCGCGCTCGCGGGTCCAGCTCGTTAAGACGCTCAAGCGCCTGGTCGAGCGCCAGCAGCTCCTCGACGGGCAAATCGGCGCGTGGCCCGTTCTCGTCGAGTGTGGTGTGCGTTACCTCGCCGCCGCGTTTCACGGCGGCGCGGCGGCGAGCGCGGTCGATCAGGATCTGGCGCATCGCCCGTGCCGCTACGGCGTAGAAGTGCGCGCGGTCCTCGACGTGGGGGCCAGTCTGGCCGGCCAGTTTCAGGTACGCCTCGTGAACGAGCATAGTGGGCTGGACGGTCCGGCCGTCGCCACCCCAGATCTGGCGGCGGGCGATCCGTCTTAACTCCGGATACACGACGGAGAACAGGCGGTCCCACGCGGCTTTGTCGCCGCCGCGCAGTTCCCCCAGCAGTCGTGTCACCTCGCCTTGGGTCGCCTCCGTCACAAAGCCCTGTCCGGTTTCTCCACCCGTTTGCGTATTCCCAGTTGTGGGCGGTCGGGCATCGGCCGCTGCCCCGAGAACCAGTATAAGGAGAGTCTTGATGTCCACGACAACCGCACCCCCCACCTCCTCCGCGGCCGAACGCAAGGACGCCCTCGTTGGGCGCCTGTTCCAGGCCGCGGGTGGCGTATTCGAAACCTTTACCGTTTACCTGGGCGACCGCCTCGGGTACTACGAGATTCTCGCCGCCGAGGGGCCATTGACGGCACGGCAATTGGCGGCACGCACGGGCACCAACCCGCGCTATGCCCGCGAGTGGCTGGAGCAGCAGGCCGTCGCCGGCATCGTTCACGTCGTGAATCCGGACGCGCGGGCGGACGAACGCGGCTTCTACCTGCCCGAAGGCCACGACGAGGTGCTGGCAAATCCGGAGAGCCTCGACTACATGGCGCCGCTGGCCCAAATCCTGGCGGGCGCGGTGCGGCCACTGCCACAGCTCGCGGATGCCTTTCGGGCGGGCGACGGCATTCCCTATGAAGATTTCGGTCGCGACCTGTATGAAGGCCAGGCGCGGTTGAATCGCGCGCCCTTCCTACAGTTGCTCGGTCAGGAATGGCTGCCCACAATGCCTGGCTTGCGCGACCGTCTCGAATCGGACCCACCGGCGCGGATCGCCGACTTCGGCTGCGGCGCCGGGTGGTCGGCGATCGGAGTGGCGAACACTTATCCAAAGGTGCTGATCGACGGCTTCGACCTGGACGCGCCGTCGATCGAGATGGCGCGCGCCAACGCGGTGCAGGCCGGCGTGGCCGACCGCGTCCGGTTCGACGTGCGCGACGCGGGCGACAGCGCGTTGGCGGGATCATACGACCTCGCGATGGCACTCGAATGCATCCACGATATGTCGAACCCAGTGGAAGCTCTAGCCACGATGCGCCGGCTGGTTCACGCCGGCGGGGCTGTCTTCGTTCTCGACGAGAAAGTGGACGACTGCTTCTCCCCCACTCCGTTTTCGATGGAGTGGTTCATGTATGGGTGGAGCGTTCTGCACTGTCTACCGGCGGGCATGGCCGGCAAGCCGTCGGCGTGCACCGGCACCGTGATGCGTCCGGATACCTTCCGCGGCTACGCGATCGAGGCCGGCTTCCGCGATGTCGAAGTGTTGCCGATCGAGCACCCGCTTTTCCGCGGTTACTGGCTTAAGCAGTAGCGGTCTCGAAGGCGTGGGCGATCTGGAGGACGCCCCAGTCGTCGCGGTGGCGCCCGACGATCTGAAGGCCAATCGGGAGGCCATCGGCGGTTTTGCCGCAGGGGACCGAGATTGCCGGCGTGCCGAGAACGGAGATGTACCAGCAGGACTTCATCCAGTCGATGTACGACTCCAAGGCAACACCGTCGATTTCGGTGACATAGGGCTGGGTGATGTCGAACGGGGGCACTTGAACGGTTGGCAGTACGTAGTAATCGTAACGGCCGAAGAAGGCTAGGGTCCGGTGGTAGATTTCGGTCCGGAGCCGCTCCGCCGCGGCTACGTCAACACCGGTGAGCGCGGCGCCACGATCGAGTTCCTCGACGACGGCCGCTTTCATGCGGCCGCGATGAGCGGCGGTCAGTTCGCCGAGGGTGGTTTGGAAGGCCAGCGCGCGGAAGACGCGAAACACAGTATCGGCGCCGCTGAAGTCCGGGTCGGCGTCTTCGACGCGGCAGCCAAGGGTCTCGAACGTGCGCCGGTGGGCATCCACCACGGCGCGCACCCGGCGGTCAAAGGGGATGCCGCCGGCGTCGCGGTACCACGCGATGCGGACCCCGCGGCTGTCGAGATCGAGGGGGGCCAGAAATGCCTCGCCCGGCTCGGTGAGCGACAGGGGCGCGCGGGGATCGGGTCCGGCTATGGCGGCCATGAGCAGCGCGGCATCGGCGGCGTTGCGCGCCATCGGCCCAGTCACGTTCAAAGTGCTCCACGCCGACGCCGCCGGCCAGTGCGGTACGCGTCCGGGTGAAGGGCGCAGTCCCACCACACCGCAGAAGCTCGCCGGATTCCGGAGCGACCCGCCCATGTCGCTACCCTCGGCCAGCGCGATCATCCCCGTCGCCAGCGCCACCGCCGCGCCGCCGCTGCTGCCGCCGCATGTCTTGGTTGTGTCGCGCGGATTGTGGGTCGCGCCGAAGACCGGATTGAACGTCTGCGACCCCGCGCCGAACTCCGGCGTGTTCGTCTTGCCGAGCGTGATCGCACCGGCACGCCGCATGCGCTCCACCGTGAGACAGTCGAAGCCGGGCACGTGATCGGCGAAGATCGGCGATCCGTACGTAGTGCGGATCCCGCGTGTCTCGTGCAAGTCTTTGTGCGCGACGGGCAGGCCGTGGAGGATACCGAGGTCTTCGCCGCGCGTCCGGCGGGCATCGGCGGCGTGGGCCTGATCCATCGCGTATTCCGCCGTCAGCGTGACAATGGCGTTGAGTTCCGGATTCGTCCCGCCGATGCGGCGGAGATGGGCTTCGGTTACTTCAGTGGCGGAGACCTCACCGTCGCGCAGCATTTGGGCCAGATTGCGGGCCGGCAGGTTGGTTAGCTCGGGCATCAAAGGCACGAGCATAGCGCAGTGCGCGCGTTACCTGTCCAGCAGGTTCAGGGTTGCCTCGCCGGCGGGGCCTTTGTAGAGAAGGTCGACCTTCCTGATCTTTTTCGGATTGCCGCGCCAGTGGAAATAGAGGTAGCCCGCCACAGGTCCTTTTACGATCCCGGCGTTCAGCGCCTGCTGGAGGGCAAACTCCTCCGGCGGCACGGCCGGTTGGCGTTCGACGCCGGAGCGGTCTGCTGCGTCGGGCGCGCGGGGCGGCCGGGGCAACCGCTGCTGCTGTGGGCGCTGGTCGCCGGGAAACCGCTCCGTTTGCGGCTGGCGGCCGACGATAACGGTCCGATCCCCTACGCCGCCCTGCGCCACAAGTTCGGGCCGCTGCTCCCAGTCGGGGTACTTGAGCGCGGCGGCGACGAAGTTTGCCGGCTGCGCTGTCAACTCGGGCTTCTTGCCGTTGATACGCAGGAAGAAATGGCCCGGCGAGATTTCGGGTCCGCCGCCCTTCTTCGGAAGGACCGCCACTTCCACGACGAGATAGTCACGCGCGAAGTACATAGCGCCGTCGCCGCCGAAGCTGCGTACCAGGTAGTCGGCGGCGAGGGTCAGATCATCGAGCTTAGCCGAGGCGGCGTATTCGTTGGGCTCGCGCGGTTCCAGCGGCCGCGGCTGCTGGCCGAAGAGTGTGAGGGCAGCGAAGAAGAGAAGCCACCGCTGCATCTACTTCCCACTGTACGCTGGCGGCCGCGGGCGGCGCGACTTGCGGATCGGGCGGATGGACTTCCGGACGCGATCGGGCGCGACCGACATCGCGTGGCGGCGGATGAGGAGTTGGGCGTCTTCGAGGTGGAGCCGCATCGTGCGGCGCGCCTCCTCCGGGTCGCGCTTGCGGATCGCGTTATAGATCCGGCGGTGGTTGCGAAGGGTATGCTCGTCCGCGACCAGCCGCGCGGTGAGAGCGATGCCATCGAGCATGGCGCGATGGATGAGGCCGAAGATGCGGTCGCAAAGCCGGTTGCCGGCAGCGCGGAAGATCGCCTGATGGAACTCGGCGTCGGCTTCGATGAAGCGCTTCCCTTGCAGCGACTTCATCTTATCGAGAGCCGTACCGATCGCCGCGACTTCTTCCCCGGAGGCCCGCTCGGCGGCGCGGGCCGCCAGTTCGGGCTCGACGATCAACCGCGTTTCGAGCAGCTCGAACGCCGAAATACGGTCCAGTTGGACGAGGAACTCGAGCGGACGGTTCAGCGCCTGGCCGGCGCTTTTGCTGAGGTAGGTTCCATCGCCGACGCGCTGCGTGAGGACGCCCATCACGTCCAGCACCTTCAGCGCCGAGCGCAGCGACGAACGGCTGACGCCAAAACGCTGAGCGAGTTCGCGCTCGGGCGGCAGTTTCTCGCCGGGCTGAAGCGCGCCGCGGGAGATGAGGTCCTTGAAACTGGCCAGGAGATGGTTGGTGAGGTTATCGGAACCGGACTTCGTCGGGGCAGATTTCATTCAGCGGCGGACCCTTCCCATTGTCGCCGCGACAGAGCCGCTGGCGCCACCGCTCGGCGTAGCGTCAGGGGCGCTGGCCGGACTCTTTCCAGCGGCGCAGGTCGCGGAAGGCCGCCACGGTCTCCTCGGGGGTGATGGCGCAGTGGCCCGGCCGTTTGACGTATCGCTGGATGAAGAGGTGGCCGCGGCCGGCGGCGGCCGTGAGGAGGGCGTATGGGTTGGTGGTCCATGGCGGGACCAGCGGGTCGTAGGTGTTGTGGATCGCCAGCACCGGGTTGGAAATCCGGCCGGAGGGCGTGTAGTGGCGGCGCACGTACTCGGATGCGCGGGGGTCGGCCTCATACCGCTTCACGCCGACGTTCAGGGAATCATCATCACTGGTTCCCTCGTAGATGGTGCCGGTGTTGTCGAACGGGTTGCCTCCACTGCGCTGTTGAAGGTCCTTCAGGATGTAGGTGAAAAAGACAGCCGTTGCGGCCGCCTCTTTATTGGTGCGGATGCCCGAGAATCGCCGGAAGTCCTCGGCCTTCGCCGGGTTCGATTCGAACAGATTCAGAATCTCGACGTTTCGGGCCGGGCTCACCGCGTAATCGGCCGGCACCTGCGCGGGCGATGGCAGCGCGCTGGGGAACAGGTACCCGAACACGACCATCATGTCGAAGACGCGACGCTGCATGAAATAACTGGCCGGGGAAAGCGGTCCGCAGAGCGGCAGGCCGCCGTCGTAGACGTGGGGGAAGCGCTCCATCAGCGTCATGGTGAGGAAACCGCCCATCGAGTGGCCGGTGACCCAGGTTTCCTTCGGCGCGCCGTACTTGCGGATGAAGTAGCGCCGAAGGGCTTCGGTATCTTGAATCGCCTCCTCGATCGCCCACCCGCCGGCGGCGTAGCCCGATTGCGCCACGGCATGGCCTTCGCCGGTGAGCAGGTCGATTAGGGGATTCGGCTTGGGATTGTCGAAACGGCCGGGCGCTGCCCCGTAGCCATGCATGTAGACGATCAGGCCGCCGCTCCACTGTTCCGGCATGTCGATCCGGAAAGCGGCGCCGTTGAGTTCACCGGTTTCGGTGCGCGGTTGCGCGGCGGCGGAGACCGCGAGACAGACGAACAGAAGCAGCCGTACCATGGTGGCGATTATAAGCGCATATATAAGCGCCGTGGGGTCTTGACATCTTCGAGGGGTCTCCGATAATATTTAGGAGTCCGAATTAGAATGTCCAGCGTACCGCCATTCACGACCGCCGATCTGCCGCGGCGTGTTTCGGACGGATTGGCGCGGATCGGGATGGTGATGAAGAGCGAGGCCTGGAAACAGGCCGGTCCGGCCGGACTGACGCCAACACAGGCGCAGATCCTGGTGCTGCTCAACGCTCGGGGCGGTGCGCTGCGCCTTTCCGAGGTGGCCGAGGATCTGGCGGTGTCGCCGGCGACGGCCAGTGAAGCGGTTGGCTCGCTCGTGGAAAAGCGACTGGTGCAGAAGACTCCCGCGGTTGACGACAGGCGGGCGGTAGCGATCAGACTAACAGCGCGGGGCCGTCAACGGGCCGTGCGGACCGGGCAGTGGCCCGACGTGCTGGCAGGCGCAGTTGGGGCGCTCGATCCGCGCGAGCAGGAGGTGCTGCTCCGCGCGCTTACCAAGATGATTCGGAAGTTGCAGCAGGAGGGGCGTATCCCGTCGGCGCGTATGTGCGTCAACTGCCGCTATTTCCGGCCGAACGCTTATCCCGGTTCGCAGTTGCCGCATCACTGCGACTACGTGGATGCGCCGTTTGGCGACCGCCACTTGCGGCTGGAATGCGGCGAGTTCGAGGAAGAACTGGTGGAGGTTCGCGAGGTGAAGTGGAACACGTTCGCGGCGTGTGGGGGTTGAAGAAGGCGCCTGGGAGGCTGCCGCAGGGCACGGCCCTGCCCCACCATGGACGACCGCAACATTGGGAGTAGTGAAGGAGGCTTCGAAGATGGCGATGACTATGGAGGAGTTCGATCTCCTCAAGAAGAGCGTATTATTCGGTGAGGAGGACGTGGCGGCGCTACGGCTTTCCCACGAGGTCCTGAAGGACCAGACCGAGGCCATACTCGACGTGTGGTACACGTTTGTCGGGGCGAACCCGCATCTGGTTCGTTATTTTGCGAAGCCGGGCGGAGCGCCCGACGCCAATTACCTGGCCGCCGTGAGGGTCCGCTTCGGAAAATGGATTCTGGACACGGCCGCGGCGAACTACGACGAGCAGTGGCTCGACTATCAGCATGAGATCGGGCTGCGGCATCACAGCACGAAGAAGAACAAGACCGACAACGTCGAGGCCGAACCGATTATCCACCTTCGCTATATTCTGGCCCTGCTCTATCCGATCACGGCTACGCTGAAACCGTTTCTCGCCAGGAAGGGCCATCCGGCCGAAGATGTCGAGAGGATGCACGAGGCGTGGATCAAGTCCGTCTTGCTCCAGGTGATTCTGTGGAGCCGGCCTTACGTGAAGGAGAACGAGTACTGAACCGCGTCGCCCTCGCCGGCGGCCCATTCCCGCCAGCCGCCGAGCAGCGGGAAATATAAGCCGAGCCGGACCGGCCTTGCCTCGACGGGCCGCAGCAGCCGCGCGTAGAACTCCATCTGCGATCGGTAGCGCTCCACTTCTTCATCGAGGAACGCGTCGAGGCCACCGCCCGCGTGAAAACTGGTTTTGTAGTCGACAATCCATCGCACGCCGGTCTCGTCGATAAACGTGACATCGATGGTGCGCTGGACGATCCGCCCGTCCACCGAGCCGGCGACATCGTATTCGCGGCGGTCTTCGGCGTGACGGGTCAGTATCCACTGGCCGCGGCCATCGTCGAGTGTCTGCCGGAGGGCCGCGATCACGCGGCCGGCGCCGGCATCCAACTCGCCCGGAGGCACGCCGAGGCTCGCAAGCCAACGTTCGGCCACCGGCCGCAGCGCTTCCACACGCGTAGAGTTCCACTGGTCCACGCCTTCTTCAGCGATTCGCCGCAGCCAGCCGTGAACGACCGTGCCGGCGTGACGGAGCGTGTCGCCCACCCACTCGAAGGGCGGCTGCTCGGTATCCTCGGTAACCGGCGGCGAATCGGGTTGCCAGCGTACGGCGGGCGGCGGCGCGGACGCCGTCCAGGCGGACGGCAGACGACGGAGCAGGAGCGGGGATTGAGCGGCTGCCGCGCCGGGGTGGCCGTGCTCCGCCAACCAGTCAGGCAGAGCCGCGTCAAAGATGGGCTCTACGCGAGCCCACAAACATTCCAGTAGCGATCCGGCCATGGGCCGGCACTCCCGGTTGACGTCGTCCACCGCGGCGTGGCCGATGAGGTGCAGCCGCCGTTTGGCGCGAGTGGCGGCCACGTACAGCAGCCGCCGGGTCTCCCATCGTTCGCGCTTACGTTCAAAGCGCGCGAGGAAGTCGTAGTGCGGATCGCGGTCTCCGCTGCGCGCTCCGCGGGCCGCCAGGAGAAGCCGCGGCTCGCCGTCGAACGGCAGCTCGAGCCAGCGCAGCAGCGGCGGATCGCCGGAGCGGGTTGGGCGGCCGAGCCCAGGCAGGATCACGGTGTCGAACTGAAGGCCCTTGGCCTTGTGCATGGTCATGACCTGCACATTATCCGGCGCCTCGCTGTCGGAGGGCGCGTACAGCCGCGCGAGTTCCCGGTTGAGTTCGTCAAGGCTGGGGGGATCGCCGCCCCGATCAAGCCGTGCCAGCAGGCGGAGGAACTGTTCGGCCTCCTCGCTTTCGACTGCCGAACTCAGACACGCCGGTCCGCCGAGCCGCAACCAAGCGCCCTCGACGAGTTGGCGGAGCGGTATGCGGCCGCGGCGCGCGAGCATGGGTTGCAGGGCATCGCGAAACCGGGCGAGCCGGACGGCGGAATCGTGGGGCAGCGCGAGGCCGTTTTGAAACAGGAGGTCCCAGACGCCGGCCCGGTTGTCCGCGCCCGCGATGAGTTCCAGGTCGATCAGCGTGAGCCCGGTCCACGGCGCTCGCAGACAGGCTAGCCAGGCCGCGCGATCGCCCGGATGCCACAGCGCGCGGGTGAGGGCCAGCAAATCCTGTACAGCCGGCCGGGCCGCGAGGACGTCGAGGTCCACGCCGCGGAAGCGAATTCCACGCGCCGCGAGTTCGCGGGCGATGCCGGTAGTATGAGAGCGCGCGCGGACCAGGATGCCGACGGTCGATTTCGGATCTTCCCGGATGGTCTTCGCCACGAGTTCGGCGACGAGTTCCGGCTCCCGCGCGCGGTCGTCCGCGAATAGCGGATGAACGGCGATGGCCTCGTCATCGAGAGCGGGATGCACGGGGGTGGACGGCGCGTAGGGAACGGCGCCGGCGGCCGGATCTTCCTCGGCGGGGAAGAGACTCGGGAACGTCTCGTTCACCCATTCGACGATGCCCGCTTGGGAGCGGAAGTTTGCGGTGAGCGTCAGCGGCGCGGGATGCGCGGCCGGCAGGCCGCCACGGCGAACGTCGAGGAACAGTCCAACCTCGGCCTCGCGAAACCGGTAAATGGACTGCATCGGATCGCCGACAAGGAAGATCGTCCGGCCCTCGGACTCGTCCCAAGCGGCGGTGAGTTGCCGGATGAGGCGGATCTGGCTGAACGACGTGTCCTGGAACTCGTCGACCAGAACGTGGCGGACACGTTCGCCCAGGATCAGCGCGAGGTCGGCCGGATTTTCGGGCTGCCCCAGAGCGGCTTCGGCGGCGAAGGAGATCTG
This sequence comes from uncultured Solibacteraceae bacterium, assembly GCA_964413655.1. Taxonomy (GTDB): domain Bacteria; phylum Acidobacteriota; class Terriglobia; order Bryobacterales; family Bryobacteraceae; genus CAYPUQ01. The sequence continues at coordinate 3,594 of CAYPUQ010000096.1, read as the reverse complement.
AGCGAAATCGCAGGTTCCGGACCGGGCGAAAACGAGCGCCAATTCGGCGGCGGCGACGGGCAACAGCTCAAGCAGAGCTTCGAGAATCCGCCATTGCTCGCCGTTGTAGACAGGCGCGGGAAGATCGCGGACCTCGATCAGCGCAACGCGGAGAGCCTCGTGGCCTTCGAGCGTTCGGAGAATTCGCAGCAGCGTGTTCTTGAGAGGGTGGCCCGGCGCGAAGCCCAACCGCTTGTTGACAGCGCGGCGAAAGTCGCCTTTGCCAGTCAGTAACAGCTCGGTGAGCGCCTGCCATCGCGGCAGGTCTTGGGGGTCCGCCGCCGGAAAGCTGGGTTGGTTGGGCCAGGCGCAACGCGCCAAATCCTCGCGAAGCGCGGCAGGCAGGAGTCCATTGGCCCGCGCCAGCACGGGAGCCAGGATGTCGCGCCAGTTGCGCTCGAGATGGAGCCGCACCGCCTCGCGGTCCTGGCCGCCAGAGCCGGTGAACCGCAGCCACTGATCGCGGCGCGCGAGCATTGCGGCCAGTAGTTCCTCGATGCGCTCAAGCCGGTTGTCGAGGTGGATGGCGAGCCGCTCCACCGCCGGGCTGAAGCTGCTGTCGGGTGAAAGGTGCAGTAGCGTGTTGCGAGCCGCTTCGCGGTAAAGCTCAACCGCGTCCTCCTGAATCGCCGGCGCGCCCCCAAGCTGCGAGGTCAGTGGCATGCGCCGCGCGATGGCGAGGCACAGCGCGTCGATGGTCTGGATGCGCAAACGGGACGGGTTGTTCTCAAGCTGCCAGCCACGGCGGTGGTCCTGTTCGAGAGCGGCGCGGGCTAGCGACCAAGTGAGCCGCTCATGGCGTTCGGCGGGCTCCGGTTCGCGGGCGGCGCGATCCATGGCGGCCAGCACGCGTCCGCGCATCTCGGCAGCGGCCTTGATGGTGAAGGTAATGGCGACGATCTCCTCCGCCTCATCGACCGCGGCGAGGAGCGCCAGGTAGCGCTGGATGAGAAGTTCGGTTTTTCCCGAGCCGGCCGGCGCCTGCACGATAAACGACTGCCGCACATCAATCGCATGTGCCCGCTGGAGCGCGTCGTCGATGGCAACCGCCGCGCCCCTACTCAACGTTCTCCTCCGCGGCGATGGCGCTCGTTTCATGGACGCGGCACAGCGGCGTGAGTCCGCAGTTGGCGCAGGTATCGGCGCCGCGCTTTGGGTCAACGCGAGCGTCGCCCGAGCGGAAGGCGGCGGCCAGCCGCTCCAGCACGCCGTGCCATTCGGCCAGTTTCTCCTCCCATTGGTCCGCGGCTTTGACGCCGGGCAGCAAGCCTTCGGTCCGGGCGAGACCCTCGAACTTTACTTCGCCCTTGGTGAACAAACCGAAGGCGATGGCGGCGGGCGGCGGCTGCATCGTCACGGCGTAGAGCGGAAGCTGCGGTTCGTCGGGCCGTTCGCCCTCCCACGCTTGTGCCGTTACCGGCTGCGCCTTCAGCTTGTAGTCGATGATGGCTGAGCCGGCGGCGTCCAACTCGTCGATACGGTCGGCACGCAGGCGGAGCTGCAAGCCGCCGATCAGCGCCCCGGTCTTCTCTTCGATACCCACGATGCGAAACTCGCCGGGGCGGCTTTGTTCGAGGCGGAGCCAACTCGCGAGCAGCGGCGAGAGGACCTCGACTTCGATTTCCCGCACTTTGTCTTCCCACGAACCCTCGTGCTCGCGGCGCACGTTGCGGACGGCCCGGCCGGTGGCACGGCGTGTAATGCCCTCAATCGTGCGCTCGTCCAGTTGACGGAGTCGCGCCGGGTCGCCGATCTCCTGCCAGCAGTTGTGCAGCGCCTCGTGGAGAACGTTGCCATGCGCCAAAGGGTTGAGGCCGAGAGTCGCGACGGGGAAGTCCGTCGTGTGGAGCCGGTATCGCGCGAAGGCCTGGAACGGACACGCGGCCTGGGCGCGCAGCAGCGAGGCCCCGCCGCGCGGAGCGGCGCCATCGGGAAGCGGAGTGGCGCGACTGTCTTCGAAGATCTCGTCCGCGGCGCCGGGCGGCAGAACATCCATCCAGCGGTAGTAGGCGCCGCGCGTACAGGAATCCAGAGCGGACTCTGAGAGCCCGGCGAGCAGCGGACTTCGGCGCAGTTCCTGCTCGCCTTCGGCGGCGGGGTAGCTGACGACGATCTCCGGCGCGGCGGCGAGCCAGCGGATCGTGGTTCGTTGGGCCCGTTCGAGCGCCAGCGCGGGCGAAGCGTCCGGCAGCATTCGCGCGCGTTGCAGCGTGAGCGGGAGGAACGGGTTCGGGCGCGGGGGCGGCGGCCAGTTCGTGTCGTCGAGGCCCATGATCCAAAGGTGGGAGGCGTCCAGGCCCGCGGTTTCGGCCACGCTTAAGATCTGGACGGGCGAACCCTCGTCCTCCACCTGGAACAGGGTCGAGCCGCTCAGCCGTCTCAAGAGCGCCAGCGCGTCCTCGATGCCGAGTTCACCAGTCACGGCGCCAAGGGAGGCGAACGAGGAGAGCGCCTCCTTCCATCGCTCCAGGGCCTGGTATTCGACACTGTCGAGCGGACGCTCGCCGGGCCAGCCGAGCATTCGCAGCGTGGCGCTGAACGTTCCTGCCCACTGCGCGGGCGTCAGCCGTTTCGGGGCAACGAGAATTGCAGACAGCCGCGCGGCGAGAGCGGGCGCAAGGGTCAGGACCAGGTTCAGGATCAGCTTCGGTGGGGACTCGGGTTCGCCGCGCTTGCGCAGCGCGAGATCGAGTTGGGCGAGCCGTGCCGCGTCCACGTCCGTGAAGTAAGGCGACCGGAGGAACGCGGAGGCGTCTTCGAGCGCGACGCGGCCGGCGAGCAGGTTGAGGCCGAGCAGCGCGGCCCGGGCGAGCGGTTGCCGCGCGAGCGGAATCCCGCGTGAGATGTGGAACGCGCGGGGGCGGGGCATCCGGCCTGTGGCGAGCGCCTCGGGGTGAAAGACTTCGAGGAAGACGCGCTCGACGCGATCACGGAGCTGAGCGAGCGCGGGCACAACAACCGCGATCCGCGCGATGCCGGACCGTTCGAGGATCCCGCGCGCCCACTGCGCGGCAGCGGCGATCTCGTGTTCGGTATCGGGGCAGCGGACCAGTTCGGCCGTGGCTTGGCGGTCCGGCGGGGCGAGGTGCTCGATACGGCAGCCGGCTTCAGCGAGCGCGTCGAGGAGCGTCTGCTGCTGTGGCGGAATCTCGTCGAATCCGGCCAGAGTCAGGTGATGCGGCGGTGGGAGCGTCTTGCCGCGGATGCAGCGCGTCACGAAATCGGCCAGCCGCGCGTCCTCCAGCCAGTTGCGCCGCTCCATCCGCGAGTGGAACTCCCGCGCCCAAGTTTGGAAGGCCTGGGTGTCGGCGGTAGAAGAGAATGCGACGCCGTCGAGTTCGATCTGCCACGCGTGCGCCAATCGCCATGCCTCGGCGGCGAGGCGCGCGGTGGATTCGGCCGCGATGATGTCCGTATGGCCACGAACGATCTCTTCCCACAGGACGGCTTCGGCGGCGGGCGCGAGCCGCGCGGGGACTTCCACCGCCGCGGCGGAGATTGTCTCCCGCCAGCAGCGGTCCAGCCAAGCGCCCCACGGCAGGACCAACGGCCCTT
>CAYPUQ010000095.1:0-16457 GCA_964413655.1 uncultured Solibacteraceae bacterium | reverse complement strand
GCTCGTACCGGCGGTGAAGACCGCCAACTCGCGAAATGGCAACGACAGGGGGTGCCCGAGTTCTGCCGGCTGAACGGGCCGCGGTTCCGGTGTGTCCTGGCGAGCGACACGTGCGTTCTCGATTCGTGATAAGATAACATGCCACGAACGACTTCACGTACCGAGACAGCGAGTCTTCGTTGAAGACGATCAAATGATCCAGGCACTCTCGCCGAATGGTGCCAATCACGCTCTATCGGTGGTTGCCGATTACCTCGTGGCTCAGGGCCGCGACAAGCCCATCGTAAAGCGGCTACGCTCGTCAGGGATGACGGTGCGGGAAGTAACTCTGCATGTACGGATCATCTGTGCGGGGGGCGGTCAGCGATGGCCGTCCCTACCGCGACCACGTGTCGCGCGGGCCGGTGACGATGTTGAATTCGGCGCGAAGGTAGGACGTACTTACGGGTGAGACGATTGAAACGGGACCAGTTGAGCCGGTGCCGTTGACTTCTTCGCAACAAGGCGTGCCGCCATGCGCGGCAAACTTCATCGCGGAAGCCGTTCAATCGCAGCAGGTTCCTCGGAACTGCGTGGTACGCGAAGTAGCCATTCAGGACCCGGTGAAGCCACGCGCCAACGATCCGCACAGGTTCGTGCCGTCGTTGGTAGAGCTTACTGCGAATCGCGGTCAACGTCGCTCGCATACGATTCTTGACTAATAGCTTCACTCTTCCCGCACTTACTATCACCCCAGAGGCCGGTGGACTTCTCGACGGCGTGGGAGTAGCGACGCTGGAGCACGACGTCGCCGTTCAGATCGCCGCCAACCCAACCTGGTACAACTCTCTGCATCAGAAAGACTTCTCGGCGGAGCCGACCATATTAGTCGGACACTAGCTTAGCTAGGATTCGAGAAGATCGTCTCACGGCTGCCTTCTCGGGCGAGAGCGCATCCGTGGCGGCGCAGATGGTCGAGCAGTTCGTGCCGTTTCACCTTGGAGCGGTTCCCGCTAAACTGACAGCGGCACCAGTTCGATCAGGTCGGCGTCCAGTCCGTGTGCATCTGGCTGGCAACGGGAGCGGCCTTCCGTCTTCCAGGAGTGCTTGTGCCAGGTCCTCGAGAGCACTCGCAATCATCAGTCTTGCATCTTGAAAGTCGAAGCCCTGCGTCACCGCGCCTGGGAAGTCGAGCGCCTCAGCCACGACCATCTCACCGGGCTTGCGCGGGAGGTAGAAGGCGACGTGGTACCGAAGCATATGCTGACGATCATACGCCCCCTGCGCCGTTATCCAGGGAATGGGACCGACAAAGCCGTTGCAAGCGTTTTATCGACCAACCGGGACGCGCTGGCTGCGGCTGTGGAAGCGGCCGGCGCTTTTGAGTAGCGCTGGAGGCCCATTGTTGACCTACGGCGCGGTTCACCGGCGTAATCTTTTCGCTGTCGGCAGAATTTACGCTCTTCCAGAACACCCCGGCGGGAAGTGCGCCCGGCCCGTTACAATCGAGAGATGTCGATTGTAGTGGTAGGCTCGGTAGCCTACGACGGAGTGGAAACCCCGCACGGAAAAGTGGACCGCATGCTCGGCGGTTCGTGTACGTATGTAGCCCTTTCAGCCAGCTTTTACACGCCGACCTCCATTGTCGCGGTGGTCGGAGAGGACTTCGATGGCGCCGACCGGACGTTTCTCGCCAGCCGCGGCATCGATCTCGAAGGACTGGAACAGGTTCCCGGAAAGACGTTCTTTTGGGCCGGCGTATACTCGGCGGACATGAACGACCGCACGACACTGACGACGGACCTGAACGTGTTCGCCGATTTTAACCCGAAGCTGCCAGCGAGCTACCGGCACCAGCCCTATCTGTTTCTGGGCAATATTCAGCCCGTTCTCCAGCAGCAGGTTCGGGCGCAGATGAACCGCCCGCGTCTCGTGGGCGGCGACACGATGAATTACTGGATCAACGGCAATCGCGAGGAACTGTTGGCGACCCTGAGGGAGTGGGACTTTCTGTTGATCAACGACAGCGAGGCCCGTTTGCTCAGCGGCGAGCACAACCTCAAGCGCGCGGCGCAGAAGATTCTGACACTCGGTCCGAACACGCTGGTCATCAAGCGCGGCGAGTACGGCGCCATGTTGTTCCGCGAGAACTACTATTTCGTCGTGCCCGGCTACCTGCTCGAAGAGGTCTTCGATCCGACCGGAGCGGGCGATTGCTTCGCGGGCGGTTTCATGGGGTATCTCGCCAGTTCGGGCATCGACCTCGCCGATTCTCACGCCGATCGTCACGAGCTCGCCCGGGCCGTCATTTACGGTTCCGTCATGGGTAGTTTCTGTTGCGAGCATTTCGGCGTGGACCGGTTCCGGACCCTCACCCGCGCGGAGATTGATGGCCGCTTCCAGGAATTCAAAGAGTTCACGAGTTTTTAGCGCGCTGGCGGCGCTGCTACTCGCGGCCGGCGCGGGCTGGGCTGGGCTCTGGTTCACTCTTCGCAATGGCTGGACGCTCTATTACGGCGACGCCGAAGCGCACCTGAACATCGCGCGCAGGATCATCGATTCGCGCACGCCGGGCTACGAGCAGATCGGCACGGTCTGGCTGCCGCTGCCGCACGCGCTGCTACTGCCGCTGGCGCGCAACGACTCTGCCTGGCAGAGCGGCTTGGCGGGCGCCGGTCCGGGCACGGTGGCCTTTGTCCTCGCCTGCCTGTTCCTGTTCCTCACCTTGCGGCGGTTGTTCGGCGGCCATGCGCCGGCGTTTGCCGGCCTGCTGGTGTTCGCGCTGAACCCGAACCTACTCTATCTGCAGGCCGTGCCGATGAGCGAGCCTCTGTTCTTAGCGGCGGCGCTAGGCGCGGTGTACTTCCTGGTGGTGTTGGCGCAATCGGCATCGAGTTGGCCGGCGCTGCCGGCCGGTATCTTCGCCACTCTTGCGTCGCTGGTCCGGTACGAGGGGTGGTTTCTGCTGCCCTTTCTCGCCGTCGCCGCTTTCGCGGTCGCCGAGGGCCGCCGGATACGCGCGCTGGTGCTCTTTGCGATCCCGGCCGGTTTCGGACCGGTTTACTGGTTCCTTCACAACGCCTGGTGCTGTGGCGACTGGCTGGAGTTCTATCGCGGGCCGTGGTCGGCCAAGGCAATCTATCAGCGTCAACTGGCGGGTGGGATGGAACGCTACCCCGGCGACGGCGACTGGTTGACGGCGGCGCGGTATTTCTTCGAAGCCGCCCGTTTGGCAGTGGGTTGGCCGCTGGTGGTGGCCGGCGTGGCCGGTCTGGTGGTTTGTCTCAAACGGCGGATTTGGTGGCCGGCGGCGATCCTGGCGCTGGCGCCTTTCTTCTACATTTGGAGCATGGTCTCATCCGGCACGCCAATCTACGTGCCGCACCTGTATCCGTTCAGTTCCTACAACACGCGCTACGGCTTGGCGCTGTTGCCGTTGTTGGCGCTCGGCGGGGCCGGGCTCGCGGCGTTGGCGCCGGTCCGGTGGCGATGGCTGGCGGCGTTTGGCGTCGTGGCGGGCTGTTCGTCGCCGTGGCTGCTCACGCCCTCGGCGCAGTCGTGGATCTGTTGGAAGGAATCGCAGGTGAACTCGGAGGTTCGCCGGCGGTGGACGGCTGAGGCCGCCGGCTACCTGCGTACGCACTACCGTGGCGGCGGCATTCTGAGTTCGTTCGGCGATCTCACCGGCGCCGTCCGCGCCGCCGGCATCCCGATTCGCGAGACGCTTCACGAGGGCAACGGACCGGCCTGGCTGGCGGCGATGCAGCGGCCGGAACTGTTCCTTCACGAGGAGTGGGCGCTGGCGATTTCCGGCGACAGTGTGGCGACCGCGCTACTGCGCAGCGAAGGGCGCGGCGGACCGCGCTACCGCTGTGTGAAAATTATGGAGTTCCGTGGTGGGCCCGTGATTGAGGTCTACCGCCGGGAATCCACGGGTATCCCGGTGCCGCGGCTGCCAGCCATGGACGAGGAGGAGGAGGAAGACGGCGACGAGGCGGAGGAGCCCGTCGACGGAGGCCCCGCATGACCATTCCGTTCTGGAAGGCGCATGGCGCCGGCAACGACTTTCTGTACACCTGGGAAAAGGATCTCGGCGGAGCGATGGAAAGTGGTCTGCCCGTTGTCGCGCGAGCGATCTGCGATCGTCACTCCGGCGTCGGCGCCGACGGCTGGTATCTCCTTCGCGACGGCGTGGAAGGCTGTGACGCCGCCGTCCGGCTGTTCAACTCGGATGGCAGCCCGGCCGAATTGTCGGGCAACGGAACGCGCTGCGCGGCAGCCGTGCTAGCCCGCGCCGGGGGCGTCAAGCCGGAGTTCACAATTCTGACCGGCGCCGGACCGAAACAGTTGCGGCTGCTTGACGGGGAGGGGAACACCTACCTTTTCGAGATGGCGATGGGCAGGCCGGAGGTGAACGAGGGGGATCTGCACTACGAACTCCCGGTCGCGGGAGAGGATCGGGAAGTGACGATCCTTGATGTCGGCAACCCGCAGTGCGCGCTAGTCGTTGAGAGTCTGGATTTCGATTGGAAGCCGCTCGGCGCGGCGATCGAAGGGCATCCGCACTTTCCCCGGCGGACGAACGTGTCGTTCCTCCGCCGTGTCGACGAGCACACGATTGAAGCCCGCTTCTACGAACGCGGCGCCGGACCGACGCTGAGTTCCGGCACCGGATCGATGGGCGCCGCTGCCGCGGCGGTGCTGCGCGGACTGGTCCGCCCGCCGGTGACGGTCCGGACCGAGGCTGGCTCGCTCGAAGCTCGTTGGGAGAACGGCGGCGTCTATCTGGCTGGACCGGCGGTGGTGGTAGCAAAAGGAGAATTCTGGTTATGAACTATGCCGAGGAGTTGGCGGAAAAAATCAAAGCCCGCCAGGCGCGCGCGGGTGTTGTCGGGCTCGGGTATGTCGGGTTGCCGCTGGCGGTGGAGTTGGCTCAGGCCGGCTTCACGGTCACGGGGTTCGACGTGCAGGAGTCGAAGGTGCGGAGCATTCAGCAGGGCACTTCCTACATTCAGGACATCCCCGACGATCACCTGGCGCCGCTGGTGAAAGCGGGCCGTCTGCGGGCAACCACGGATTTCGCCAGCGTGGCGGAACAGGACACCATCAACATCTGCGTGCCGACGCCGTTGCGCAAGACCAAGGACCCCGACATGAGCTTCGTGGTGTCGGCGTGCGAGGAGGTAGCCGGTCATTTGAAACCCGGGACTCTCGTTATCCTGGAGTCCACTACCTATCCCGGCACGACCGAGGAACTCGTTCGCCCGCTGCTGGAGCGCGACGGCCGCCGCGTCGGCCACGAGATCTTCCTCTGCTTTTCGCCCGAGCGGGTCGACCCCGGCAATCCGCGATTCCAGACGCGGAACATTCCGAAGGTGGTTGGCGGCACCACAGCTACTTGTACCGAACTCGCCACGCTGCTGTATTCGCAGGCGCTCGATCATGTCGTACCGGTCAGTTCCACCCAAGTGGCGGAGATGGTCAAGCTCCTTGAGAACACTTTCCGGATGATCAATATCGGCATGGTAAACGAACTCGCGCTGATGTGCCGGCGGATGGGCATCGACGTCTGGGAAGTGATTGACGCCGCCGCCACGAAACCGTTTGGCTTCATGCCGTTCTATCCCGGACCTGGGCTGGGCGGGCATTGCATTCCAGTCGATCCGTTTTACCTGTCCTGGAAGTCGAAACAGGCCGGTATGGAGGCGCGGTTCATCGAACTGGCCGGACAGATCAACGGCGAGATGCCCCACCACGTGGTGAACCGCATCCAGGACGCGCTGAACGACGCGGAAAAACCACTCAAGAATTCGCGAGTTCACATCCTTGGCGTGGCCTACAAGAAGGACATCGACGACGTCCGTGAGTCGCCCGCTCTGGATGTGGCACTGCTACTGGAACAGCGCGGCGCTCGGGTTAGCTATAGCGATCCGTTCGTCCCGGTGCTCAAACTCAATGAGCGCGACCTCGTGTCCGAAAACCCTATCGCCGCCTCCGCTGCCGCCGACTGCGTAGTGATTGTCACCAATCACAGCAGCTTTCCCTACGAGGCGATCCTTCAGTGCGCCCGGCTGATTGTCGACACGCGCAATGCGCTCAAGGGTTCGGCCGACCCGAAGATCGTCCGGCTATAGCCCCTTCCCTCCCGCGTCCGCGCGTCGTAGGATGAAAGTGGACAAGGAGGTCGTAATGTCTGCAATGATAGTGATGTCCGTCTACGCGGCGGCCTTGATCCTGGCAGTCGCGTTGCTGTATTTTCTCCCGCGCATCTCGTGGATCTGGCACGTTCTGGCGCTGCTCGTTGCGGTGATTCTCGGCATGACGCCCATGCCATCGGGTATGGCCGGCCCAAGCACCGACTTGATGGTCGGCGGGGCCTTCACCTTACTATTCGTGTGGGGCCTTGGCGGGCTCCTGATGCGGCTCTTCCATATTCACCACGAGAAGCACGCGTAGGTTAAACTTGCTCACGGAACGGATTGACGATCCGCAGGCGAGGAAGGCGCAAGAAGTCGCGATCGGCGGTCCAGAACTCGCGGACACCGTGTTCGAGCAGCAGGGCCGCGATGTGCGCGTCATGCACAAGATTCCCGCTCGCCTGCGAGGCGTCAAGGGACTGGTGGATAGACACCGTGTGAACCCTCCCCATGCAGGCTCAAAGAGGGGCTTGAGAGACAAGGCCACGCCCAGTGCCCAGGGCCGTCCCCCCTCCGCAAGCTCCCGCGAGAGTACGCGTGCCTTCCGATGATGGTGAGACTCGGCACGGTGGACGTGAACCCTGATATTCGAATCGAGGGCAACCACAATCAGCGCCGCTCCATCATGTTGAAGGGAGCTGCCCGGTTGTCCAACTGCACTCCTGGCAGGAGGCGGCCCTTCCGGGCACGCCACCTATGCTTGTATGCTGCGGCAAGCGTCCGGTTGCCCAGTAAACCCGGAGCGCGGATTCGACCACTTGCCGTAGGGTCGTCGCTTCATCGGCCGCGCGCCTCTTGGCAGGCCGAAGGATTTCGTCTTTCAGAAGGAGCCAGGCCTCGCGGTCGAGGACCTGATCACCGCCGCTGGCAGGCACACGATCGGCCTGGTGAAGCAAGTTTTAGGGGGAACCTTCGCAGCATCTCAACCCTCGAAGTTGTGCGTCCATTACCACGAACGCTCGCGCTATTTCGACGCCGGCTCGGGTCCTGCAAACGCGTCCCCCCGCCTTGAGCCGTTCGTGCGATGCTCCCGCGTCGTATAGTGGCCTTGTGACCCGGTGGGTTGTTGTGTGCATGCTTGCCCCGGTTGGTGGCTTTGCCGCCGGGTTCCAGGACCAGATCCAATCCTCCGGTATCCGGTTTGTTCTCCGCCACTCGCCGACGCCCGAGAAGCACCAGATCGAAACCATGGCCGGCGGGGTGGCGATCTTTGATTACGACAACGACGGCCGGCCCGACATCTACTTTGTCAACGGCGCCGCCCAGCCCAGCCTGGCAAAGGAAGGCCCCCAGTACTTCAACCGCCTGTACCGCAACCTTGGCAATTGGCTCTTCGAGGACGTCACGGACAAAGCCGGCGTCCGCGGCGCTGGTTTCCAGATGGGCGCGGCCGCGGCGGACTACGACAACGACGGTTGGATAGATCTGTTTGTTGCGGGTGTCAATCGCAACATCCTCTACCGCAACCGGGGCGACGGCACGTTCGAAGATGTGACGGAACAGGCCGGTCTCGCACCAGCCGGCGCGAAGCCGTGGTCGATCGCGGGCGGGTGGTTCGACTTCGACAACGATGGCCACCTCGACCTGTTCGTCGTGAACTACGTCGTCTGGGACCCGGCCAAAGAGCCCTTCTGCGGCGACCGGCAGGCCGGCTATCGCACCTATTGCCACCCGAAGTACTACAGGGGCTTGCCGAACCAGCTCTACCGCAATCGGGGCGACGGCACGTTCGAAGATGTGAGCGAACGGTCCGGTATCACGAAACATATTGGCAAAGGCATGGGCGTCGCCTTTGCGGACGCCGGCGGCCACGGCCGCCTCGACGTCTTCGTCACCAATGACACCGAACCGGACTTCCTGTTTTTCAACGAAGGCAATGGCCGCTTCCGCGAGACAGGCGTCCGCGCCGGTGTCGCCTACAATGACGACGGGCGGGCGCTCTCCTCGATGGGCGTCGACTTCCGCGACGTGGACAACGACGGCCGGCCCGACCTATTCGTCACCGCCCTCACTAATGAGACGTTTCCGCTCTTCCGTAATCTCGGCGACGGCCTGTTCGCCGACATCACTTATGCGGCAGGTATCGGCAAGGCAACGCTCGGCTTCAGCGGTTGGGGCAACGGTATCTTCGATTTCGACAACGACGGCCACAAGGACCTGTTCGCCGCGAATGGCGACGTTCAGGACAACACGGAAGTCTATTCGAGCCGGAAGTCGCGGCTTCCGAATCTGCTGCTGCGCAACGACGGCAAGGGCGGTTTTGCCGCCGCCGCCATCGGCGAGCCCGCGCTGCACCGCGGCGCTGCGTTCGCCGACCTCGACGGCGACGGCCGGATCGACATCGTCGTCACCCGCCTCGGTGAATCGCCGCTGCTGCTCCGCAACACGATGGGGGAAGGCCGCAACTGGCTGGCGCTGAAGTTGCGCGGGCATGGCTCGAACCGCGACGGAATCGGCGCTCGGGTGGAGATTGAAACTCCGGATGGCCGGCGCCAGTGGAACCACGCCACCACCTCGGTCGGCTACGCCAGTTCCAGTGCGCCGGCGGTCCATTTCGGCTTCGGCGGCGCCGCGCGCGTACGGACTGTCCGCATCGACTGGCCCAGCGGGCAGCGCCAGACTCTCGAAAACGTTGAAGCCAATCGCTATCTGACGGTTGAGGAACCCTCCGGCGAACCGAGCCGCGAGTGACGCTCGCCATCGTCGCTCCGTCCGAGCCGGAAGTAGACACGCGACAACGCCAGATGGGCCTCACGGTTATCCGGCTCCACGCGGACCGCCGCTTCCAAATGCGACGCGGCGTCCTCCAGCCGGCCGGCCTGCAGCAGCGCCCGCCCGAACTGATATTGCGCCCGGCCCGATTCGGGCGCCCGCCGCACACCGTCGGCATAACTGCGTAACGCCTCCTCGATCCGGCTCTGGCGGTACAGGAAGAGACCGTAGTCCACTTGCGGATTGTCGAAATCGGGCTGCTGCGGCCGGGGCGGCGCGAGCTTGACGGCCGCGCGAAACCGCTGCTCGGCCTCCTTTGCTTTCCCCAGCGCTTCGTATGCCTGCGCCATCGCCAGTTCGGTCCGCCAGCGCCGCGGATGCACCGGCAGCGCGGTCTCCAAAGCCTTCAGCGAATCCTCGTAACGGTCTAGAGCGTACAAACTGCGTCCAAGGTAATAGCAGTTCGCTTCGTCCTTTGGGTCCAGCCGGCACGCCTCGCGGAAAGCCGGTTCGGCTTCGCGGTAGTTCTCAAGCGACGCCAGCGCCACGCCGAGCGCCTTCCAGTTGCGGGCCGACCCGTCGCGGCCCGCCGCTTCGCGCAGCGGCGTCACCGCTTCGGCCGCATGCCCTTGCTGCAGCAGTGCGACGCCGCGCTGGTATGCTTCATTTGCGGTTTGCGCGCCGGCTGCGGCGGCCAGCAGGAGGGCGGCAATAAATCCCACGTCTACTTCATATCAAGATCGCGGTAGCCGCGCGCGAGAATGTAATCGGAGATGCGCGGGAAGAGGGAGGACGCCCAGATCGCCAAGACTCCCGCCCATGGTGTCACCACCGTGCGGGCGTCGCGCTCCAGGCCGCGCACGAGCGCGCGGGCGCATTCCTCCGGGGTGATGGCGAAGCCGCGCATGCGCCACAAGCTGGGCGGAGCTTCCCCGCTCAGCACGTTCTTCTGAAACCGCGTCTGGACGTAGCCGGGGCAAACCGCCATCATGTGAATCCGGTCCGGCGCCAGTTCGATCCGCATGCTGTCGGTGAGCGCGCACAAGGCGAACTTCGACGGTGAGTAGATCGGAAACCACGGCAGCGCGATTTTCCCGGCGATCGAACTGACGTTCACGATCGCGCCGCCCCCGCACTCGCGCATCGCGGGAACGGCCAGTTGGATCATGGACAGTGCGGCAAAGAAATTGAGTTCGAAGAGGCGGCGAACCTCGCTTTCCTCTGACCGCCAGCCAGGCGCGTACATGCCAACGCCGGCGTTGTTGATCAGCACGTCAATGCGCCCGAAACGTTCCAGCGTCGCTTCCATCGCGCGCTGCCGCGTGGCGGGTTCGCAGAGGTCGCCCGCGGTGACGACGGCGTCCGGCCCGCCCACCGCTTCGAGCTTTTCCCGCCGCCGCGCCACCAGTGACAGCTTGGCCCCACGGTCGCGCAAGATTCCGGCGCAAGCCGCGCCGATTCCTTCCGACGCGCCGGTAAGTAAGATAACTTTGTCGCGAAGTTCCATTGGGCGTTTGTGCGAGGGCGGAATTGCCGCTCGTGACGTGGAAAACGATAATGTTAACATGCAGGACGAACTCCTCCCCCTATTTCCGCTTGGAGTGGTCCTGCTGCCGGGTGCGCGGATGCCGCTCCACATTTTCGAGGACCGCTACAAGGAAATGATCGGCGACGCGATCGCCAACGAGACTCAGTTTGGGATTGTCATGGCGATGAACGAGGGCATCGCGAAAGTCGGCTGCGCGGCCGTTGTCGAGAACGTTCTCCGCCAGTACCCCGACGGCCGCCTCGATATCGTGGTCCGCGGCCAGGCACGCTTCGAAATCGAATCGCTCGACCAGGAGAAGTCATACCTCCGCGCGCAGGTCCAGTATTTCGGCGACGAACCTGCGGCGGGCAGTGCGACCGAGGCGCTCCAGGGGCGCGCCCGGCAGGCACTCGAGCGCCTGCGCACCCAGGAGGAGAACGAAGAGGCCGAAGCGGCCGGCGAGGGCGAAGAGGACCGGATGAGCCAAGTTGAGAACCTCAGTTTCTATCTCGCCCAGGCCATCGACGATGTCGACTTCCGCCAGCAACTTCTCGTCATGCGTTCGGAGGCCGAACGCCTGCAACGTATCATCGACTACCTGCCCGAATACGAGGAGCGCCGGCGGCAGATCGAGCACATGAAAGCCGTCGCCCCGCGTAACGGCCACGGCAGGTGGCCCGCCGGAATTCAGGAATGACTCTGCACCTGTTTATCGACGCCGACGATACTCTTTGGGAAAACAACAAGTTCTTCGAGGACGCGTTCTCGGAGTTCGTCGACTTTCTCGATCATTCGCAGCTCACGCCCTCGGAAGTACGGGCGGTCCTCGACGAGATCGAGGGTGTGAATAACAAAATTCACGGCTACGGCGCCGCAAACTTCGCCCGCAACCTTCGTGAATGCTATGAGCGGCTGGCCGAACGCCACATCGACACCGAAGACTTGAACCGCATTATGCGCTTCGGCGAGGAATTGGCGCGCCACCCCATCGAGATTATCGAGGGCGTCGAGGAGACGCTTACCTATCTCGGCGCCCGGCACCGGCTGACGCTCTGCACCAAGGGCCATCCCGGGGAACAGAAACTCAAGATCGACCGGTCCGGCCTGGCGGGCTACTTTGAGCACATTGAGATTGTGCGTGAAAAGGACCCCGACAGCTACCGCGCCCTGGCTTCGGATCGCCGCGCTGAACCCGAGGCCACCTGGATGATCGGCAACTCGCCCAAGTCCGACATCAATCCGGCCATCGAGGCGGGCCTCGGCGCCGTGTACGTTCCGCATCCGCGCACCTGGCATCTGGAGCACGCTCCGGTGCCGAATGGCCACCAGCGCTTGCTGGTCGTCGGTCGCTTCGCCGACCTGCGGCGGCACTTCTGAGCCGCGCCACGGGTATACATAACGAGCGGGGGATTGACCACCCGGCGGCTTGGTAGTAGGGTCTGTTTTAAAGGGGGTTGGTTCCGGGGAACCGTCAGGCGCGCGCTGAACGATGCTTGACGGAGGCCAACGGGAGCGAAGGAGGCGCTATGCCTGGCAAGAAGAAATGGGATTGGTCGTGGCGGAAGGGCACCACTTTCGGATTCCACCTGACCCTGAGCCCGCAGCCGCCGCTGCCGCCGAGCGCTACGATCTTCCGTCAGTTTCTGGACCACGGTATCGTGGTCAGCGACCGGGATTTGCAGTCCATTCTCAAGGGCCGGGAGGAGGGCGTCCGGACGATTAGCGGCATCCTCAGAACCACCGCGCCGAGCCTCGGACCCGACCTGAACCTGAAGCTATCCAATACTCTGGCCGACGCGCTGCTCGAGAAGAGCCTGCAGGCCAGCTTTCCCGCGAGAGCCCGACAGCCCTCGAACGGCTCGAACAGCGCGATGCCTTGATGCAGCACGTCTACGGACAAATCTTCCCACCCTCGAACAAAAACGGGTTCCTTCCGCAGCTGCTCGAAGGACTGCCACCGGTTGGCGCGGGCATTTCGCTAACGATTCACTTCTGAGCGATTTCCGGGCCTTCGTCTACCGTGTCTTCCAGCGGTCCGACAGCGCGGCTAACCTGTCGTTGAGATTCGGTGCCGGTTTCCGCTCCGGCCGCCGCGAACCTTTCGCCGGCGGCGGCGCTTGCAGCGCCTTGATCGACAGGGCGATGCGCTTGGCCTTGGGGTCGGCGCCGAGCACTTGCACCTTCACGATCTGGCCCGCTTTCACTACTTCGCCGGGCTCCTGTACGTAGCGGTTCGACAATTCGCTGATGTGTACCAGTCCATCCTGGTGAACCCCTACGTCGACGAACGCGCCGAACTTGGTGACGTTGGTCACCACACCCTCCAACACCATGCCGGGCTTCAGGTCGCCGATTTCCTTGACGTCGTGCTTGAAGCTTGGCGCTACGAACCGGTCGCGCGGATCGCGGCCCGGCTTACGCAATTCCTCCAGGATGTCGTTCAACGTATAGGTTCCGGCGCCCAGTTCGTCCGTTTTGAGCCGCTCCAGGAGCTTCGGCTCGCGGATCAGTTCCGGCACTGAAACGCCGGCGAGCTGGGCCATCCGTTCCACCAGCGGGTACGACTCCGGATGGACTGCCGTGCCGTCGAGCGGGTTCTCGGCGTTGCGGATACGCAGAAATCCGGCCGCTTGCTCGAAGGTCTTCGGCCCGATCCCCGGGACCGCGGTCAAGTTCACGCGCGACCGGAAGCTCCCATGCGCATTGCGGAGCTCGACGATCTTCTTGGCGGTCCGCTCGTTGATGCCGGCGACGTACCGCAATAGCGCCCACGAGGCCGTATTCAGATCCACGCCGACGCGGTTCACGCAGCTCTCGATGACCATTTCGAGCGACTGCTGCAACTGCCGCTGGTCGACGTCGTGTTGATATTGCCCGACGCCGATCGACTTCGGATCGATCTTCACCAGTTCCGCCAGCGGATCCTGGAGCCGCCGCGCAATCGAAATGGCCCCGCGCACGGTCAGGTCCAGGCTGGGAAACTCCTGCCGCGCTATATCGGACGCCGAATAAACCGATGCGCCCGATTCGTTCACCGTGACGGAGAACACCCCGTCGAGTCCTTCGGCACGCAGGAAGCCGCGAACGAAGGCGTCCGTTTCGCGCGATGCCGTCCCGTTGCCTATAGCGATGGCCTTCACGCGGTGTTTCCCGATCAGCGCCCGCAAGGTTCGCGACGCACCCTCCGTGTCGTTGCGCGGGACGTTCGGGTAGATGATGCCGTCCTCCAGGAATTTGCCGGTCTCGTCGACCACGGCCACTTTGCAGCCAGTGCGCAAACCGGGGTCGATACCGAGCACGCCGATCGGGCCGGCCGGTGGCGCCAGCAACAGGTTTTGGAGATTGTCGCGGAAAACCTGGATCGCTTCCGCATCGGAGCGCCGCTTGAGTTCGAGCCGGACTTCGGTCTGGATGGAGGAATTCAGCAGCCGCTGCCAGGAGTCTTCAATTGCCGTCTCCAACTGCGGCGTCCATTCGCCCGGCACCCGCAGTACTTGGTTTTTCAGCCAGGCCACCGGCCACTCCGGCTCTAACTCGATCAGGAAATACAGCACATTCTCGCTCTCTCCGCGCCGGATCGCGAGCATACGGTGCGAAGGGATTTTCTTTACCGCCTCGCGGTAGTCGTAGTACATCTTGAACTTCTCCTGCTCGTCCACCGCGTTCAGGGCCTTTCGGCTGACGACCACGCCGTTATCGAACATCATCTGGCGGAGCCCTTTGCGGAAATCGGCACTCTCGGCGATCATGTCGGCCAGGATGTGGCGAGCGCCTTCCAACGCCTCGTCTACGTTCGCGACGCCCGTGGCGGGATCGATGAAGCTGGCCGCGAACTCTTGCAGCGGCGACGGTCCGGGCTCTTGTGCCCACAAATGAAGCGCCAGCGGTTCGAACCCCTTCTCGCGCGCGATCGCCACCTTAGTGCGCCGCTTCGGGCGGTAGGGCAGGTACAAATCCTCCAGTTCGCTTTTGTCGAGGGTGGTTTCGATTCTGGCGCGCGGTTCGGGCGTCAGTTTGCCTTGCTCGCCGATCGATTTCAGGATGGTCTCGCGGCGCTCGGCGAGATCGCGGAAATAGGCCAGTGTCTCCTCAATCGACCGGATCTGGACCTCGTCGAGGTTGCCGGTGGCCTCCTTCCGGTAGCGGGCGATGAATGGGACGGTTCCTCCTTCATTGAGCAGTTCGATCACCGCAGTGAGGCCCTTGATGGGGATGTTCAGCACCGTGGCGATGTGAAGCAGAATCTCGGGGGATACGGACTTCAATTGGGACATGGCGGGTGGGTCAATCTCATCTATGGTAGACCGGCGCCGCGCGGCCTCGGCGCAACCGGAAACTGCTATAATGTAGGCTGCATTTGATCAGGCCGCCGAACTTGGTTGTTTCACCTGCCTCGCGACGCATGCTTTCAAATGAATGGGAGATTACGTGAAGAACATTTATGTTGGCAACCTTGATTTCGGGGCGACGGAGGATTCCATCCGGTCCCTGTTTGAAGCCTATGGGACTGTGGATCGGGTGAGTCTGGTCCGGGATCGCGACACCGGCCGGTCGCGCGGTTTTGCGTTTGTCGAAATGGCGAACGCCGCCGAAGCCGATCAGGCCATTTCCGCTCTCGACGGCCGTGATGTCGACGGCCGCGCGCTGAAGGTGAACGAGGCCCAACCTAAACCCGATCGCCGGGGCAGTGGTGGTGGACCGCCGCGTGGGGGCCGCCGCGCCCCTCGCTGGTGATCCTCAGTCCATCCCGCACACCGGCCGCCGTCGGCGGTCCTCGATCCTACCGTAGAGGAGAAGTGTATGGCTACGCGCTCAAACACCACATTCAAGAAACGTCAGAAGGAATTGGCCCGCATGGAGAAGCAGCGCGAAAAGGCCGCCAAACGCGTACAGCGAAAGGCCGAAAAGCGCACACTCGACAGCATCGGCATCGAGGCGCCCGAACCGGACGAATCGGAAGAATCGGAAGAATCGGAAGCTGTATCGGCGGAAACCTCGGCCGAAGCCTGAGCCCATCCTACCCGGCGGTGTCCCCGCCACTCCCGTGCCGGACTCGCGGCACAAAGCCCTTGAGCGTGGTTAACCAAGTACCGCGCTCGCAGCCCGCCACTCCGAATCGGATGGCAGAGAGGAGTTCCCGATGACAGGTACGATCCGCGCCCTGGATCGCGAGAACGGCTCTGGCGTGATTCTCTCGGAAACCGGCACGAAAGTCCCTTTCGACGCGGCGTCCGTACTCGCCTACGACGCCAAGTATCTTGCCGTCGGCCAGCGCGTCACTTTCGAGTCCGGGATGGGCACTGCCGCCCGGGCGGTTAACGTCTGCGTTTTTCGGCCCACGGGCGGCGTCGAACCGAAAGCGGCCACTCCCGACTGTCTCCGTTACATGGGGTTTCAGCAAGGTGAAACGGGCCGGATGTATCGCTTCGAGAATGTTTTCCCCGCCGACCGGCAAGGATCGTTCCTGGTGGCCGCCGACCTCTCGCTATTTGCCAAGCATCGCATTGCCTTACAGGAAGGCCCGGCGATCTGTCTCCGCCTGCTGACGGACGAACTCCGGGATCCCGGTTGCCGTCCGGCTACCTTCAAGCTCACTGAGCGGCATTTGCTCGACTTCCTGGCCCGCCGCCCCCCGCCCCGTACATCGCCCGGACCGAAACGCATCAAGCGCCCATCGCCGGCGCCTGTAACCTGAGTTACAGATCCCAAGATCTGCTATCCTGACGGGTAGGATCTCGTTCATGAGAAATCCGGCCCGGAAAGACTCCCGCCAAGCCGTGCTTCGCTTGGTGCCCGCGCCCGGGAAGAGCGATCCCATCCACCTCCCGCCGCCTCGCATCTCCGGCACTCATTCACTCGAAGAGTGCCTTGCCCGGCGCCGCTCCACACGCGAGTTCGCGTCCGAGCCGCTGCTCCTCGCCGATGTCGGCCAACTGTTATGGGCCGCCCAGGGTGTGACCGCCACCGGCGGGCTTCGCACCGCTCCATCGCCCGGCGCCATTTACCCGTTGCGCGTCTATCTGGTAACCGCAAACGTGAGG
>CAYPUQ010000094.1:0-16783 GCA_964413655.1 uncultured Solibacteraceae bacterium | reverse complement strand
CGGTAATCGACTATCCGGCCGAAATCAGCCGGATCTCGACCAGCAATCCGGACATCGTGGACGCAGTGGCGGTCTCGACACGGGAGATTCTCCTGCATGCCAAGGATCTTGGCATTTGCACCGTCGTCGTGTGGTCCAAAAACGGTCAGCGGAGCTTCTACAACATCACGGTGGAGCACAATGTCTTGCCGCTCAAGCAGGTGATGGCCGAGACGTTTCCGTCCGAGCGGATCGAAGTGCAGGCGGCACGCGACTCGCTGACACTGACCGGTCGTGTTTCCTCGAAGGATGTCGCGGACCGGGCGGCCGCGCTGGCCGCTTCGCTGGCAAAGACCGTGGTGAACAATCTGGAGATCGATCCCGAGGCGGTGTCCAAGCAGATCATCCTTCGGGTGAAGTTCGCCGAGCTCAACCGCAACGCGACGCAGTCGTTCGGCGTGAACCTGCTGTCGACCGGCGCCTTGAACACCCCCGGCCGGGTGACGACGGGACAGTTTTCACCGCCGCAGGCAAGCCAGGTCACCGGTACGATTCCCGGCGGCGCGGCCGGGACCGAATCTTCGTTCAGCCTGACCGACGCTCTGAACATATTCGCGTTCCGGCCGGACATCAACCTGGCGGCCACCATCCGCTACCTGCAGACGCAGGGCGTGCTGCAGATTCTGGCGGAGCCGAACTTGGTGACCACCGACGGCAAGGAGGCCAGTTTTCTGGTGGGCGGTGAGTTTCCGATCCCGGTCGTGCAGGGCGGCGCCAACGTCGGGGCTGTGACCATTCAGTTCCGGGAATTCGGGATCCGGCTGACCTTCAATCCTTCGCTAACGGCGAACAAGACCGTCCGCATGGCGGTGCGTCCAGAAGTGTCGACGATCGACATCAACAATTCGATCACCATTTCCGGCTTCACCATCCCGGCGCTGGCAACCCGGCGCATCGAAACCAACATCGAGCTGGGTCTGGGCCAGAGTTTTGTCATCGGTGGCCTGATCGACGACCGCGTCACCGATCAGATGTCGCGGATTCCCGGGCTAAGCAGCATTCCGATTCTCGGCACCCTCTTCAAGAGCCGGCAAGAGAACAAGAGCAAGACCGAACTGGTCGTGCTGGTTACGCCTGAGGTAGTCGATCCGTTGGATCCAAAGCTCACCATGCCGGAACCGGTGATGCCGCGGCAGTTTATCAACCCGGTGGATTTCGATGCGGGCAAGGTGTCCAACGGCTCGCTGATGAATTGGTCCGACCGCAAGGACAAGGAGGCAGTCGCAGGGGCTCCGGCCAAGCCGGCCAGTCCGAAGGCGGAGAAAAAGGAGAAGAAGAGGAAACAGGACTCGGCCAAGGCGCGTGCCGAGTCTGTGCGGGAGAAGCCTGTCGCGCCCTAGCAGGCGGCCCGGCGTCGCATTTGGAGAGGACATGGACCCCACTCGGAGAGAACGGCAAGAACCGCTGAGCGCGCTCCTGATCGCACCCGACCGCGATCTGGCGGCGGAGTTTCTCGCGGCGGCCGGCTCTGCGCGCGGATTCCTCGTGCTGGCCGAGTTGAAGGCCTACCCGTCGGAGGGCACGCTGGACATCCGCTTGCGGCAACTGAAGCCGCACGTGGTGCTGGTGGACGCTGTTTCGGACCTTGAGACGGCCTGCAACCTGATCGGCTATCTCGCCGGCTACCGGCCGGCGGTGCAGGTGGTCGCGCTGCACCGGCGCAAGGACAGCCCGGTGGTGGTACGCGCGCTGCGTTCGGGCGCGAGCGAGTTTCTGCATTCACCGTTCGCGCTGGATGAGCAGCAGGAGGCGGTTGCGCGGCTCCGGCGGCTAGCGCAGCCCGAAGACGCGGCGCCGCCGGAATTGGGCCGTGTCATCGTCTTCACGGCCGCCAAGCCAGGATCGGGGGCCTCCACGGTTGCCGCCTACAGCGCGCTTGCGCTGCGGAAGCAGACCGGGAAACGGGTGCTGCTGGTGGATCTGGATGTCGAGGGTGGCACGCTGGGTTTCTTTCTCAAGCTACAGCCGAAGTACTCGGTGCTGGACGCACTCGAACAGGCGGACCGGCTGGATGCCGGAGTGTGGTCAGTGGTCGTATCCCAGGCGGGGGGGCTCGATGTGCTGCCCGCTCCCGAGGGGCCGCCGGACGGTCCTCTCCCAATCGATCGTGTGCGGTCGCTGGTGGAGTCCGTACGGCTGCTCTACGACTGGGTGCTAGTAGACACTCCGCCGGTGTTCCACCGTTTCAGCCTGATGTTGTTATCGGAAGCCGACCAAAGTTGTCTGGTGACTGCGGGCGATCTGGCCAGTCTGCACATGATGCGAAAGGCGGTCACGATGCTGACCGGGTTTGGGATTGGCAAGGACCGCTACCAAGTGGTCGTGAACCGGTTCGCCAGGAACGGCGGAATCAGTGGGGCGGACATCGACAAGATTCTGGGCGGGCCGGTATTGGCGACGCTGCCGAACGACTATCCTTCGCTGCACCGGGTGATCGCCCTCGGGCAGCCGTTAGGGGAGCGCGGCGAGTTGGGCGGCGCCTTTACGGGGCTGGCCCGGCAGCTAATGGAGGGCAATCCCAACAACCGGAAAGCGTCACCGGAAGCGGCCGCCGAGCCGGCCGCGGCCCGGTAGCGCCAGGCAACTGCGGGGAACCTAAACGAGGACTAACGATGCTATCGACTCTCGATCAACGGAATCTGACGCCGGGCGGCCCGAGCCAAACCTGGGAACAGCGGCTTATGAAGAACGCCAGCCGCACCAAGGGGGCGCTCAAGCCCGAGTACCAGGAACTGAAGTTCACGCTGCATCGCAAGCTGCTCGACAAGATCAACCTCGAGGCGCTGGCGGCGATCGACAACCAGCGTGTCCGGGCCGAGGTGCGCCAGGCGTTGATGACGCTGATCGACGGCGAGCAAACACTACTGAGCTCGACCGAGAAACAGCACATCTGCGACGAGGTGCTGGATGAGGTCTTTGGGCTTGGTCCCCTCGAACCGCTACTGCAGGACCCGACGATCTCCGACATTCTAGTCAACGGCCACAAGCAGGTCTACGTCGAGCGGAAAGGACTGCTCGAGCTGACCACGGTCAGCTTCCGGGACGATCCCCATCTCATCCGGATCATCGACAAGATCGTTTCGCAGGTGGGCCGCCGGATCGACGAATCGACGCCGATGGTCGACGCCCGTCTCAGCGACGGCTCGCGCGTCAACGCCATCATTCCGCCGCTGGCCGTCGATGGTCCGCTGCTTTCCATTCGGCGCTTCAGCACCGACAAGCTGATGCCGTCCGACCTGGTGGGCCGCAATGCGATGACCGCCGGCATGATGGAACTGCTCGAGGCGACGGTCAAGGCGCGGCTGAACATCATCGTCGCGGGTGGCACCGGCGCCGGCAAAACGACCCTCCTCAACGCGCTTAGCAGTTTTATCAGCTCGAAGGAGCGTATTGTCACCATCGAGGACGCGGCCGAATTGCAGCTCCGGCAGCCACATGTGGCGCGGTTGGAGACCCGTCCGCCGAACCTCGAAGGCCATGGAGCCGTACGCCAGCGCGAGTTGCTGATTAACAGCCTGCGTATGCGTCCGGACCGGATTGTGGTCGGTGAGTGCCGCGGCGAGGAGGCGCTCGACATGCTGCAGGCGATGAACACCGGCCACGACGGATCGCTGACGACGATCCACGCGAACTCGCCGCGCGACGCCGTGTCGCGGTTGGAGGTGATGGTGTCGCTCGCCAACTCCAACATGCAGTTGGTGAGTATCCGCCAGCAGATTGCCAGCGCGGTTCACCTGATTGTTCAGGCCTCCCGGCTCAGCGACGGCTCGCGCCGCGTGACCAGCGTAACTGAGGTGACCGGCATGGAGGGCGAGGTCATCACGCTGCAGGACCTCTTCGTCTTCGAAAAGCGCGGCTTGACGCCCGAGGGGCAGGTGGCGGGCCGTTTCGCCGCCACCGGCATCCGGCCGAAGTTCTACGAAAAGCTGCTGGCGGCCGGCATCCGCCTGCGGCCCGACCTGTTCGACGAGGAACTGGAGATCTGAAGTTATGGACACCAGTCTGATTATTTTATTCGGCGGCATCTGGATCCTCTCGATGGGGGTCTGGTGGTTCGTCTCGCGGATGTTGCGGAACGCCGACGCCGACCGCATCAAAAAGCGTCTGCTGGAGACGCCCGACAAGAGATCCAGATCCAGAACGGCCAAGGCGAACTCGTCTCCGCAACTCCTTTCGACCGAGGACCTGCGCCACGGGCGGCTGGTCCGCCATCTGCTCCGGCGGCTGCAGTTGACCGAGCGGATACAAACCCTGCTCGAACAGGCAGGGTCGAAATGGACGCCCGCCAAGCTGATTCAGTCGTCGCAGGCATTGTTTCTCGTGGGATTTCTTATCGTCCGGTTCGGCGTCGTGCCGGATTACTTGCTGCCCCAACTGGCCGGCGGGCTGGCGGCCGCCTCGCTGCCCTTTCTGCACGTCGTGCGCCTGCGCAACAAACGGATGCACAAGTTCGAGGAGATGTTCCCGGAGAGCCTGGAGTTTGTCGCGCGGTCGATGCGCGCCGGGCACGCGTTCTCGGTATCGATCGAGATGATTCACCGCGAGTTCCAGGAACCACTGGCGGGCGAATTCCGGCGCACGTTTGATGAGCACAACCTCGGCCTGCCGCTCGATCAGGCGCTACTCAAGCTAGTCAAGCGGGTGCCGTCGCTCGACGTCCACTTTTTCGTCTCGGCCGTGCTCCTGCAAAAGAGGACCGGCGGCAACCTAGCCGAGATTCTGGAGAAGCTGGCCTACGTGATCCGCGAGCGGTTTAAGCTGCGGGGCAAGATTCGCGCCATCAGCGCGCACGGACGGATGACCGGCATGGCCCTGACGTCGATCCCGATTGGTGTCGCCGTCCTCATGTTCTTTACTAATCCCGAGTATGTCAGTTTCTTCATCGAAGACGAAACGGGCAATCTCATGATGGGCGTGGCGATCGGGCTTCAGGCGCTGGGTTACCTCATCATTCGCAAAATTGTCGCGATCGAGGTGTGACGTGACCACTATTTTGATGACTGCTCTTTTGTTTCTCGCGGTGGCGCTCGCGGTGGCGCTGGCGGGCATGAAACTCTGGGTCCGCCCGAAGGAGGCCATCGAGCGCGTCACCGGCGCCTCGACAATCCATTCTGAATCCGTGCCGTTGCACCCGAGCCTGGTTTTTCACGAGCTGGTCAAGAAGATCGGCAACGTGCTGCCGGTCTCGCCGAAAGACGCTGGCGTCATCCAGCGGCGCATGATGCGGGCGGGCATCCGCAACCCGAATGCGCTGAAGATCTTCTACGGGGCGAAGGTCATTCTCGGCGTGTCCCTCCCGCTGCTGATGAGCTTTCTGGTGTCCGGCTCGGATGCCGACCCGGCCAACAAGGTTGTGGCGGTTCTAGCCGCGGCGGCGGCGGGCTTCCTGTGTCCGAACGAGTATCTGAAGGCCATGACGAGACGGCGGCAGAAACAGATTCACCGCGGACTGCCGAATGCCCTGGACTTGATGGTGGTGTGCGTCGAAAGCGGTCTCGGACTCGACCAGGCGGTAGTGCAGGTGGCGAAGGACCTCGATCAGGCGCACCCGGAGATCAGCGAGGAGTTCACGATGGTGAACCTGGAGTTGAAGGCCGGGAAGCGGCGCACCGACGCCCTGCGAAACCTGGCGGAGCGGACCAACGTGGAAGATCTCAAGAAGCTGGTCGCGGTTCTGATACAAGCGGACCGCTTCGGGACGGGCGTGGCCCAGAGTTTGCGGGGACACGCCGAATACATGCGCGTGCAGGCGCGGCAGACCGCCGAAGAGAAGGCGGCCAAGCTGGGCGTCAAGCTCGTGTTCCCGATTTTCTTTTGCATTCTACCGTCGCTGTTCGTGGTGACGGTTGGGCCCATGGCCGTCCGGATCGTCCGGGAACTGATACCGATGATGAGCGACATCTAGGGCGGTCGGCCGGGTGTAACTACAGCGCTGGAAGAAAGGAGAAACAGGCAAATGGATAGCACGATGATTCGCATCGTCTGCGCGGTGATTGCGGCGGCGGTCCTGGCGTTGATCGTCCTGCGCCGGCGGAAAAACGCCGAAGAGTAATGCGGGCGCCCACGGCGCGGCCGGAGGTCGTAACCCTTCGGCCGCGTGTGGTCTCCCGAGTGCTGAAAAACCAACAAACTCCCGCGAGGGGATCTGGAAGGAAGCAGTTCGACGAGGAAGTTGAGGATTTTGAGTATGAGGCTTACCAGGCAATTCTTACGGCCGGTTGTCCGGCTGGCGATGCTGGCGGCGATTCTGACCCCGGCGGCGCGGCCGGCCACCTGGGGCAAGGTAGTGGCCCTTGGCGGTCATGCCGCCGACGTTGCCCTGGATGAATCGCGCGGCGTTTTGTATGTGGCCAATTATACGGCCAACCGCGTGGATGTCGTATCGGCGCCGGAGGGTAGCGTGCAGACGTCGTTCAATATCGCATCGCAACCCAGTTCGCTGGCGTTGTCGCCGGACTCGCGCCACCTCGTCGTCGCACACTACGGCAACTTCACGACGCCGGGCTCGGTTAACAATTCGCTCACGGTGATCGATTTGATCACGCGCGCGCGGCAGACCTTCTCGCTCGGCCTGGCGCCGCTCGGAGTGGCGTTCGGGATCGACGGGCGTGCGCTGGTGGTGACGAGCGGCGATTTCTTTTTGTTCGATCCCGTCACCGGCGTCACCCAGACGCTCGGAACTATCGGCGACGTGGCGGCGAAGACCCTGCCGGTTCCGCCGGTGAACTTCCCACCGAACATCGTCGAAGCATCGATGGCGGCGTCGCGCGATGGCCGGGAAATCTACGGCCTCACCAATACCTTTACATTCCGATACAGCGTGCACACACGCCTGCTGCGTATTCAGGGCTACGTGTCCGAACCTCCACTCGGACCGCGGGTGGTGAGCGTTAATCGGGACGGCAGCTTCTACCTGGCCGGTTGGGGAATGCATGCATCGGCCGGACATCTCGTCGCCCAGTTCCCCGAGCCTAATGGAGCGCTTCACGTTGGCGGCCACGCATTCGATGTAAGCCGCGGTCTGGTCTATGCCCAGGTGCCACGCGGAACCGACGACAGCGCGCTCGAGGAGCCACCCGTGTTGCAGGTGCTCGACGCGGACAACCTCCGTGTGTTCGAACGTATCCAGCTCGCCGAGAATCTGGCCGGAAAAGGCGTGCTCGATTCTTCGGCGTCGTACCTGTACGCTATCTCGGATTCGGGCATCACGATCCTGCCGGTGGGCCTGCTGGCGGAGGCGCCCAAGGTCCGGACCAACGCCGAGGATCTCGTCTACCGCGGCAACTTCTGCGACCGCCGGATGATCGCTCATGAGGTGTCGATCGAAGCTCCGGGCGGCACGCCCGTCGATTTTCGCCTCACCTCCGATACGCCGGGCGTCCTGATCGAGCCGTCCTCCGGCATGACGCCGGCCGTGGTGCGGATTAGCGTGGACCCGTCCGCCTTCCAGAACAGCAAGGGCACAAAGTCGATTCAGGTCCAGATCACCTCCGCTCGGGCGGTGAACGTGCCCGACCCGATCCGCCTGCTGGTAAACAACCGCGAACCGGACCAGCGCGGCACGTTCGTCAACGTGCCCGGGAAGATCGTGGATATTCTCGCTGACCCCTACCGCGAGCGTTTCTTCCTGCTGCGCCAGGATACCAACGAAGTGCTGGTCTACGACGGGGCCAACTACAACCTCATCACCCGTCTCAAGACGGGCAACACACCCACTCAGATGGCCATCACGTTCGACCAGCGCTGGCTGCTCGTGGCCAACGACAACTCGCAGATCGCCAACGTCTACGATCTGGAAACGCTGTATCCCTCGCAGCCGATCATCTTTCCATTCGGCCACTATCCGCGCTCGATTGCGGCGTCGGGCAAGGCCATTCTCGCCGCCACGCGGGTGGCGGGTCCCATTCACGTCATCGACCGCGTGGACATGGCGACGCGCCGGGCCACCCAACTGCCCTCACTCGGAGTGTGGGAGAACGACATCGACCTGAACACGGTTTTGGTCGCCTCCGGCAACGGCGGTTCGATTCTCGCCGCGCAGGCCGACGGCCACCTGCTCCTCTACAACGCGAATGTCGATAGCTTCACGATCTCGCGTAAGTATGGCACCGAACTCTCCGGCGCGTACGGCGCTTCAAGCTTCGATTTCTTCGCCGTCGGCCACGAGATCCTCAACGCGTCGCTGGTTCCGGTGCGGCGGTTGGACAATGGATTGGGCCAATCCTCGGGGGTTTCCTTCGTCGACGACTGGGCGATCCGAACCGCGGCGCCTAACGGCGAGTCGGCCGGCGTGATCCAGCGTCTGGCGATGGGCAGTGGCGACATCTGGCCCGCCACCCGCATGGCCGAGGCGCCCATTCTCGGGAACGAGGGCGCCGCCTTCACGCGAACGTTGGCCCCCCTCTACAGCCGGAACGTGCTGGTCAACCTGACCACTTCCGGTTTCACGGTCCTGCCCTGGAACTACGACGCCGCAGTAGCGCCGCCGCGCCTCGACCGCGTGCTCAACGCCGCGGACTCGACACCCGGCATGGCGCCCGGCAGCCTGATCAGCCTGTATGGCGAGGCCCTCAGTCCGGTGAACATCGCCACCCGCGAGATCCCACTGCCGACGGCACTCGGTGAAAGCTGTCTGACCATCAACGGCATCCCATCGCCGGTCCTCTTCGTGTCGCCGGCCCAGGTGAACGCGCAAGTGCCGTACCAACTGGTGGGCAACGTCACACTCGTGTTGCGCACGCCGGGCGGCGTCAGCGACAACTACAACCTCACGATTCTGCCCGGGGCGCCAGCCGTCTTTCGCGGCGTGGCGGAAACCCCATCGGGCTACCTTGAGTACGCCACGATCATGCGCAAGGCGAACGGCCAACCAGCGACGCTCGCCAACCCGCTTCGTGTCGGCGACCAGGTTACGATCTACCTCACCGGGCTCGGCTCAACCAATCCCGCGGTGGAAACAGGCGCCCCCGCCAGTGGACCAGCCCCCGCCATTGTGCCAGCGGCGGTGACGATTGGCGGCGTTCCGATTCCGATACACTTTGCCGGTCTGAGTCCGGGAATGGTCGGTGTCTACCAGATTGACGCCGAAATTCCCGGCGCGGCGCCGACCGGAGTGGATCTGCCGCTGGTGATCACACAGGGCGGTTATTCGACAACGCTCAGAGTCCGCGTGATCAAAAACTGACCCCACAACGGGAGAGAGTTCCGCCCCTCTCCCGCCACAGAAACCCTTAGGGAGTGTTATGCGATCGATTGGGACCCTGCGCGCGGCGTGTACCTGCGCCCTGCTAACGCTGTCCGTGCCGGCGGCCGGACAAAACCTCGATGAAAAGTGGGAAGTCGGCGTCGGTGGCGGAGCCAGCTTCTACCTGAATAAGTCCGTGACATCGGGCTCTACTTCCGGCAACACGGGTTTCCAGCCGGGCTTCGTGGTCGCTGCTTGGATCGGCCAGAACCCCTCCCCCTATATCGGCGGCGAGATCCGCTACTCGTTTCTAATGAATAACCTGAAGGTCACGTCGGCATCCTCGAAAGCCACGATGACCGGCATCGCCCACTCAATGGAGTACGACGTGCTCATCCATTTGGCTCCGTCCGGCAGCAAGACGCGCCCCTACGTCCTGGCTGGCGGCGGCATCAAGGGATACCGCGGCGCGGGTGACGAAAACGCCTTCCAGGATCTGATGCAGTTCGCCGTCCTGACCCGCACTTCCCAATGGAAACCCTTCGGGGCCTTCGGGGCCGGAATCAAACATCAGACCGGGCCCCGGACGTTTATCCGTGTCGAGTTTCGCGACCAGATCTCCCCGTTTCCTCGCGAGGTGATCCTGCCCTCTCCGCTCAGCGGCGGGATCTCGGGCTTGCTCCACAACTTCCAAGGTACCGTTGGTCTCGGATACACGTTCTGACTGACGCGGCTCCGGCGCCAGCCGCAGGTTTTTACATCCGCAACATGGCCCGGTCCTCTATAGTGGGACAGTGACACTGTGGAGGTTCCTTCAGTGCCTGCCATTCCTTTTCGCCGCGGCTGTCACGGGCGCCGCCCAGGAGTTCGTCGGAAGCAACGCCTGTAAGAGCTGCCACCCCGAAGTCTGGCTCAACTTCTACAAGAACGCCCATTACCTGTCCATCGCCACCGGCAAAGAGCCGCCGGAGCGCACTGGCTGCGAGAGCTGCCACGGACCGGGCCAGGCTCACGTGCAAGCGGGGGGCGGCAAGGACAATATCCGCGCTTACTCGACCATGGACCCGCGGCAGGTCCTGGATTCCTGCCTGCCGTGCCACGGTCGCCAGATCTCCCGCATGGAGATCCGCCGTTCCGCGCACACGCTCGCCGATGTCGTCTGTTCGAACTGCCACAGCATCCACCGCGCGCAAACCCCGAAGCTGCTGCTCGCTCAACAGCCCACCGAACTTTGCTACGGTTGCCACGCGAACGTCCGCTCTCAGTTCGCGATGCCATTTAAGCACCGTGTCAACGAGGGTGTCGTCCAGTGTACCGACTGCCACAATCCCCACGGCGCCGCCTCTCCTTCCTGGCGCATGGGACTGCGGCCGCGCATGGTCCACACCGCCGGCGACGGGGAAGAGCCGTGCCTCCGCTGCCACACGGACAAGCGCGGGCCCTTCGCTTTCGAACACGCCGCGGTTCGCGTGGATGGTTGCGAGGCCTGCCACAGCCCGCACGGGTCAATGAACCCGCGCCTCCTGCGCCGTCCGGCCGTCTTCACGCTCTGTCTGGAGTGCCACAACGCAGCGGCCAATTTCGGCCGGCAGGGCGACGGCGTTACACTGCAATCCGGGTCGCACAATATGAACGACCCCCGTTATCGCAACTGCACCACCTGCCATGTGCGGATTCACGGCTCGAACGCCGATCCGCGCTTTCTGCGTTAGGAGAATCGCGATGCGGAGCACTCTTCCTAGGCTCGCGATTCCGGCGCTGCTCGCCGCCCGCCTTTTCGCCCAGCCTGTGGTGGCCCCGGCCAACGAGCCCACCGGTCCCGTGCGCGGCCAGGACGCCGGCAACTACAACATCACTAATTCCTTCGAATTCGGCTACCGCTTCCACACAGTGGACGGCAACCTCGGCAAGTACCGCAGTGACGTCAATTTCGGTAACGGCATCCGGCTCCTTGGCAGTAACCTGACCGTGAACTCGCGCGACGGCCACGGGCGCTATTTCGACGAGATCGTCCTTACCACCCAGGGGCTTGGCAACGATCCGTACCAATTCGCCAACCTGCGCGTGCAGCACAACCGGCTGTACCGTTACGACCTTCTGTGGCGTATCAACGACTACTTCAATCCGGGCCTCACCATCTCCGAGGGGCTCCATCTTCACGACACCCGCCGGCACTGGCAGGACCACGACGTCACCCTCCTCCCGCACGCGCCGCTCAAATTGATCGCCGGCTACAGCCGCAACACGCAGACCGGGCCGGCCCTCACCACCGGCCAGTTCTTCGACTCTCTCGGTTCCGAACTCCCGCTCTTTTCCAATGTGCACCGCCGCCAGACCGAGTACCGGCTTGGCGGCAACCTTCAGGCCGCGGGGTTCCGTTTCATCTTCCAGCGCGCTTGGCAACGGTTTGAGGAGGACACCCCGATCGCGCTGCCAGGCGCGCCGCCTCTGTCCGATCCCGCCGGTCTCACCTCCCTTGCCAGTCTGCGGCGGACCGAGCCATACCGGGGCGACACCCCGTTCTGGCGTTTTCACCTTCTCAACGAAAAAGCGTCACGCTTATCGATCAACGCCCGCTACAGCTACGCCGGCAGCCGCCGCAACTTCTTGTTCGACGAAACCGCTGCGGGTACGGACCGTTTCGGCCTGACGCGGAACCGGCAGATTCTGATTTCCGGCGCCGGCCGCCGGCCCGTCAATACGGGTTCGTTGACACTGAGCTTCGCGCCCATCGACCGGATCGTTCTCACCAACCACACCGCGTTTCATCAAGTGCAGATCGACGGAGACAGCCTGTACCAGGAGATCAACAACAACACACCGCTGCCGAGCCTGCTCCGCTTCCAATTCCTCGGTCTGCGCACGTTTGTCAACGCGACGGATCTGAACATCCGCCCGGCAAAGCGGTTCGCCCTGTTTGCCGGCTACCGCTACTCGCAGCGCCGGATCCGGTCGGTTACTGGCTTTTCGGCCGCCAGCTTCTCGGACGCCGAGCGCGCCGAACAGACAAATCGTATCCACGCAACCGTGGGCGGCATCCGCATCCAGCCGGCCCGGCCGCTCAGCATCGTCCTGGAGGGCGAGCTTGGGCGGGCCGACCGCCCCTTCTATCCGATCAGCGAGCGCCGCTATCACGCCCTGGGCGGCCGCATCCACTGGAAGACCCGCACGCTGCAGCTCACCGGCGCCACGCGCGCGTTCTACAACGTGAACTCGGTCTCGCTGTTCCAGCGAAGCTCGCGCGCACGAAACTATTCGGGGGACCTTGCCTGGACACCCAGCCGCCGCTTCGCCCTCGATGCCGGATACTCCAAACAGCACCTCGACACCCTCACCGGCCTCGCCTACTTCATCGACTTCAACCTGATCGAAAACGACCGCTCGCTCTACATCTCCAACCTCCACGCCGGCAACCTCGGCCTTCGCTTCTCCAGCGGTTCGCGCGCCGACTGGTACTTCGGCTATAGCATCGTGCGCGACACCGGCGACGGGCGCGCCGGCCCATCCGCCGGTCCGGTGTATCCCGCCACCGGCATCGGCGCCACGCCGGACGCCTTCCGCGCGGTTCAGACGTTTCCGCTGCGCTACGAGTCGCCGTGGGCCCGGATCTCTATCCGGATTCACTCGAAACTCCGCTGGAACTTCGGCTATCAGCATTACCGCTATCGCGAGGACTTCCTGGCGATCCAGAACTACCGCGCGCACACAGGTTTCAGCAGCCTGTCGTGGTCGTTCTGACCGGATAGACTTGAAGCATGTCCGTGATCGACGCGCCGCGAACGGCCAGTCCATTGACCGCGTTGAGCGAAGAGGACCGGCTCCTGCGCAACTCGGTGCGGCAGTTCGCCCGCGAAGAGATTGCGCCGCACGTCCGCGAGATGGACGAGTTGGCGCGGTTCCGGCCGGACCTGCTGCGGAAGCTGTTCGATCTCGGGCTGATGGGGATCGAAGTTCCGGAGGAGTACGGTGGCCCCGGTGGGACGTTTTTTCAGGCGATCCTCGCGGTGGAGGAACTGGCGATGGTGGACCCGTCGGCTGCGGTGATTGCCGACGTGCAGAACACCCTGGTGATCAACGCCCTACTCCGCTGGGCGGCCGATCAACAGAAAAGAATCTGGCTGCCGCGGCTGGCAACTGGCACGCTGGGAGCGTTCGCGCTGTCGGAGGCGGGCGCGGGGTCGGATGCCTTTGCCCTCGCGGCGACGGCGGAACGCGACGGCGACACGTTCGTGCTCAACGGCCGCAAACTGTGGATCAGCAACGCCGCCGAAGCCGGATTGTTCTTGATCTTCGCCAACGCGAACCCTGCCGCGGGTTATAAGGGGATTACGTGTTTTCTGGTGGAGTGCGACACGCCGGGATTCGCGGTGGGCCGGAAGGAAGACAAACTGGGCATCCGCGCCTCGTCGACCTGCGAACTTATCCTCGACAACTGCCGCGCGCCGCAAGCGAACGTTCTCGGGGAGATGGGCCGCGGCTACAAGATCGCGATCGAGGCGCTCAACGAGGGCCGTATCGGCATCGGCGCGCAGATGGTGGGGCTGGCCCAGGCCGCCCTGGATCACGCCGTCCGGTACGCCAAGGAGCGGAAGCAATTCGGCAAGCCCATCGCCGGGTTTCAGGCCGTGCAGATGGAACTGGCCGACATGGCGACCGAGGTGGAGGCGGCCCGCCTGCTGGTCTACAACGCGGCGCGGCTGAAGGAGACCAGGCGTCCTTTCGCGGCCGAAGCGGCGATGGCCAAATACTTCAGTTCGCTGGTGGCCGAGCGGACGGCAAGCCGGGCGGTTGAGGTTTTCGGTGGTGTCGGATTCACCAAGGATTACCCGGTTGAGAAGCTATACCGCGACGCAAAGATCGGCCGCATATATGAGGGAACCAGCAACATGCAGCGGCTGACGATCGCCAAGGAACTGCTCCAATAGGGGCGTTGCTCACTCCCGCGGCCGCCCGCGGCGGATGCGCCGGAGAACGCTCGGCGCTTTCTGGCGCAGGGCTGGGGAAACATCGCAGAAGAACCGGAGGTCGGGTGTGCGGTAGAGTTCGAGGCGCTCGGCGATTTGTTTCCGGAGAAACCCCTTGGCGTGATCGAGTGCTTCGATGGTGGCCGTCTGCTGGTGCTCATCCCCTTCCAGGGCGAGGCGCACATGTGCCAGCCGCATGTCGGGGGCGACCAGTACCTCGGTAACGGTCACCTGTCCGACGCGAGGATCGGATAGCTCATAGTTGATCAGCTCCTCGAGTTCCCCGCGAAGGGTCTCGGCGACGCGCTCTGTCCGTCTTGGATCCATACTCCTTACCCCGCGTCGATGATCTCCACGGCCGAGCCGGCGAGCATTCCGCCGAGGACGCCGGCGGCGTCGTTCTCCACCGCTTGCAAGACCTTCTCCACGAATCCCCGGTCCGGCGAAACGGTGACGGCGGCGACCAAGGCTCGCTGCCAAGTGTCCTGGTAGTCGATCTCGGCCACGGAAACGTTATGACGGGACCGCAGGCGGTCTTTCAACCCCTTCACCACGCTGCGCTTATCCTTCAGCGAGTGCGCGTGTTCGATATGGATTTCTAACGTCAGGACGCCGATGGCGGCCATAGTTGCGATCAGAGTTCGCCGGCGACCTTCTCGGTGACGAAGGCTTCGATGATGTCCCTAGGTTTGACGTCGCCGAAATTGGCGATCGAGATGCCGCACTCGAATCCGGCCTTCACTTCGCTCACATCGTCCTTGAAACGGCGCAAACCCTCGATCCGGCCGGTGTGAATCACGATGTTGTCGCGCAGCACGCGCAACTGGGCGTTACGCGGAATCACGCCATCCTGCACCATGCAGCCGGCCACCATGCCGACCTTCGTGATCCGGAACGCTTCGCGCACCTCGGCGCGTCCCTTGTAGACCTCTTTGATGACCGGCTCGAGGAGCCCGGCCATCGCCTTTTTGATCTCCTGGGTCAGTTCGTAGATGATGGTGTGCAGGCGGATGTCCACACTCTCGTGCTCGGCTATTTGCACCGCGCTCCGTTCTGGACGGACGTTGAAGCCGATCACGATCGCGTCGGACGCCGAGGCGAGCAGAACGTCGGACTCGGTGATGGCGCCGACGCCGGTTCGCAGGACCTGAATCTTCACCTTGTCTGTGGAGAGCTTTTGAAGGGTTTCGCTGAGCACCTCGGCCGACCCGCCGACGTCGGCTTTGACGATCAGGTTCAACTCCTTGGTTTCGCCTTCGCGGAGATGCTGATGCAGCGTCTCCAGGCTGACGCGGCCACCCTTTGAAAGAGCCTGCTCCCGAGCCTTGTCCTCCCGATAGACGACGATCTGCTTGGCCTTGGCGGTGTCCGTCACCACCTGAAGAGTGTCGCCGACGTCGGGGAGTGTATCGAAGCCGAGAACCTCGACGGGAGTGGATGGTTCGGCCTCCTTAATCGGTCCGCCGCGGTCGTCGAACAGCGCGCGAACCTTCCCGAAGACCGTGCCGCAGATGAAGAAATCGCCGGCGCGAAGGACTCCGTTGCGAACCAGCACGGTCGCCACCGGGCCGCGGCCACGGTCGAGTTGGGCTTCCAGCACGGTACAGACGGCCGGACGCGCTGGATTCGCCTTGAGGTCCTGCATGTCGGCGACCAGCAGAATCATCTCCAACAGCAGGTCGAGATTCTGCTGCGCCTTTGCCGACACCGGAACCATGACGACGTCGCCGCCCCAGTCCTCGGCGAGCAGACCGCGATCGGAAAGCTGCTGTTTGATGCGATCCGGCTGGGCTTCGGGTTTGTCGATCTTGTTGATGGCAACAATGATGGGGACGCCGGCCGCCTTCGCGTGATCGATCGCTTCCAGGGTTTGCGGCATCACGCCGTCGTCGGCGGCCACAACCAGGATGACGATGTCAGTGACCTTGGCGCCGCGGGCGCGCATGCGGGTAAACGCTTCGTGGCCTGGGGTGTCGATGAAGACGATCTTCCGGTCGTTCTTCGTGACTGAGTAGGCACCGATGTGCTGCGTGATGCCACCGGCTTCGCGTTCGGCGACATTGCTCAGCCGGATGGCGTCCAGCAGCGATGTCTTCCCATGGTCGACATGGCCCATGACCGTGACGACGGGCGCGCGGCGCACCATATCGGTCTCGATCTGGGACAAATCGATATCTACCGTCGTCTCCTCTTCGTAGCTGAGTTGGCTTGTTGCGGCACCGAAGGACTTGGCAAGTTCCTCGGCCAGCTTGAGATCGAGGGTTTGGTTAATTGTGGCGAAGACCTTCTTGCCTACCAGGCGGGCGATTACCAGGCTGGCCCTGATGCCCAACTTTTCGGAAAGTTCCTTGACGGTAATGCCCTCGGAGACCGTAATGTCTTTATTCGCCGCGATGACATTGTCCAGTTCCTGTTGGCGGCGGGACGGCTGAAGTAACTTCCCTTCCCGCTCCGCCTCACGCTCGCGCGGGGCTGGCCGGCCCGCCTTCGGCGGATGCCGCCGCGTGTCGGGGGTGGCGGGTGCCGGTTCTGGCGCCAGCGCCGTCGGGTGCATGCGATGTTAGGCAGCTATTCGATTCATTCTTCAACCGAGGCT
>CAYPUQ010000093.1:6552-16830 GCA_964413655.1 uncultured Solibacteraceae bacterium | reverse complement strand
GCCCGCCCGGCCGGCTCGTTGCGCCGCCGAGGCCTGGCTGATCCGTGCAATGTCGAGCGCGGGGAGGCCCGTCGCCGCCGAATCGCGCGCGACGCGAGCAAGACCCGAATCGATGACCGCCGTCACGCCTTCGATCGTCACGGAGCTCTCCGCGACATTTGTCGAGAAAATGACCTTGCGCTCTTGGGAGGGGAGCACGGCGCGGTCCTGCTCCTCAGGGCTGAGGTCGCCGTGGAGAGGCAGACCGAGGAGGCCGTGGCGATCCAGCAGAGGGGCGCACTGGCGCAAGGCGCGGCGGATCTCGGCGGCGCCGGGCAGGAAGACGAGCATATCGCCGGCGAGCCCGTCGTCGAGCAGACGGCGCAGGGCGGCCTCGACTTGCTGTTCGAGCGGCCGCGGCGAGTGCGGGGTGTAGTCGATGCGGAGATCGAAGAGGCGGCCTTCCGAGCGCAGCAGCGGCCAACCACCGAGGCGGTGGGCGAGACTCTCGCCGTCGATAGTTGCCGACATGACGGCGAGGGCCAAACCGGGCCGGCGGTCCTGCAAGCGGCGCAGGAGCGCGAGCGCCGCGTCGGTGTCGAGATGCCGCTCGTGAAATTCGTCGAGAATGACGACGGATGCCCGGCGGACATCGGGATCGCCGAGCATCTTGCGGGTGAACACGCCTTCGGTGAGGAAGCGCAACCGCGTTCGGGGTCCAGCCACTTCTTCGAATCGGACTTGGTAGCCGGCGGTCTCGCCGGCGCTTTCGCCCATTTCGGCGGCGACCCGGCGGGCGGCCATCCGCGCCGCCATCCGTCGCGGTTCGAGCACCCAGACCTCGCCGAGGGAGAGCAGCACCGGCGGAACACGGGTAGTCTTGCCGGCGCCCGGCGGGGCCTCAAGAACGAGCCGCCGGTGACGGCCGAGCGTCTCCGCGATGGCGGGCAAAAGAGGGTCGATCGGTAGCGGCGGCCGCGCGGTCAAGTTGACTCTCCGGCCCGCGTCGACAAGACTGGAAATTTATGTCCCAAAGTTACGCTCCGATTCAACCACCGTGCCGCCTGTTGCTCGGCCCCGGCCCCAGCATGGTCGAGCCTCGCGTCTACGAAGCGATGGCGAAGCCGATCGTCGGTCATCTTGACCCGTTCTTCTTTCAGGTTATGGAAGAGGTGCGCGTGCTGCTCGCCAAAGTGTTCGGCACGCAGAACCAGTTTACGCTGGCGATCTCCGGTACCGGCAGCGCCGGGATGGAAGCGGCCGTCAGCAACTTCGTCGAGCCCGGCATGAAGTTCGCCATTTTCGCGAACGGCTTTTTCTGCGACCGGATGACGGAGATGGGAAAGCGGCAGGGCGCCGAGGTCGTGCGGCTGGAGAAACCCTGGGGAGAGGTGTTTTCCGCCGAAGAGGTGCGCGACTTTATCCGCCGCGAGAAACCCAACCTCGTCGGTTATGTTCAGGCCGAGACGTCGACGGGTGCGTTCCAGCAGGGACGCGCGATCTGCGAAGCGGCGCACGAAGCCGGCGCGTTGGTGATTGCCGATTGCGTGACGTCGCTGGGCGCGATGCCGGTGGAAGTGGACGCCACGGGCATCGACATCGCGTATAGCTGTTCGCAGAAGGGGCTGGGCGCGCCTCCGGGACTGGCGCCGCTGACGGTGTCGCCGCGGGCGATGGATTATCTGAAGGTGCGGAAGAACCCGAACCGCTCGTGGTATCTCGATCTCGGGTTGCTGGCTGAGTACTATGGCAACGCGCACCGCTATCACCACACCGCGCCGATCACGATGTTCTACGCGCTGCGGGAAGCGCTGGTGATCGTCGACGAAGAAGGTTTGGAAGCGCGCTGGGCGCGGCATAAGAAGAATCACGAGGCGTTCGTGGCAGGCATCGAAGCAATGGGAATGTCGATGCACGTGGCGAAGGAACACCGGTTGTGGTCGCTGAACACGCCTCGCGTGCCGGAAGGGATCGAAGACGCCAAGATCCGCAAACGGTTGCTGGAGGAGCGGAGCATCGAGATCCTCGGCGGCTTCGGACCGTTGGCGGGGAAAGTGTTCCGCATTGGCATTATGGGCGCCGGATCGACGGAGGCCAACGTGCTGACCTGCCTCGATGCGCTCCAGGATGCGCTCGCGAAGGAAGGCTGCCAGGCGCCGGCTTCGGGCCGCGCGGCGGCGGAGCAGGTCTACGCGGGGTAGGGGGAGGCTGCTAAAATCCCCATCGCCAGAGGTTCGCGCCAATCGTATACCCGGCGCCGACCGCGGCGAACAGCACTATGTCGCCTTTCTTCAAGCGGCCATCGTTGATGGCGTCGCGGGTGGCAAGCGGGATGGTGGCGGCCGTGGTGTTGCCATAGCGGTCGATGTTGAGGGCGATGCGGTCCTCGCCGAAGCCCAGCCGGTCCGCGGCGGCGGTGACGATGCGCTTGTTCGCCTGGTGCGGAATCAACAGCTTCACCTCGTCCGGGGCGACGCCACATTGGTCGAGTAGTTCCTTGCTGGCCTCGAACATTTTGCGGACGGCATACTTGAAGACTTGCTGGCCGTCCTGGTGGACATAGTGCAGTTTCTGGCGCACCGTTTCCTCGGAGGCGGGCATCCGGCTGCCGCCGGCGGGCATCTTGAGGAAGTCGCCACCCGAGCCGTCGATTTCGTTGTTGAAACCGAGGAAGCCTTCGCCGTCCTGCGTGGCCGGTTCAATGAGGAACGCGCCGGCGCCGTCGCCGAAGAGCACGCAGGTGGCGCGATCCTCGTAGTTAATGATGCGCGACATAGTATCGGAGCCGATCACCAGCACCTTTTTGTGCGTCCCCGCGCCAACTAGGTGCGCCGCGGTGGTGATGCCGTACACGAAGCCGGAACAGGCGGCCACGAGGTCGAAACCCCACGCCTTCTTCGCACCGAGCCGGTGCTGGACGAGGCAGGCGGTCGACGGGAAGAACATGTCCGGCGTGACGGTGCACAG
Source organism: uncultured Solibacteraceae bacterium (assembly GCA_964413655.1). Classification (GTDB taxonomy): domain Bacteria; phylum Acidobacteriota; class Terriglobia; order Bryobacterales; family Bryobacteraceae; genus CAYPUQ01. Next base: position 13,884 of record CAYPUQ010000093.1, on the reverse strand, counting down.
CAGAATAGCGTCGAGTTCGGCGGCGCCGATGCCGCGCTGCTCCAGTACAACTTTCGCGGCTTCGACGGCCATATCCGAGGTGGCCATCTCGGGCGGCGCGATATGCCGCTCACGGATGCCGGTCCGTTCGATTATCCACTGGTCATTGGTATCGACCATTTTCTCAAGGTCGGCATTGGTCAGAATCCGCTCCGGCGTATAGCAGCCGACAGCGGTGATTGTGGCTTTTGGCAAGCAACCTCCAAAGGTTCATTATCGGACACCCCGGTCTGTTTTGGGCATGCCGCTCAATCCGCTATGTTAGATTCTGAATCCGATGCCAGTCCAGAGCGCCTTGCTGTTTGAGACCGCCGAAGAGATGTATGCGCGCGTTCACCGGCTGCTGCGTCCGCGGACGCCGCTGCCGCGCATCGAGGTGGAGTTCCGCCGGTTTGCCAACGCCAACAGCTTCGTCCGTCTCGAGGACGGCTGCCTGCGCGTCCGCATCACCGATGTACTCGACGGCGCCCCGGCCCCGATTCAGGAAGCGCTGGCCTGGATTCTGTTGTCGAAGTTGTACCGCAAGGCAGTGGACAGGCGGTGGACCGACCGGTACCGGCGCTGGTTCAGCCGCCCGGAGATGCGCCGGACGCTGCACCTGGTGCGGCAAAGCCGGGGCCGGAAGTACGTCTCCGGTCCGCGTGGCGAACACTACAACCTGGAAGAGGTCTTCGCTGATTTGAACGCGCGGTTCTTTCACGGCCTGATGGCGCAGCCGTTATTGGGGTGGAGCCGGCAGCGGTCGCGGACGACGCTCGGCCACTTCGATCCTTCGCACAACGCGATCATCTTGAGCCGGATTCTGGACTCGGCAAATGTGCCGCGGCTGGCGGTGGAGTACGTGATGTTTCACGAGATGCTGCATCTGCGCTTCCCGGTGGAGCATCGCGGAGCGCGACGCTGCGTTCATACGCCGGAGTTCAAGGCGGCGGAGAAGGAATTTCCGGCACTCGATGAGGCGAAGAGAATTCTGAAGCGGCTTTAGCCACGATACCCCCGGTACGCCTCATCGAGGATCTCCACGACATGGACAACTCGCTGGCCCCGGCCCATCAGTCGCACCCCGGTGGACAACTGGAGCATACATCCGGGATTGGCCGTCGCGATCACGTCGGCGCCGGTGGCGTTTACGTTCTCCATCTTCTTTTCGAGGACTGACATCGCCATATCTGTGTGGAGGACGTTATAGATGCCGGCGCTGCCGCAACAGAGGTCGGGCGACGTCATCTCGCGGAGTTCGAGCCCCGGCACGGCGCGCAGCAGTTTGCGCGGCGGTGCGCGCACCTTCTGGCCATGAGCCAGGTGGCAGGAGTCCTGGTAGGTTACTTTGTAGGGCAGCACGGCCATGCGCGGGTTCAGATCGACGGAAGCGAGGAACTCGTTCACGTCCTTGACGCGCTGAGCGAATTCGGCGGCGCGGCCCGCGTACGCGGAATCGTGTTCGAGCAGCTCGCCATATTCTTTCAAAGTCGAGCCGCAGCCGGCCGCGTTGGTAACGATGGCGTCGAAGCCGCCGTTCAGCACGGCATCGATGTTACGGCGGGCCAGACGGCGGGCCTCGCCGCGGATCCCGGCATGAACATGGAGGGCGCCGCAACAGGTCTGCGATTCGGGCACGTGCACGTCGCAGCCGTTCTTGCGCAGCACGCGCACCGTCGCTTCGTTGAGTCGCGCGAACGACACATTGGCGATACAGCCGCCAAGGAACGCCACGCGATAGCGCCGCTCGCCCTCGGCCGGGAAGACCTTCCCGTAGTGCCGGAAGAACGTCGGCACTTCGGCGGGCGGCGAGAGTTTCTCCAACTCGCCGAGCCGCCCAAACAGCTTCAGCATCCCGCTCGCGCGGACCAGCCGCTGCAGACCCGACTTCTCGTACGTCCAGAGCAACCCGGCTGCCACGCGCAGCCGTGTCCGCGAGGGCAATAAATGGCGGAACACCAGGGCGCGGACAAGGCGGTCGCCGAACGAGCGCTCCGTTCTCTCCTCAATCTCGGCGCGCGCCGCTTCCACCAACCGGCCGTACTGCACACCCGACGGGCACGCGGATTCGCAGCCCCGGCAGGCGAGACAGAGATCGATGTGCTCGCGATACGAAGGGCCGATTTCGGCCTTGCCCGTCGCGACCTGCACCATCTGGTAGATGCGCCCGCGCGGCGAGTCCATCTCGACGCCGAGTTCGCGGTAGGTGGGGCAGGCGTTGAGGCAGAGGCCGCAGTGGACGCACTTGTCCAGGTCGGCGAGGCGCGGCGCGTCAGAGCCAACCATAGAGCCTTCCGGCGTTGAGGATTCGGTGCGGGTCCATCAAGTCCTTGACCTTTTCCATGATCGCGAAATCGTCGCGGGCGGGACGCGAAGCCGCGGTAGCTTTGCCCCATTCCACCACGCCCGTGCCGGCGGCGGCCGGGTCGCTGGCGCAGCCGATATAGATCACGCCATTGCCGGCGCGGGCAATGGCCGGCCCTTGGGCATGCGCCATCGCATCGGCGATGCCGGTGAGGGTCGACGAGACGCGGACGACGGCACCTTCCGTATGGGCCGCCATGAACCTTGGCGCGAACTCGCGGATCTCGCGCCAGAACTCGCGCTCGGCCTCGTCGCGGAGAACCTCCGCGCCGCCGAGTTCGCGCACGTACCGGCGAATCACCGCGGCGCTACCGCCGGCTTGCACGGCGAGAAGCCATCCCTCGCGTCCGCGCAACGCCGCGGCGGGTGGATTCAGCAGGTCGATCGCGGCCGGTTGCAGGACGCTCTTCAGAACGGCGTCGCGGCGAGCCATCGCCTGATCGAGATCGGTAAAAACAAAAAGGAAAGTTACTGTTTCGGGCGGAATGGGAATCAGTTTGAAATTCAGGACGGTGACGACGGCGAGGGTTCCGAACGAGCCGATCATCAGCTTGCCCATATCGAGCCCGGCGACGTTCTTCACCACCATCCCGCCCGACTGGATCAGCTTGCCTTCGAGTGTGGCGAATTGCATTCCGATGACCAGGTCGCGCGCGGTGCCGTAGAGGCGGCGGCGCGGCCCGCTGCAATTCGCCGCCACAACGCCGCCGATGGTGGCGGAGTCCGACAGGGGTGCATCGAGCGGGATCATCTGGCCGTTCTCCGCGAGCAGCCGTTCGAGTTCGGCGTATGGCAGACCGGCTTCGACGCTGATGGTGAGGTCCTTCGGCTCGTACTGGAGCACGCGATTCAGCTGGTCCGTGCTTACCGCGGCCGCGGCATCGCACAGCGGGCCGCCCATTTGGTCCTTGGTGAAGTGGCCTCCCGTCCGGATAGGTGTGCGTTGGGCCGCGAACCCGGCGAGCGCCGCGGCCAGTTCTTCCGCCGTGGCCGGATGCAGGGTTTCCATCCTTGGTCCCTACTTCGAGGATAGGATGAGCCGCTGGGGCGAGACGGCCATCTCGTGCATTTCGTTGCGGGAGAACCCGGCGTTGGTGAACATCGTTTGGTAGTCGGCGAACGTGTAGGCGTCGCCGTGCGCGGTGCCCCCGAGCATCATCAGCGCGAAGGTGGCCGGCACAGGCGGTGTGACGCGGTCTTCATTCGGGATGAACTCGAGCGTTGCCAGCACTCCGTCGGGCTTGAGGGCTGCGTTAATTTTGCGGAGCAGGTTTTCGTTGGTGGCCGGATCGAAGTGGTGCAGGAAGTTTGTAAGCAACGCGACGTCGTAGCCCCCGCCAAACTCGATTTCGAAGGCGCTGCCCGGCATGATGTTGTAACGGCCGGCCACTCCGGCCGCTTGCGCGTGTTCGGTGGCGATGGCGAGAACGCTGTCCCAATCGACAGCGTAGATCTCGGCATTCGGATCGTGGCGGGCGAGTGTGATGCCGAACAGACCGTGCCCTGCGGCGATGTCGAGGACTTTGACGGCGCGGTCGCCGAGCGCCAGCGCTTGCGCGATGTGTTCGGCCGCGGGCGCCATCATCGGAACCATCGAGCGGGCGAAGTCCTGCCAGATGGGATTCTCCGGTTCGACCGAGCCGAGGCCCGGCATCAGAGTGCCGCCCTTGCGGACCACGCCCGCCAGGTTCTCGTAGGCGTGCCGCTGGTCGGGCGACAGCAGAAAGCCGACTGCGCCGCCGAGATAGGCGTGGGAGCGCTTGTCGAGGAAGAGCGAGGAGTCGGTCGTGAGCGAGTAGGCGCCGTCGCGCTTCTCGAGGAAACCGAGGACGGTCAGGTAATCGCTCAGTATGCGAACTCCTTTCGCCGTCGCTTTGCAGCGGGCGGCCAGGGCTTCCGGCGTCCGGCTGCCTTCGGCGATCGCCGTGAATAGTTCCAGTTCAATACCGGCCTTCACGGCTTCGCTCTGCTGATAGGCGTTAACGGTGCGAAAGAAGAGATCGGGGGAAGGCGCGGCGGCCTGCGTGGGCATAAGGAACCACTATAACCGGAACCGGCTCGCACGGCGGCCCGCTTCTGGACGGCGAACGCCTCGTCCCCGGCCGGCTCCCCAGCCGGCTGGCTCGGCCCACCTCCCGCTTTATAAGGTGAGCATCCAACCAAGGCAACCCCTTCGAATCCCTTCATCGACCCTTTCGAAGTAGATGTCCCTCCGCCGCGAAATACTTCCACGGCCACTTGAAGCACCACTTGGCGCCTGCGTCGAACAAGGGATACCGCTGTTTCACACCGTCGGCTTACAGCGGGCAGGCGTATTTGTCCTCGACGTCGAGCGCGAACGCATCGCCGGTCCCGTACGCCAGAAACACCAGGCAGCCAAGCACGACGATCACATTCTCGCCCGCCAGCGCCTTGGACGCGATGTAATCACATTCGCGCGGTAGGTCCAGCTTGGTCAAGACGTCCGCCATCTCAGTCACCAGATTAAACCGGTGCCGGCCCATACCGTGAAATAATCGGGGCGTGATGCGGATAACGCGAAGGGAGTGCGCACTGGTGCTGGCCGCGCCGGCCGTGACACCCGCCCAATCGGCCCGGCCGTGGACGAAAGAATGGGACCACGCGCTGATACAAGCGGCGGCGCGGCACCTCGACGCGGCCTACGATCCCGCCGAAAAGATGATCTCGCGCAAGCTCGGCCCCGAGTACCGCTATCACACCAACCTGCGCTCGACGATAGCGCACCCGACCCGCGACTCGCTCGAATACGCCCTCATCCTCCTGTCAACCCGCGCCGGGGACCGCTTCGAACGGGCAGTTCAGGTGCTGGACCGCGTTCTGCCGCTGCAAGACACCAGTACCGATAGCAAGTGGTACGGCATCTGGGGCTGGTACATGGAGGAGCCGCCGCCGAAGATGTCGCCGGCCGACTGGAACTGGGCCGATTTCAACGGCGCTACCCTGCTGCTGATCCTGCATTTCCACGGGCAGCGGCTGGGCGAGCGAATGGTGGCGCGGATCAAGGAGGCCATCCGTCACGCGGCCCGCTCCATCCGCCGCCGCAACGTGTCGATGAACTACACCAACATCGCCGTCAAGGGCACCTTCGTCACTCTGGTCGCGGCGGACCGCTTGGCCGACCGCGATCTGCGGCAGTACGCCGATGAGCGCCTGACGCGCCTCGCCCAGGCGATCGACCAGACCGGCAGTTTCGCCGAATACAACAGCCCAACCTACGCCGCCGTCACCATCGGCAACCTGACGCGACTGCGGATGCTCGAACGGGACGAAGGCGTGCTGGCGCGCGCGGCCCGCATCGAGGAGCGCGTCTGGCTGCACCTGGCGCGCCGCTGGCATCATGCCACCAAGCAGTTCGCCGGCCCAATGTCGCGCGCTTACTCGACCGACCTCGGCTTTCCGCTGTGGATCGAGAAGTCGCTCGGCGGCAGGCTCGGTCTCATCACATCGGCCGAGGATTTCGGGCGCTACACGCCGTCTGGCGAGGTGGGCCTGCTCGATTATCGCTGCCCGGAAGCGCTGGCCGGCCAGTTCCTCGCGCCGCGCGAGCCCGCGCAGACGCGCGAGATCTTCGTGACCGGCGCCGATGGCGTGTTGCCCGTGCAGGGCACCACCTGGATCGAGCAGGCACTGTCCATCGGGTCTGCGAACCGGAGCGAGTTCTGGGTTCAGCGGCGGCCGTTACTCGCCTACTGGGGCGGACCGAAGCGGCCGGCGCGCTATGCGCAGGTGCGGCTCGTCAAGGACGATTACGATTTCTCCTCCGCCTTGTTCTACTCCGTGCAGGAGCGAAACTGCGTGCTGGCCTGCGTCAACTTTCGCTCGCCCGGCGGCGACCGCCACGTCTCACTCGATCCGGTCCAGGACGGCCGCTTCGAGTGTTCCCGCCTCCGGCTGCGCGTCGATCTGGCCGGCGCGGATTTCGAGAGCCTGGCGGCCTTCAGCGAGGAACACAACGATCTGGCGGTGAAACTCGGCCCGGTGAGCCTCTACCTGCGCGTACTCCATGCCCAACCGCTGGAGTTCGCTCAGGAGAGCGGCACGGTAACCATTTCGGCCGGCCTCCTCCGGATCGATTCGCCGCGCTCGGTCGCCTGGAGCGATCTGCCCCATCCGTTCCTGACGCTCGCGATGTCGATCGCCGCGACGAAGGACGAACCGGCACGGTTCGCCGCCGCGATGCGCGGCTCGCTGACCGAGACGTTGGATGCCGCGGCCAAAACCGTCCGCGCGGAGTGGAAATCCCCGGCCGGCGTCCTGGCCCTAACGGCGGGCGCCGAAGTGATGTCCATCGACGAGCATAACCGCCGCTTCCGTCACTGGGTCGCTGGCCGCGACGTGCCCCTAATCCGTATCAGCGAGGCGCGGCTGGCGTAGTTGTGCCAGCCCGCTCGGACAGCAGCTTTCGCCGCCGCTCTTTCGGGCGACCGGACACCGAAGCAGCCGTCTATGCGGCCATGAAGGCGTACATAGGAGCGGCAGACCGGGGCGAGTTCGTCTCCCTCATGGAGCCCCTGCTGATTGGCATTGGCAGCCGATTCCGCCCTTCCCTCAACGATCTCGCCCTCGCGTAGAAGTCCGCCGGTATTCGGCGCAGCCTCTCGCCGAGCTTGGTCGCGTCACTGGCCGAGCTGGTTCGGTCGATGAACTGCCACTACTCCAATCTGATCGAGGGCCATGACACCCGTCCGACCGATATCGAACGGGCGCTGAAGAACGATTACAGTCAGGATTCCCGCATGCGAAGCATTCAACTGAAGGCTAAAGCTCGCATCGCCGTCCAGCAGTCGGTCGACGGCGGCGGCCTTGCGGGAGGCCGGGCCCTCACTCCGCAAGGCATCTGTGAAATTCACCACCGCTTTGGCGAGATGCTCCCTCGAAGCCATCATCTTTTCGGGGGCCGCTCACCATCGTCTCTTGTGGACGCTCCCC
>CAYPUQ010000093.1:3832-6452 GCA_964413655.1 uncultured Solibacteraceae bacterium | reverse complement strand
CGAAGCCATCATCTTTTCGGGGGCCGCTCACCATCGTCTCTTGTGGACGCTCCCCTTCCTCGACGGGAATGGTCGCGTCGTGCGACTGGTCTCCCATGCCACGTTGCTCGATGTCGCTCCTTTCAAGTTGCGACCGACCACGCCGCAACGACCTGGATGGGCGTGAATCTTTGAGCGAAGAAGCGCTGGCGCAGTTCACTGAGTTCTTTTTGACCGGCTGCTTGGATCAGGTGACGTTGATGGAGGGTCTCATCCAGCCGGACCGCCTGCGCACGCGCATCCTGCTGTGGGCCGGGGAGGAGACGCTTGAGAAAGGCGTGTTGACTTCGGAGGGGCCGCGTGCCCCGTTGCGGCTCGCATTTCCGGCCGCACCTGCCTCGCGATGGATGCCGGGACTGTTTCCGGAGAGAACGCTGTGAGTCCGCATGGCCAAACCGGTACTGGCACACCGGCAAGCATACATATCCCCGAGGCGGTTACTTCCTCAGCAACTCCGCCTTCTGCTTCTCCAGCTTGGCGATCTGGCTCTTAAGCTGCCTGAGTTCGCGGTCGATGCGCGCCAACTCGGTTTTCACCTTCTGATCCTGCACGTAGTTCGCCCCGCGCTTCTCCTTGACCAGCGCTTCGACCTCTCGCCGGAGGAGGCGTACCCACGGATTGCCATGCATCGAGCCCTCACGGTACTGCAGTTTCCCGGCGCGGATGGCGGCGACCATCTCACCCCACGTCAGCCCGAACTCCTTCTCCGCTGTCTTGTGGCTGATAGTCGCGCCCTTTCGCCCCCACTCTCCGTAGTTATCGTCCATGAAACCCTCCCGGTGGCCCGCCCGATCGGCTACCAGCGCCAATCGTTCACCTTGGAGTGCGGCGGGCTCTCTGGCACATCCGGAAGACCGGCCAGCAGAATAACTTCTTTGCGATAGTTCACATAAGCCTCGAAAACGTACTCGTTCCAGAAGTCACGCGCCGGCCCGTGCTTCATGTGGCGCTTGTAGGCGTCGAGCCGGACATCCGGCGGACTCTGGGGCAGGGTGCGCTGGAAGTAAGCTTCCCAATCGCGCCGGCCTGGCTCAATCACGATATATGGCGTGGTGAAGACAACCCACTCCGCACTGCCTGGCAGCGGCGGCGGAAGTACCCGGACGTACCAGATTTCGCCCTTCCGGCCAAGGTAGCCGGCGGGGACGATGGCGCGGCATTCGGTGCCGGTGACGAACTCCCGAAGAACGGCGAGGCCGCCCTTGGTGCCCTCGTGAACGTACAGGCCCATTCGCGAATCCTGCATTAGTCCAATCACGCGCAGCAGTTCGGAATTCATCCCGAAGTTGGCGCCCACTTCCAAGACGGTGGTGACAAGCGTCTCGCTGCCCGGTCCGGCGCACGCATCGAAGAGGGACCAGCAGGTGAAGGAACTCCCGGTCAGCGGACTGATCGGCGGCCCGCTCGGCATGTAAAGGTCCTCCGCCTCCGCGATCATCTTCGCAAGCGCCTTCATCTCGGGAAGGGCAGCGAGTTGCTCCGCCATCGCCGACGCTTGGTTCTGGGCATAGACGTAGGCGGCGTGCGCCGGATGAAAGTCCTTGAGCGTGTCGAGAGTCACCACCGTTTTCTGCATGTCGCCGGCGAGGGCGCGGCCTTCGACTTCGGCCCTGAAGTCGACCACTTTGCGGTTCTTGAAACTGTTCAACTTCTTCACCAGCTTTGCGGCAATCGGCCGGCTTGGCCCCTTCTTCGCGGCCGCTGGCTCGAGCGGCTTCTGGTTTCCAGCCGGCGCCACGGACGACTGGTCCGTCCAATGAACCCGTACACGGGCGTTAAATGCCGTTTTGTGGGAATCGTCCGGGGTCAGTTCGTAAGAGACAATGCGCCGGGTGTCGCCGGGGTACTGCGCGCGCTTGTACTCCACCAACTCCGCGATGAGACCGTCGGAGTCGCTCGAAGTCAACTCCTCCCAGGGCGATCCGATCCGAGCGATGATGGTGCTCACCAAGCGGTCGCCCGCCGCATCGAGGGAAGAATCGCCCAAGGCGCGATTCCAGGCCGTGCAGGCCAGCGCCAAGGAGGTATGGGCGGCGGCCGGCGACGGGTCCTTGGCCGGGTCCTTCAGGAGCCTATCGGCCATTTCCTTGACGATTTCGGAGAGCTTCCTTTGTTCGCCGCCAGACTTACTCGTACCGCCGGGCAGCACCAGCAACCTGCCGCGCCCGCGCTTTCTCCCAGCCATGCCGCTCCTCACACTCCGTAACCAAGGTCACCGTTCTTCTAGAGAGTATGACACGATCTCCTCGTCGTTCCGCGCTACGATATGCCGGTTCGCATAAGCCGGGTGCGACCAGTTGACCGCGCACAGTTCCCGGCGGTTCCCCGAATTCTTGGTCGGCTTGATCAGCGTCGTCCGGTCGATCTGTTCGTAGCCATCCGGCGACAGGTCCACGAGAATCACCCCCCGGTCGCTGTTGATGAAATGCCGTTCGCCGTGGCGCACGATAAATCCGGACGCCCACGGCGCGTTCTCCTTGGTGGCCGCCATCGTCTCCCAAAACCGCTCGCCGGCCTTCAAGGCTGATCGTACGGAACTGCCCGCAAGCGAGGCCCGCTGAAGACGGGCGTTGCCAAAGTC
>CAYPUQ010000093.1:0-3732 GCA_964413655.1 uncultured Solibacteraceae bacterium | reverse complement strand
ATCGTACGGAACTGCCCGCAAGCGAGGCCCGCTGAAGACGGGCGTTGCCAAAGTCAACCCCATGTGCACCTGGAGCAGCTATTGCCAATGCCACGCTGCCCGTGGCCGGATTGAGCGACACAACCTCCTACGGATGCCTCATCATCAACTGATCGGTGAGGGGCCGGAGGCCGTAGCGAGGCTGCGGCAAGGTGCGGCGGGCGGGCCCGACTACGTCGACGCCGATGGCGATGGGTACATGGAGAATCGCGAGGTAGGCGGCGAAACGGGACGGCGGAGGATCTCGGTCGGGTTCCGCACCGGCGGCCACGTGGGCGGTAGCTGCCGGTTACGGCCGAGGGGTCGGGCGCCACGCTGTTCGTGGGCTACATGGACCAGACCGATATTCCCTTCAAGATCGCGCAGGCGCCCGGCGGCGCTCAAGAATAGCGCCGAACCGCCATTTCTTACTAAGGTGGGGGTATGCGGCTGGGCATGTTACTCCTCTCTTGCGTTTTCGGCGCGGCGGCTTTGCAGGGTGGCGATTGGCCGGCGTGGCGTGGGCCGGATGGCAACGGAATTTCGGCGGAGACCGGGTTCCCGCTCGAGTGGGGCAAGGACAAGAACATCCGTTGGCGGGCGCCGTTGAAGGGCATGGGTACGTCCACCCCAGTTGTGTGGGGCGAACGGGTGTTCCTCACCATGCAACTCGGCGATGGGCCTTTCGAGGGTCGCAGCCGCGATTTCGCGAATGCCGCGACGGCGCGGCGTACCGGCGAACAGCCGCGCGTCCGGTTCGCGGTGCAGGCGTTCGACGCGGAAGGTGGCAAGCTCGTTTGGGAGCACCTCCTGGACGCCGGGCATCCGCTTCAGCCGGTGCATATCAAGCACAACCTGGCGAGTCCGAGTGTCGCGACCGATGGGCGGTTCGTCTATGCCTGGATGGGCACCGGACAGTTGGTCGCGCTGACAATGGACGGCAAGCCGGCGTGGCGGAAGAACATGGCCGCCGAGTTCGGCCCGTTCGAAATCCTGTGGGGCCACGGCAGTTCGCCGCTGCTGTATAAGGACTCGCTGATCCTCTTGTGCGACCACCAAGGCCGGGCCTACATGGTGGCGCTCGATAAGCGGGACGGCGAGCGGAAGTGGCTGGTCGACCGCGGCAAGGACCGGCGCAGCTACGCGACCCCGTTCATCGTCCCGGGCCGCAACGGCGACGAAATGATCGTCAACACCAGCGAGCGGCTGGAAGCGTTCGATCCCACTACCGGGCAACTTCTGTGGTACGTGGACGAGGCGAATCGCGTACCCGTGCCGACGCCCGTATTCGCGAACGGGGTACTGTACGCGTCCCGGGGTTACAATAGCGGCCCCTATATGGCGCTGCGGACAGGGGGCCGGGGTGACGTGTCGGCGTCGCACACGCTCTGGAAGGTGAACACCGGCGCGCCGTACGTGTCGTCGCTGCTGCACTACAACGGGCGGATCTGGATGGCCACCGAAACCGGGATCGTGTCCTGCGTGGACGCGAAGTCGGGCAAAACGTTGTGGAAGGAGCGTTTCGGCGGCGTGTTCTCGGCGTCGCCTGTCGCCGCCGAGGGACGCGTGTATCTGATCAACGAAGACGGCGACGCCTGGGTGCTCGACGCCGGGCAGGAGTTGAAGATTCTCGCGAAGAACAGCCTCGGCGAACGGGCACTGGCTTCGCCCGCGCTGGCCGGCGGACGGATCTATCTGCGGACGGACGAGAGCCTGGTGTGCATCGGCCGGTAACACCGGCTCTCAAGCCGCGCGGCCTACGCCGTTTCGGACCCATCCATGAGGTGATGGGCGAGCGAATATCTGCGCAAAAGTCACCGGGCGAGCGAAATCAGCGTCGACATGGTCGACATGGAAGAGAAACTCCATGAGATGCCCATGTTAACTGGACATTTATTCACGCTAATGTTGAATTTCTCTCCCACCGGAACCGGCGTACGGACCGGTTGCCGCACGGTCCGCCAGCGAGCCAAACACTTTGGAGCGAATTGATTCCGCGGATGCCGGCTTGCTCTGATCTGAGAAGCCGGCGGTGCCATCCGCTCGCCGTGTTGATTTCGGGAGGCGGCCTATCGCAAAACGATTGTCGGCAAACCGCTTCCGCGGGGAAATGGGCAGGCGTTTTTTATGATTATATTTTATGTAATTATTTCTTGACTCTCTTGGTTTTCTGTGATATATCCTGCCCATGAAAGGCAAAATGAGGGCTTGCCTTCTGGTGTGGCTCATATTCTCCGCCGTTGTCGCAGGAGGTATTGGTTATGCTCAAAGCTGTTACAGCTACCTGTTCTGTGACTATCCGCTCAGCGGGTGCTACGGGTTCTTTGATCAGCAGTGTGGACAATATGGTGGGGATATTGTCTGCCAAGCCCAACTCTGCGAAAATTATTGCGGGTACTGCATCAAGCGGCGTTGCGTAAGCTACTATTATTTGTGTTGGAACAACGATTGTGGGACTTGGATATGCGCCTAATACAAACGCCGCTGAAAATGCGCCTTAGGTTCTTCCTGTTCGTGACGGTCCTGACGGCGCTGACAGCCGCTCTGAGTTTTCGGCTTGTGCAAACAATCGCCTTAGCCCAGGACAAAACAGCGCTGACGGTAACTGTCCAGGAATCCATCCTCGATAAGACAGGAGGCATACGAAGGACAGAAACTCTCCTCTTTGCCAAGAGGTCAGACGGATCCAGCGTCAAGGCTCGAAGCGTGCCCATGCCGGGAGCGCGCGGCCCTGCCGAGCAGCGGCTGGTTCTGGATCTCTCCTCAGCGGAAGAAGTTTTTGTCGATGGGCTCACGGAGTCTATTACCACTATCCCATTGTCGACCGATATGGTGAAACACTACAGTAAACAGCCCCAGTGCAAAGGACTTGCCGACCCTGCGGAGACAATCCTTGGATACGAGACTGTCAAAGTCGTGAAACACTACTCCGGCGGTCCTGCGGAAACGGTTCGTATCGAGAGTTGGCTGGCTCCCGCGCTTGACTGCTTTGAATTGAAGACGGTGTATTCCCATGGTAGTGCGGACCCGAGCTCATTTTTCGCGGTGAATACTAGAGAAGCTATCCAGGTGACCCTCGGTGAGCCCGAGGCAGGGTTGTTCGAGAAGCCCACCGGGTATATCGAAAGGGCCCCTTCAGCGAGAACCCGTGAGTTCTATCGCCGGTACCCTGAGCTGGGCAGCAGCTGTCCGGACTGCTTGAAGAACAATGATCGCGACGCGGACGAGAAATACTACAGCCGCCAGACTGACCGACCGAGGTGAGAGTAATGAAATTTAGATTCATCTTCCCGGTCTAAACCCACCGCCTTTAGGCGGTCTTCCTTTCAGACGCCAGCTCGGTTTCCTGATACGCAGGCAGGGCGGAGGGCTCCAACAAGGAGGTGTAGCGGCAGAGATCGACGAGTGGAGCCGGAAGGTTGACGAGGGCGAGGGAAGGGACACGACCGAGGCTGGATGCTTCCCGCCCGATGTGGCTGGGAAAGCGACGAGACGTGCGGGAGGGGGCAGCGGAGAGACTACTCAGGACATAAAGGCCGAGTGGGCTGGGTTGCCGGTCTTCGCCCGACAGGGCCTTGAGGCGGCTATGAGCCCGCGAATTCTTCAGGCGGCTTTAGCCGCAAGCCGACTTTCGGTCGCCAAGCGAGCTACCGGCTTTAGCCGGTAGTCCCTTTAGTGGGACTGCGACTGTGACTGCCTGGGGCAACCCAGCCA
>CAYPUQ010000092.1:0-16834 GCA_964413655.1 uncultured Solibacteraceae bacterium | reverse complement strand
GATGCTGCCCGCCAACCGCATCGGCAACGTTCAGATCAAGGGCAAGAGCATTCTGCCAGGTCCGCAGCGGATGGATTGGGAGGGTATCTTCCGGCAGCTCGAAAAGGACGGCTACAAGGGTCACGTCGGACTGGAGACCCACATTTTCGGTCCCGACCTCATCAAGCATTCGCACTCGTCGATTCAGGAGATTCTTCGGATCGTCGAATCCACCTGATCCATGAACCGCGCCGTTCCTCTCGTTATCGGGATTGTCGCAATCGCCATTGTGGTCGCTCTCGTCGTGCGCCGCCAGAAGGGTGCGCACATGGTGCTCAGCGGCCAGATCCTGAATGTCCGCACGTTCGGGACGACGCCGGAGAGTTCGCTGGCGATCCTCGATTTCCGCTTTACCAACCCGGCCGACTATCAGTTCGTGGTGCGCGACGTGCGGTTGTTCCTGCTGAAGAAGGACGGTTCGGAGGTGGAAGGCATTCACGTCGCCGACCCGGATATGAAGCGGGTGTTTGACTTCTATCCCCAGATCGGACAGAAGTACAACGAGAGCATGATCCGCCGTGACAAGATCGCATCGAAGGAGACGCTGGACCGCATGGTGGCGGCGCGATTCGATCTGCCCGAATCGGACCTGATCAGTCGCGAGGCGTTCGTGATTCGCGTCGACGAGATCGACGGCGCCGTCTCCGAACTCCGCGAGGAAAGGCGCTAGACCGCTTCGGTGGCGCGCCGTATTGAAACGCACATGATTCCCGGCCCGGCCGGGAAATTGGAAGCGCTTCTCGATGAACCCGAAACCGGCGAGGCGCTCGAAGCCGCGCTCGTCTGTCACCCCCACCCCCGCCACGGCGGCACCATGCACAACAAGGTGGTTCATCGAATGGCGCGCGCCTTGCGCTCGCGAGGCTGCGTCGTGCTGCGGTTCAACTTCCGCGGCGTGAACCTCAGCGAGGGCGGCTATGATCGCGGCGTGGGCGAAGTGGACGATGCCCGCGCGGCGCTGGCGTGGCTGCGCGAACGGTATCCGCACCGGCCGTATACGCTGGCGGGATTCTCGTTCGGCTCGCGCGTCGTGCAGCGGCTCGGCTGCGGGCGCAAGCTGGCTCGGCGGTTGATCGTCGTCGGCTTTCCCACCGTTCACGAACCGCTCGATGACTACGCCCGATGCGGCACCCGTCGGATCTTCGTTCAGTCCACCAACGACGAATACGGCCCACGGGCGGATCTCGAAGCCTTCGTCGCGACGATCTCCGGCCCGAGGGAACTTCACTTCGTCGAGGCGCGCGACCACTTCTTTACGGGCGGCTTGACTGAGTTCGAGCACCGCATCGCGTCGCTGGACTGACGGGCGGTTTTGAAGGTGGCGAGGGCGCCGGCGGCTATGGGAAACCGACTTCCATCTCAGGATCGATGCTGAATTCCATCGGCTCGCCACCGTCGAAACGCACCTCCGCGCTGACGGAGAAATAGAAACGCCGAGGTCCGTCGATGGTGTTGGGCACCGGATTGATTGGGTAGTCGCCGGTGTACCATCTCCCGGACTGGCTCTCCAACTGCGACACGTCGCGGAGCAAGCTCCTGACCAGTCCCCCTCTGCTGAAGGGGCTGGATATCTTCGGACCACTGGGCCAGTCGGGCGAAGGCGAGAAAACCGCCTCGATGCTTGCCCCTGTTATCGGCTGGGCTCCGTTGCTCCGAACGAACACTCGGAACCGGTCGTTTTTCTTGAGATGGGGCAGGCTGGTGTTAGCCGGTTCCCATGTGCCGGGTTGGCCGCTGGGACTTACTTCCCAGACGGGGTTTTCGAAGACGCCGCTCGAATTTGCCGGATCGACATCCAGTTGCAGGGCGTAAAACTTGATTGCTGCAGGTGTCTGACTTTGCTGTGCCATGGATTCCTCCTCCGTGATGGACGGTCGCGCGGTGATCCGCCCGGAAGGCGGGGACCGGCGCTTATTCGTTGCGATTGTCGGCCCGCGACGGGTTGGAAGCCGGCGCGGGCTTCAGGTTGGAAACGAGTATGTGGTAGCGCGGATCGGCGCGCAAACTGAGCAGTTCGGGATCGTGTTGCACCTCGAAACGTGGGTGGCCACCGTTGAGGGCTGCTTCGAGCGAGCGCAGGGCTTCCTCGCGGCGGCCGGCCAACTCGTACACGACGGTGGCACGGAATCGCACCTCCGCGCTGGGGTCATCCATCCCCTTGATGATGGTGACGGCCTGGTTGGAATCACCGGACTTGGCCAACCAGACGGCGAGGCGGCCGAGTTGCTCGCTGCTAGGGGGGCCGCCGCCGGCGGCGATCTGATCGCGCGAAAGCTGGATGGCGCGGCGATAGTCGAGCCCGGCCTCGTCGCGCAGGTCGGGCACCCAACGGCGGGCGTCGGCCCGGTTGCCCCAATACAGGTCGCGGTTGGGATTCAGGGCGATAGCCTTGGAAAAAGCTTCGGCGGCGTCCCGATACTTGCCTTGGAAGAAAAGCGAAGTTCCCAAGTTGCTGTAAACGGTGGCGGCCGGCTCGATTGCGAGTGCCCGCTGGAAGGCGGCCGCGGCTTCGCCATAGCGGCCCTCCTGGTGGTGGGCGGCGCCGATGCTGCGAAGCATCCACGGATTGTCGGGCATCACCGCGAGCGCGCTCTCCCAGTGCTGAATAGCCTCGGCATAGCGGTGCTGGCCATAGCGAATCGCGCCAAGCCGGCTCCATGCCTCCCAATTGCCGGGATCCTTGGTCACAGCCATTTCATAGATCGGAATGGCCTTCGCAACGTGGCCCTGGGACTCCGTCAGCCGTCCGCGCCAGAAATACACTTTCGGACTCTCCGGGTCGAGTTCGCTCGCCCGATCCAAAGCCTGCGCCGCCTCCGCGAATCGCTTTTCAGCCACGCGAACCATGACCACGGCGAGGTGAGCGATCGCAAGGTGAGCATCCAAGTCAACCGCCCGGGTGGCGGCTTCGCCAGCGAGCTTCAGCACCTGTCCATCGGAGTTGCTGGCGAAATGCACTACATACGCCTCAGCGAGAGCTGCAAAACTGGCCGCGTGCCGCGGGTCCATACGCACCGCCCGCTCCAGCGAAGCGATAGCGAGTTTCAGACGGTCTCCGCGGTCCTTCCGGCGGAGATGTTCTATGCCTTCCTGGTAGTGGTCCGAGGCCGTCAGAACACTCGTTTTCGCCGCGATCGGCGTCTCACTCCGATTCGGAATCGAGACCATCAGCGCCAACCCGCCTACCGCCAAGGCGAGTGCGAGGGCCGTTCGCCGCGCCGCTTGGCCTTGCATGGCCGAAAGTAGCTTCCAGCCAATGCCCATCGCGTTCGCCGCCGGGGTGCTGCCTTCCGAGGTCGGCGCCTCCTGGCGTGCCTCCAGCAAATAGCCGATGGGACGGAGCGCCGACGCCACGTCGTTCATACTCTGGAACCGGTCGTTCGGTCGCTTCGCCAGGGTCCGGCGCAACACCCCTTCCAATTCCGAGGGCACATCCGATCGCACTTGGCGGAGCGGCGGCGGGTCCTCGCGAACGATTTTCTCCAGTACGCCCAGCACGCTCTTGCCCACGAATGGCCGGCGGCCGGCGAGCATCTCGTACAGCAGCGCACCGAACGAGAAGATGTCGGAACGATGGTCCGCTTCCTCTCCCTGCGCCTGTTCCGGCGACATGTAGCCAAGTGTGCCCATCACCGCGCCGTCGGCAGTCAGCGACAGCGACTCGGTGCTTCCTTCCGAGGGGCCCGCCCGGTGGCTCTTAGCCAGACCGAAGTCGAGCACCTTGGCCCCGCCAGCAGCGGTGATCATGACGTTGGCGGGTTTGAGGTCGCGGTGCACGATACCGGCGGCGTGGGCGGCGGCCATCGCCTCGGCGATTTGAATGGCGAAATGCACTGCCTTCGAGGCAGGCAGACCGGTGGGACCGATGGCTCGGGTCAGGGTCTGACCCTCCAAATACTCCATCACAATGTAATCCATGTCATCGGCCGTGCCGATCTCGTGGATTGTGACTATACCGGGATGGTTCAGCGCCGATGCCGCGCGCGCTTCGCGCAAGAAGCGCTTTCGGCCCCGCTCGTCCGTCGAGCGCTTTTCTGTGAGGGTCTTGATGGCAACGGGCCGGTCCAGCCGGGTGTCCCACGCCTTGTAGACCACACCCATCCCACCTTCGCCGATAACCTCGACGATGCGGTAGTGACCGAGCGTACGGACCTGCATGTCAGGCCCCCCTCTTCTCTTTGCCCGTAGCCCTCCTACGGGCTCTGTGAGAGAACCTAGTGAAAGCGTATCAGATTATTCCGAGGGAATAAACGGGACTAGTGCGTAGCTGCTGTACCGGCGGCCATCCGCAACTCGCGGGTGAGTTTCCGGCTGGCGCGCAGCGATATGAGATCCGCTACCTGGGTCAGAAGTTCCGGTACCGCTTCAGTCTCGACGATCAGAGGAAGTCCTCGCCGCATCGCGGCCTCGCTCAGTTCCGAGCTTTGCTGGGCCGTGAGCAGCGCGGTCGCCGGCTTGTACTCCCGCATCCGGGCATGCGACAGGACGCGGTAACCTGATTCCGGCGATTCCATTCCGGCATCGCTCAAAACCAATTCGTACTCGCCTTCGTCGAGTTTTGCAACAGCCTCAGCGGCCGATGCGGCCGTGTCGACCGAGTAGCCGCCAGCTTGCAGAATCGTCTGAAGCGTCAAACGCGAGGTCGGATTGTCGTCGGCCAATAGCACTCGAGCCATCAATGGCCTAGCGCTCTTCAGCCGCATTGTCATCCGCACGGAACGCTTCACCGGGAGCCTCTACCTACAGAGTGTACCTGAAAGTGTTAGAAAAAAAAAGGGATATTTCTGGAATCCGACCTTTGGTTAGTAAACGTTAACAAAATCGATGCTTTGCTAGAGGCGAAGACTCACCGACAGCCCATCCCGGATCGGCAGGAGCGATGTCAGAAACTGATTGCTCGCGAAGAGTTTGGCGTTGAACTCTACAACCCCGCGACTGGCTTCGTCGCGTGGGTCGAGCACCCGGCCGTGCCAGAGCGTGTTGTCGGTGACGAACAACCCGCCCTTCCGCAGCCGGGATGCTGCGGCGCACAGTACGTCGGGGTATCCCTCCTTGTCCACATCATTAAAGATGAAGTCGAACTCTCCAGACGTATCCCCAAGAGCCGTCAGGGCATCCCCGACGTGAACTCTAACTTGATCGGCCACTCCGGCACGCTGGAAATACCCCTGGGCACGTCCTGCATTTTCGCGGCCGCCGTCCGAATAGTGGACCTCTGCCCCCTCGCCCGCCGCCCGCGCGAGCCAGATGGTCGAATACCCGATGGCTGAGCCCAGCTCGAAGATCCGCTTCGCTCCACTCAACCTCACCAGGAGCGACATCGCGGTGGCTACCGCCGGGCCGATGATCGGCACCCGATGCTCCGCGGCGTAGGTCTCCATCTCGGCCAGCACGTCGTCGCGCGCGGGCAGCAAGTCCAGGATGTATTGCTCGATGGCGGGATCGGTAATCATGAGAACACCCGTGCAAAGATTTTATCCACGTTGCCGAGTTGCCGTTCGAGCGCGAACGACCTCGCGATCTGCTCCGGGCTGAGGAGCGCCGTCACTCCCGGGTCCGCTTCAATCGCCGCGCGAAAGTCACCATCGTTCTCCCAGGCTTGCATGGCGTGCCCCTGGACCACCTTATACGCCTTCTCGCGCAGCATGCCGGCCGCCGCCAAGTCGAGCAGCAATTGTCCCGAGAACACGAGTCCCCTGGTCAGGTCCAGGTTCTGGCGCATGCGTTCGGGATGGACGCGCATTCCACTCACCAGCCAGTTCGTCTTGTCGAGCAGGTAGTCCATCAGGATGCAGGAATCCGGCAGGATGACGCGCTCTACCGACGAGTGCGATATATCGCGTTCGTGCCACAGAGCGATATTTTCGAACGCCGCCTGCGCATTGGAACGGACCACGCGCGCCAGCCCGCAGATCTGCTCGCACACCACCGGGTTCCGCTTGTGCGGCATCGCCGAACTGCCCTTTTGCCCGGCGGCGAACGGTTCCTCGGCCTCGCGGACCTCGGTCCGCTGGAGGTGCCGGACTTCCAGCGCGATCTTCTCCAGCGTCGCCGCCACCAGCGCCAGCGCGCAGACAAACGCCGCGTGGCGGTCCCGCGCGATAACCTGCGACGCGATTGCCGCCGGATGCAAGCCCAGCCGCGCGCAGATCCGCTCTTCGGCGTCGGGACCGATGTGGCCGAACGTGCCCACCGCGCCCGACAATTTGCCGCAGCGCATCTCGGACGCCGCGGATTCCACCCGCGCGCGGTTCCGCCGTAGTTCGTCGAACCAGAGCGCCAGTTTCAGCCCGAACGTGATGGGCTCGGCCTGAATGCCGTGCGTGCGCCCGATCTGCGGCGTGTGCTTGAACTCGAACGCCCGCGTCCGCAGCGCGTCCAACAGCCGGTCAACGCCAACGAGCAGCAGCGCGGCCGACTGTTTCACCTGTAATGCCTGCGCGGTGTCAACGACGTCGTTCGACGTCAGCCCGTAGTGCAGCCAGCGCGACGCCTCCCCCGCTCCGGCCGCATGCATCGTCTCGGCGACGGCGGTGGTAAACGCGATGACATCGTGCCGTACCTCGCGTTCGATCTCGTTGATGCGCTCCACGGTGAATCCGGCGTGGCGGCGCAACGCCGCGGCGGCCTCGGCCGGCACGACACCGAGTTCGGCCAAGCCCTCCGACGCCGCCAGCTCCACTTCCAGCCACTGGCGGTACTTATTCTCTTCGTTCCAAATGCGGCCCATTTCGGGCCGCGTGTATCTCGCAATCATTCGCGCGCAATCACCCCAGACAATAAATCTCGCTCTGACGTTTCGGTTCGGCCACCACCAGGCGCGTCCGCGTAGCCCCACGATCGGCCAGCGCCATCTCGGCCGAGATGCGGACGATCGCCGGATGGTTGTTCTGCTCGCTGAGATGGCCGAGGAGCAGCGTCTCCACGATCGCGTCCATCTCTTCGCGAATGAAGGCCGCCACCACGTCGTTCGACAGGTGCCCTTTGCGGCCCATGACGCGCTGCTTCACCTGCCAGGGATACGGCCCGACCTTCAGCATCTCGACGTCGTGGTTGGACTCGATCACCATCATCCGCGACCCGAGCAGATGATACTTCACCGAGTCCGGCAGGTAACCGAGGTCCATCGCCAAGCCCACCTTGACGCCATCGGCCTCGAGCGTGAAACCCACCGGATCGGCCGCGTCGTGCGGAATCGTGAAGCTCTGCACGCGGAAGTCGCCCACCTGAAACGCCGTGCCCGCCTGGAACTCGATCACCGGCGGCCGGTCGCCGTTCCACTCGATCCCGGGCGCCGTCAGCTTCGTCATGTACACAGGCACGCGGCATTCCAGCCCGCGTCCAAGCGCGGCCAGGCCGCTGACGTGGTCGGTGTGTTCGTGCGTGACGAGGACGGCGTCGAGCAGCATGGGGTCCTCGCCGATCGCCAGCAGCCGGTTGAAGATTTCCTTGCGGCTCAAACCGGCGTCGATGAGGAGCCGGGTCCGCCCGCTGCGAATGAACGTGCAATTCCCCGCGCTGCTTGTGGCCAGTACGCAAACCTGGACGATGGGGAGCCTCCGGAAGCCGCGCTGCGGCGCAAATCAAACTCAACGGTAGCAGGACGATGCGGCGGGCCGCAAACGCTTATTCGAAAGCCGGCTCGTACACCGAGTCGATCTGAAACTCCGTCACGCCCAAGGGGCGCAGCCGGCGTATGTCGGCCGTGCCGGCCTCGACCGGATCTTTGCCGGTGGAGTCGTAGTGAAACGTGTTCACGCTCGGCACGACGGTAACGTTGCGCTGCTGCGCGAACCGCACTTGTTCGGCGGTTAAGGTTCGGCCCCATTCGAACAGGAAGTACAGCTTGCCGACGTCCTCCCGTTGATCCGCGGCCTTTTGCAGGCGCTCGAAGGTCACCCCCACCTTGGCCTTACCCTGGAAATACGCCCGCGCTTCCTCGGTTCCGATGATATAGGCGGACTCCAACAGTCCGGCGCGGCGCATTTCCCGCTCAATCTCTTGGTAGAAAGCGCGCGAGTGCGAAGGCTCCTTCACGTCGAGCATGATGCGGAGCCGGCCCGTGCACGCATCCACCAGTTCGGTGAATGTCATCGGCGTGGAGCCGCCTGGTTCCGCGCGAAGCCGGCGAATCTCTTCGAGCGTCAGATCCGCGACCAGGCGCGGGTCGCCATAGAAGCGGCGGAAATCCGGATCGTGATGCGTGATGATCTGCCCGTCCTTGGTCTCCCGGATGTCGGACTCGATCATCCAGTAGCCGTGGCGAATCGCCGCTTCAAGCGACGCGGGGCTGTTCTCGGCGTAACGGGCATCGACGACCCCACCGCGATGAGCGATCCAACGGATGCCGTCGGGAACCGGAGCCGCGAAGAGACCGCCGAACGCAGCCGCAATGAACAGGGTTTGCCCGATACGGCCCATCAGAGGCCCCTTTTGATCTCCGTCTCGTAGTATTCGCGGAATTGCCTCTCGATATCGTCGCGAACTTTGCGGAACACCGCCAATTTCTGCTCGTCGGTACCGGTCGCCTTCGCCGGGTCGGGGAAGCCGATATGGACGCGCTTCCCTACCTTGCCGCTGAAGTTGGGGCAGGAGTCGTTGGCGTCGCCACAAACGGTGACAACGTAGTCGAAGGGCTGGCCAAGGAATTGGTCAACCTTGTTCGGCATCCCACCCGCGATGTCGATGCCCACTTCCTTCATCGCCTCGATGGCGAAAGGGTTCACGCGCGGAGACGGCTCGGTGCCGGCCGAGCACACCTCCAGCCGAGGATCGAACGACTTCAGGAATCCCTCCGCCATCTGGCTCCGTGCCGAGTTGCCGGTGCAAAGCACGATGATACGTTTCCCGCCTGTTTCCATCAGGATTCGATTATAGCCGAAGCATGGAAATCTCAGCGCACCGGCCGGTAGCGGTCCTGCTTGGCGATGAATTCGAGCACCTGCCGGTGATACGGGTTGTGCTCCGGATCGGGAATCCCGGAAGGAGGCACGGGCGGCGTTCCGTAGCCGGTCTGGAACATGTCGTGGTGATAAACGATGTAGGCGCCGAGCTGCCAGACCTGCCAGATCTGCAGGATGTGGTCGTAGGGGTCCGAACCGTTGCGCGGACCGCCGAAGTCCGGCGTGCCGTTGCGCGCTGGTTCGTCGTCGACCACCGGTTTACGCCAGCGCTTCAGCAGGTATTCGATCTCGCGCGGGGCGATGTCCCAATGGCGTCCGGCGTTCTGACGCGAGGTGTGCGGCGTAAGGTAGTCGAGCAGTTCGTATTCGCCGCGCATGCCGTGGAGCACCCCGGCGAAGCCGGGCGAGTTCGTCACCAAACGCGCCGGATCGGCGCCTTTCACCGCCTTCACATAGGCCACCGTATTCTCGTCCATCTCGTTCCAGACCTGGAAGACGAGGTTGCGGTGGGGTTTGAGAATCGTGGCCAGTTCCGTGACCGCCCTTTCCGAGGCCGCGTGATCCAGCCGGATGTTCTCGCGCCAACTCTCCTGCGAGAAGAACACCAACTGGATCACCATATCTTCCCGTTCGGCATCGCGAAGGATGGCGCGGAGAGTCTCGGCGTGTTGCCGGCGGAGGCGGCCATCAGGTTCGTACAGCGTGCAGGTGGGGCAGGCATCGACGAAACCGCGCGCGTTGTCCCACTGCGCCCAGGCGCGCAGGACGTTGATGCCGTACCGGCGGAACTTCCGCAGCCACTCGCGGCGCGTCTCGCTGTCGCGGTTGAACGTAGGGTTGTAGATGGCGTTGAAGAAGCTGATACCGGTGTAGACGAAAGGTTTGCCATCGCGGCGGAACTCCGTGCCGGACACGGTCAGTTCAGCGGCCGGCATCACAGCCGTCAAAGCGGCGAGCAGCGCGACGCAGCGCGAAGCGTGTTTCTTCTCCATCACCCTTTCAGGATCTCCCGCGCGGCGCGGAGACCGGAGCGGGCCGCGCCTTCCATGAAGCCCTGCCAGTCGAAGAAAGAGTCCGTGTGTTCGCCGGCGAAAAAGAGGTTACCCGCCGGTTTGCCTTCGAGACCGGCGAGTGTAGTGAACTGGCCAGCGCGGTAGCAGGTATAGCTGCCCTTGGTGAGCGGGTTCGAGGGCCAATGTTCGAGGTGGGCGAGGATGCTGCCCTCGCGCCGGCGGGCCGCTTCTTCGGCGCCGGGGTAGATGCGATTCAGATCGGCGAGGAACCGCGCAGCGTCCCCGTCGACATGGGCCGGGTTCATCGACGCGCCGCGTTTCCCGCTCGAGTAGTCGGTGAGGACGGCGCGGTCGGCGGACGCATTCGAAGGATTGGTCTGCCAGGTGGCTTGGTGATTTCCGAGGTCGGAGTACGACGATCCGTCGCTGCCGATGGCCTCCCAGGGCCGCTGCGCAAATCCGACCTTCATCTTCGCGTTGGTGCCATAGCCGAGTTCGCGGATCGACCGTGCTTTCCACTCGGGCAGGCCGAGGCTAGGGTCCAGTTCCACTTCGCGCAGCACGGTGAACGGAATCGCGAGCACGACGGCTTCGTGGGTTTTGGCAACTGTGCGGCCGTCGCTCTCCAAGGTCAGCTCCACACCGCCAGCGGGCGTTCGTGCCACCTTGCGGAGCGCCATGGAGAGTTGCGCCAAGTCCTTGACCCGCTCTGCCAACCCGCCGATAATCGCGTCGTTCCCTTCGACGATGTGGTACCGCTCGTCGCTGATGCCGCCGTACGGATCGAAGTGCGAACCGCCCTTGAAATCCACGAACAACAGGAAGTTGAGGGCGCTCTGTTCTTCGAGTTCGAGGCCATATTCGGCCATGTAGGCCTGTTTGAGAGCTTTGAAAGCCAGCGGCGGCGCGCCGGTGGACTCGATGTACTCCAGCAGGTTCCGGCGGTCGAGTTCTTGGTCCTTGGGCCGGTTCCGCTCCGCGTTCGGCTTCTTGGACGTGGCCTTTCGATCGCGCTTGAGCGCCGGGACCATGGCGCGGAATTCCTCGACGATAGCGCGCTCCGAGACACGAACGCCGTCGAAGAAAAAGGTGAGTTCGCCCGGTTGCTCGCTGAGATCTTCCAGCGTAAGGCCAAACTTCTTGATGAGCCGGTGCATCACCTTGTGCT
The DNA here is from genome assembly GCA_964413655.1 of uncultured Solibacteraceae bacterium. GTDB lineage: Bacteria > Acidobacteriota > Terriglobia > Bryobacterales > Bryobacteraceae > CAYPUQ01. The sequence continues at coordinate 5,711 of CAYPUQ010000092.1, read as the reverse complement.
TGGTGTCGATCAGTTCGGCGCCGCGCTCGGCAACCTGTCCGGGGAAGAAACCGCGCAGGGAGTGGACGCGGCCGCCGATGCGCGTGGCGGCATCGTAGATCGTGACGTTGGCGGCTCCCTTGTCGCGCAGTTCATGAGCGCACATCAGCCCGGCGAGGCCGCCACCGACGATGCCCACATTGACGTTGCGGCCGCGGCGTTGGGCGAAAGCGTCGTGAGCGAGGGCGATGCCACCGCTCAAGGTGGTGAGGAACTGCCGGCGCGACGGCCGGGGTCCACGGACGATCTGCATCGCCTCGGCGGCGGGAATTCGGCGCTCTTCGGCGACGATCGCCGCGTAGAGGCACCGCAGCACTTTCGGGAACAGCGGGGAATGGCTCATGCGATTTCGGTTCTCGGCCTCGGCGGCCAGGCGCCGCCTGCCAAGATACCACGCGCGGCCGGCCCGGAATCCAGATCAACCACCCTGCGCGTCGTGCTTGCCGGTTCCCGCGAGGTCCTCGACTTTGGTTCCGCGCTTGTCGATGCGCTGCGGAACTGTCCCGCGCATATTCATCTGTTCTTCGGTGGCCCGGCCGGGGGCTCTTGCCACATCGATCGAATGAACGGGCAGCGAGGCCGCCTGCTGCGATGCCTCCTCCAACGCTTCGAGCAACGTATTTTCGAGTTGATCGAGAAGCGGACTGAGGTCGGGCCGATCCAATAGCGCGGCTAATTTTCGCGGTGAACCGGTTACTACCGTCACTGCGCCACCTTCGTCCCAAGCCGCGATATGACACGGCAGGTAAGCCGCTAAGCGGGGATCGGCGGTCAGCAGCGATTCGTACACGGGGTGGTGCAGAAGCAAGTAGACCGCCGGGCGGGAAGACACGTCGATGGGACTCAAGGCGTGAAGGCTCGCGCCACGATGTTCAATCGCGCGCCGGAGCGCGAGATGGACTTCCTCGAGTTTGTGGGGGGATTTCACTTGTAACATTGCGGACCTCCTTAACAACTATTACGACATGTACGCCGTCGCGAAATCCAGGAACCGGCGAACCGAGGCCGGGCCGCCGTTCAGCACCCAAAACCTCTCGCCGCCGGCGCCACCGGCGTGCCGGCCTCCATGGCGGCACCGTCCGCCGCTCCGCCATCCGTGAAATGGACGACGGTGGGTGGCAGGCCGCGGCGATACTCCGACGTCCAGCGCTCCACGATACCCTTCACCGACCCGAGCGCTTCGCACATACAGGCGTCTCCCTTGGGCCGCGCGTCGAGCCAGACTGGGACCGGGAAATGGACGGTGCGGACGTTCGAAGCCGACTCGCTGTCGCCATCGAGCGCGGCGCACATCTCCCACCGCGGCGGCGACTCCGCTATCTCGGAAATCGCCATCGGGCCGCGGCCGTTCCACTCGCCACCGAAGGCGGATTCCACACAACCCGTCGCGTAGGCCACAGAGCCTCCTTCCCTGGAGCGGTTCGGCCTGCGCGGGCCGGACGCTCCGCAAAGACTGCGCCGTTACGGGATCGTCCAGAGCAGATAGGCCGCCACGGCCGATCCCACAATCGCTCCGCCATAGCAGAGCGTGTTGATGATCTCGTTCAGATGCTTAATCTGCAGGCCGTCGTACAGGGTGTAGCGGAACCGGTGCGCCCAATGAAACAACGGCAGACTGCAAAACACGAACAGGTACAGCCGCGTGATGGGATGCCGCAACAGCGCGGATAGGGTTTCGTGGTTGGGCGCGTCGATCCAGCCCAGCGGAAACGCCAGTCCGAACAGCAGCACGTGAATGGGAAACAGCATCGCGGCGACCACGCCGCCCGCGCTGAACAGCATCCAGAGAATAGGCTCGTTCGATCGTTTGGCCATTCACCCTCTCAGTACGATCCAAGCCACGGCCGCCGAGACGGCCAGCCAGGCCACGTAGTTTGGCGCGGCGATCAGGATGTCCGGAACCCGCTTCCCGCCCACGCGGACAGCCATCGCCTTCGGCGCCAGGTTAAACCAGGTAATTGCGTGAAAGACGATGAAGAGAAGGCTGACGGCATTCAGCGCCACGAGGAAGGGATTCCGCAGCCACTGCTGGAACTGCTGATATTCCGCCGGTCCATGGCGCATCGCGTCGATCTGCAGCAGCGTCACCACGACGAACCAGGCGACGAAGATACTGCTTATTTCCCGCAGGATGAACTTCAGATAGGGCCAGCTGGCCAGCCACCAATACGTCGAGACGGGCGCCCGGTAAGTCCTCGGCTGAATCTGTGGATGACTGGCCATGACTCACTTCCCGCCCCACGGCATCACGTAGGACTTAACCCATTCCTTCGTAGCCGTCAACTTGTATTGCTGGATTGCGCCGGCCGGATCGACGTGCTTCGGGCAAACCTTCGTACATTCACCGACAAACGTGCAGCCCCAGATCCCGTCGCTGTGAGAAAGGATATCGAGACGCTCGTCGGCGCCCTCGTCCCGCGAGTCCATGTTGTAACGCTGCGCCAAAGCGATCGCCGCCGGTCCGCCGAACAATGGGTCCAGCCCATACACCGGGCAGGCCGCGTAGCAGAGCAGGCAATTGATGCACATGCTGAACTGCTTGTAAGCTTCCAACTGTTCCGGCGTCTGTAGATACTCGCCGTCCGCTACCGGCTTCTCCTCCTTCCGGATCAGCCACGGCTTGGACTTGGAGAGCTTCGTCAGAAAGTCGGAGATGTCGACGACGAGATCCCGCAGCACGGGAAAATTCTTCAGCGGCTCGACGCGGATGGGACCGGGCGCGTATTCGGAGAGGAACGTCGCGCAGGTGAGCTTCGGCTCGCCGTTCACGGTCATGCCGCAACTCCCGCAGATGCCCATGCGGCAGGACCAGCGGTAGGTGAGCGACCCGTCGATCTTGTCCTTGATGTGATTCAGGGCGTCGAGGACCACCCAATCGTCTCGCAACGGCACCTCATAACTTTGAAACGAGGGCTGCTCGTCGCGCTCCGGATGGAAGCGGGCGACCTCGACTGCGATGCTTTCGGCCATCGTATCTACCTTCCGTAAACCCGCTCGGCCGGCGGCCAGCGGGTGATGGTGACAGGCAGGTATTCCACGCGGGGCGGTCCTCCCGGACTCCGGTGCACCAGCGAGTGCGCCAGGAAGTCCTTGTCGTTGCGTTCCGGGAAGTCCGTCCGCTGATGAGCGCCGCGCGATTCGGTTCGCTGCAGCGCGCACTGGACCATCGCCTCGGCGACATCCAGCAGGTACGAGAGTTCAAGCGCGGCCACCAGTTCGGTGTTGAAGGCCTGGCTGCGGTCGTCGAGCGAAACGCGCTGGAACCGCTCCTGCAATTCGGCCAATTTGCCGGCAGCCTGGGAGAGCGAATCGCCCGAACGGTAGATGCCCGCGCTGCCTTCCATGGTCTTCTGCATCTCTTCGCGCAGCGTCGCGATGCGCTCGCCGTTCCGCTTCTTGCTCAGAAACTGGTCGTGCAGACGGGACTCTTCGTCGAGCGCCTGGGCCATCAGGTGGCGGCCGGGCGCCTGCTCATCCGCCGCCAGCGCCGCCGCCGCATGCCCGGCGCGGGCGCCAAACACGAGCAACTCTGGCAGCGAGTTCGAACCGAGCCGGTTTGCGCCGTTGATGCTGACGCACGCCACTTCGCCGGCCGCGTACAGGCCCTTGAGCGGTGTGGCTCCGTTAATGTCGGTATGCACACCGCCCATCATGTAGTGGATCACCGGGCGCACCGGGACGAGTTGCTTGATGGGGTCGATGTTCTCGTATTTGAGGCAAAGCTCCCGCACGAAAGGCAGCTTCGTATTGATGACCTTCTCGCCGAGGTGCCGCAGATCCAGGTGAACCACCGCGCCATAGGGTCCGTCGATGGTCCGTCCCTTCTCCTGCTCCTTCACAAACGCCTGCGACAACCGGTCGCGCGGGCCGAGTTCCATGCTGCGCAGCACGGGTTTGGACTGCGGCGTCCCCAGGTTGTAGTCCTGCAGATACCGGTAGCCGTCCTTGTTGATGAGGTAGCCGCCCTCGGCGCGCGCAGCCTCGGTGATCAGGATCCCAGTGAACGGCAGCCCGGTGGGATGGTACTGAATGAACTCCATGTCCTTCAGCGGCGCACCCGCCCGATAGGCCAGCGCCATCCCATCGCCGGTTTTGATGCTCGCGTTGGTGGTGTAGGGAAAGACCCGTCCGCAGCCCCCGGTACACAGGATCACCGCCTTCGCCGCGATCGCCTGGATGCTGCCGGTCTGGAGATCGATCGCGACCACGCCCTGGACGCGGCCGTCGTCCACCAGCAGCTTGGTCGCGAAATGCTCGTCGTAACGCGTAATGGCGGTGTACTTGAGCGTCGTCTGAAACAGCGTGTGGAGCATGTGGAAGCCGGTCTTGTCGGCGGCGAACCACGTGCGCATCTTCTTCATGCCGCCGAACGGACGGACGGCGATGTGGCCATCTGGCTCCCGGCTCCAGGGACACCCCCAGTGCTCCAGCCGCAGTAACTCTTCCGGCGCTTCCTTGACGAACGCCTCGACGGCGTCCTGGTCGCAAAGCCAATCTCCGCCGGAGATTGTGTCGTAGGCGTGCTCGTCCAGGCTGTCGTCGGAACGGATGGCGCCGGCCGCTCCGCCCTCGGCGGACACGGTGTGGCTTCGCATGGGATACACCTTGGAAACCACGGCGATGCTGAGATGGGGATTGGCCTCGGCGACAGCGATAGCGGCTCGAAGGCCCGCACCGCCTCCGCCGACCAACAGGACGTCATGGGCCGACAAGTCCAGCATAAAGCGACTTCCCTGCATCATACGTGCCTTTGGGGGGATGTTTCAAGAAAAAAAACGTCACGCGCAGATGCGGACGGCCGCGTTCGGGGTTAGGCGGCGCCGTAAACGGGTTCGTGATGAAGCTTCATCAAGTGCTCGGCCCTCAGTGCAACCATCGCGCATAATCGGCCTTCGTCGTCGCTGAACTCGACCTCATACACTCCAGGGCGCCCACGGATCGACCACGGTACCGGCTACTCCGTGGCGGCCGGCTCTTCGACGATCACCGCCCGTTTGATGTAATCCAGGCGCGGGAAATTCGCCTGCAGATAGGCGTTGCCACGGCGTTCGAGCTGCTGCTGGTCCGGCCGCTCACCGTACTCGGGGTTCAGCTTCTCCACGACCTCCATGCCCTCAATCACCTGCGCGAACGGCGCAAAACCCTGTCCGTCGAGGTTCTGATTCGAGCGCAGGTTGATGAAGAGTTGCGTGGTGCGGGTATTTGGACCGCGCGTGGCGAAGGAGAGCGACCCGTAGCGATTGGTGCGAATCACCGGATCGTCGTCGATCTCGTACCGGTATTTCGCGGTCATCTTCGGGTCGGCCGCCAAGCCGAACTGAATAACGAAATTTGGAACCACGCGGAAGAAGGCCGAGTTGTCGAAGAAGCCCGCCTTCACCAGTTGCTCAAAACGTTCGACGCCGATCGGCGCCCACTTGCGGTTCGCCTCCACGATGAAGTTGCCCTTCGTGGTCTCAAAGCGCACCTTGAACGTTTCCGCCGTCGCTGGCTTCGCCGGTTCAGCCTTGGTTTCCGGCGCTTTGACCTCCTCCGCCACCTCCGGCTGTCGTGAGCAACCGGCCAGCAGTAGCGCGAGCGGAAGAACAACGGAGCAAACAAGGCTCAATCGGATGCGGATTGTCATGACACTTAGATTATCAGCCGCGACGGCCGAGTTCAGCCGCGGCGTG
>CAYPUQ010000091.1:9174-16843 GCA_964413655.1 uncultured Solibacteraceae bacterium | reverse complement strand
TCGGCCAACCAGAAGTAAGGCTTGTGCGGCGGCGCCACCGGAAATCGGGCCAATTGCCGTCGCACGGCGCACGTTAACCTACCGGCGTGGCGAAGACCAAAAGAGACCGCCAACATTACGCCGGTCGACCACCCCGAATCGGACGCCCTAATCTCCGGACTACGCAACGACAGAGTCGGCCTCGGTTTTGCGCACGTTGATACATGTCGGAACGAACCGCGACGTGGCCATCCGACGCGCCGTGGCCGGCTGTACGGCGCGCTTCACCCACCCCCAACCCTCCCCAACCCCGCGTGCCCCCCCACTCTCAAAAACCCATTCACAAAAAATCAAAAAAATAATTCCCCTAAAATCAAGTTCTTACAGACCCCCTCCCCGCCGCAACCGCCCGGACCCCCCATCCTGGTCACGTGAGTGAAGCTACGCCCGCTCACCGCCGGGCGCTTCAATCCACACTCACCAGGGAACCGAAAATGTCCTCGAAACGCAAAGCCCGCGCCTCGCGCGCCAACGGCCAACTCTCGCGCGGCCCCGTCTCCCCCGCCGGACTCCTCCGCGCCAAAACCGCTGCCATCACCCATGACCTCACCGCCTCCACCACCGTCCTCGCCACCGAGTCCCAGGAGCGCTTCAACCGCCTCCACGACACCTTCCGCACCCTCCACCAGCCCGCCAACGACGCCGAAGCCCTTCTCGTCGAACAGCTCGCCGTCACCCAATGGCACCTCCGCCGCCTCTGGGGCATCGAAAACGCGCTGCTCAACCACGAAGTGGACACGCTCGCGCCCGCCCACGCCGCCGCCTACGAGGCACTTGATCACCCGACCCGCACCGCCCTCGCCTGGCGTAGCCTCTACGACGAAACCCGCGCCCATTCCGGCCTCCATCGCCACCTGTCGCGCCTCTCCCGCCAGTACGAACGCACGCTCGCGCAACTCAAAAGCATCAAGCAACTGAGCGCCGCCGCCGAACCCCCGGAAGCCGCTCAGATGGATCAAGCGGCGAAGGGAAAAAAACAAGATTTTGAGGATGGTCCTAATCCCAAAAACGGACACCTCGACGAGGAGAATTAATTCAATGTGGACAATGGACTTCAGAACCGATTACACGCCCACTATCCGGTTTCGCGAGAAACCGGCGCCGCCGCCGCCGGACTCGGTCCCCGCCCCGCAAACCGCGCCGCCGCCGGCCGACCCCCGCGCCGACATCCCGCGCGCCGAATGGGAAGACTTTAAGATAGTCCTCCGCGACACTCTCCGTCCCTTCCCCGACGCTTGGCAAGCCTTCCTGGCCGCCGTCCGCGCCATCGCGCTGCCTCACCTTTACGGACCGCAAACCGCATGATCACCGTCGCCAGCGGCCTCTTTGGGCAAATCGACCCCGTCGGCTTTGCCACCTACTGGCTCGGCTTCACGCCCGATCCCAAGCAAGCGCTCGTGCTGTCTTCGCCCGCCACCCGCGGCATCCTTAACTGCACCCGGCAATGGGGCAAGTCCACTGTTACCGCTGCCCGCGCCGTCTACCACGCCTTCCACCGTCCCAAATCCCTCTGCCTCGTTCTCTCCCCTTCGGCCCGCCAGTCGGCCGAGTTCCTCTGCAAGGTGAAACAGTTCCTCCGCCGCCTCGACATTCGCCCTCGCGGCGACGGCCACAACGAAATCTCCGTCTTGTTGCCCAACGCCGCCCGCATCGTCGGCCTGCCCGGCAATGACGACACCATCCCACCGGATGCTCCAATCACGGGACTACTCCGAAGCCACCGCACAGCACTACGGAAGCCTTTGTGGCCGGTTGCAGTCTGCGAACCCGCCGGCCGTGCGCTACACGATCTGGGACCGGGACTGCGTCCGCCCAGGCGATTCCAAAACGCTCCGCGACTGATAGCCGGGCTACCTCCGAACGCGCTCCGCTCGGAACGGAACCACAATCCGGACACAGGACTTCGCTTCGATCGAACTGAAGCATCACCAAGCTTCCAGCGAAAATTCCCGCGATTGCACGGCCTCCCCGCTTGCGGTACGCTCATGGCTATCATGAGACTCACAAGCTGGAAGTTCGACCGCCGTGGTTTGTTCCGCCACGGAGGGCTGGCGGCGGTCGCCGGCCTGTTCGGATTGCCGCGTCCAAGCGCCGCCGCGCCAGGCGGCGGCTCCAACATTTATACAGGCATCGGCGTCCGCCCGATCGTCAACTGTAAGGGGACTTTCACCATCATCACCGGCTCGTTGACGCTGCCCGAAGTGAAGAAGGCCATGGACGACGCCTCGCGCCACTACGTCCACCTCGATGAACTGATGGACGCGGTAGGCCGGCGTCTCGGTGAATTGACCAAGTCCGAATGGGGCATCGTCACGGCGGGCTGCGCGGCGGCGCTCACGCACGCGACGGCCGCGTGCCTGGCCGGCACGGACCCCGAGAAGATCCAGCGGCTACCGAACCTGGACGGCCTGAAGAGCGAAGTAATCGTGCCGCGCTACTCGCGCAACGTCTACGACCAGGCCGTGCGCATGCTGGGCGTCCGGATGGTGGAGGTGAACACCGCCGAGGAATACGAAGCCGCGTTTAACGAGAAGACGGCGATGGTGATGGTGCTGGCCACCCAGGCGGCCGACAGCGGTCCGCTTTCGACTGAAAATATCTGCCGCATCGCCCGCCGTAACAACGTGCCGGTGATCGTCGACGCGGCCGCCGAGCATCTCACGATTCCGAGCATCCATCTCCAGCGCGGCGCGCACATGGTGGCCTACAGCGGCGGCAAGTGCATCCGCGGTCCGCAGTGCGCCGGCATCCTGCTGGGCGATAAGAAGCTGCTGCAAGCGGCCTGGATCAACAGCGCCCCGCACCACGCCTTCGGCCGTTCGCTCAAGGTCGGCAAGGAAGAGATCATGGGCATGCTGGCGGCGGTGGAGGCCTGGACGCGCCGCGATCACGACGCCGAATGGAAAACCTGGGAATCGTGGCTCAACCACATTTCGGCGCGGGTAACGAAGATCAACGGCGTCACCACCGAAGTCCTGCAACCGCGCGGACTCTCCAATCGCTCGCCGCAGTTGCGCATCCGCTGGGACGGCGCCAAGCTCGGCATCACGGGCGAGGAAGCCGAGAAACTGCTGTACCAGGGCGACCCGCGCATCATCTTCGGGGCGGCCACGGGGAGCCGGCGCGAGGGCATGGAGAGTTCGCTGACCATCATGCCGTACATGATGACCCCCGACGATCATAAGGTGGCGGCGGATGCGATTCACGCGGTACTCTCGAAGCCGCCGAAGCAGTCCACCACTCCGGCGAGCGGTCCCGCCGCCCAGGTGGCGGGCCAGTGGAAATTGCGGATCGACTTCCTGCTCGGCACGACCGAACATGGCCTCTTCTTCGAGCAGTCCAACGACAATCTGCTCGGCAGCCATCGCGGCGAGATCACGACGGGTGACTTGCGCGGCGTCGTCGATGGCAGCGAAGTTCGCTTCCGCAGCGCCCACCGCTACGAGGGCACAACGCTGCGGTACGATTTCGCCGGCTCGGTCAGCGGCGGCACGATGCGCGGCAAGGTGGACCTCGGCGAGTATGGCGAAGCCAATTGGTCGGCTGAGCGCTACCAGTATCCGGAACCGCGGCGGCGGGCATAGCGCAGTCATGGATCGCCGTCTCTTCTTGAGCGCCCTCGCCGGGGCAGCGCTCGCGCAGCAACCAGCCCGGCGCTACGACATCGTGATCCGCGGCGGTGAGGTCCGCGACCCGTCGCGCGGCTTCAGCGGCCGCGCCGACGTCGCCATTGCGGACGGCCGGGTTGCCGCAATCGAGCCCGCCATTCCAGCGGACCGGGGCATCGACGTCATCGATGCGAGCGGCCTCTATGTCACGCCGGGTCTGGTCGACTTGCACACGCACTGCTACCACGGCGGGACCGGGCTCGGGGTGGAGGCCGATCCGATCGCGGCGCGGTCGGGCACCACCACCTGGGTCGACGCCGGTAGCTTCGGTGTGACTCAAGCGGAGGGGTTCCGCCGATTCATCGTGAATCCGGCGCAGGCACGGATCTACGGGTACGTCTACCTCTATCCCGACACACGGAATCCGGACATCGATCCGGTGAAATACGTCCGGAGCTTCGTCAAACGGACCGGCGAGACGGTGGCGGCGAACCGCGACATCCTGCTTGGCGTGAAGTTCCAGGTGGGGTCGAACATGAACGGCCGGTACAGCCTGGATTTCCTGAAAGTCGCCCGCGAGCTGTGCGACCAGTACAAGATTCCGCTGATGGCGCATATCAGTTTCGCGCCGCCGGAGACGGACCAGGTAATGGCGCTTATGCGTCCGGGCGACGTCGTGACGCATTGCTACAACACGCACACGCTGGGAATAATCGATGCGTCGGGGAAGGTGAGGGCGAGCGTTCGCGAGGCCCGGAGCCGTGGAGTTGTCTTCGACGTCGGCCACGGCCTCGGCAGTTTCAATTTCGCCGCCGCGCGGAAGGCGATGGACGACGGCTTCCTGCCCGACACCATCTCGACCGACATCTACAATCTCAACGTCAATGGTCCCGTGTACGACATGCCGACCACGATGACGAAGTTCCTCCATCTCGGCATGAGCTTCGACGATATCCTCGTTCGATCGACGGCCGCGCCGGCGCGCGTGGTAAACCGGGTCGAAGGTCTCGGGACCCTGGCCGTTGGCGCCCCCGCCGACGTGGCGCTCCTCGCCATGGAAGACGGACAGTTTCAACTGACCGATTCGCAGCGGAACACGGTCACCACGCCGCGGCGGATCGTAAGCCGGTTGACCATCTGCCGCGGGCGGCGGTTGGTCGCGCCGCTGTGATCGAGACTATTCGAGCGAGGTCTGGCCGCCGCTCCGAATGAACTTCAGTGCCTTCTGGGCCGTCTGGTCTTCCGGCCGCCGGGCGACGATGGCGGCAAACTCGGTCTCGGCTTCCTGCATGCGGCCGAGATTGAATAGCGTGATGGCGCGATTGCGTCGGGCGTTCGTGAAGTGGGGGTCGAGCTTCAAAGCCTTCTCGAACTCTGCCAATCCTTCTTCGAGGCGCACTTGCTTGGTCAGGACTACGCCCAAATCGTCGTGCGCGACGATCAGCGTCTTGCCCTTCAAGCCCAGTTCGATCGCTTTCCGGTATGCCGCCTCAGCTTCTTCGTACTGGTCTTTATTCTTGAGTTGAATCCCGCGGTTGTACCAGACGTTGCCGTCGTTCGGCGAAACGCGAAGAGCTTCTTCCAGGTTCTTTTCGCCTTCCTCGTCCCGCTGCGTCCGCATCTGCGCGGCAGCGAGTTTGTTGAGTCCGGCGCCGAAGTCCGGCCGCCTTTTGACAATCTCTTCGAGGATCGGGATAGCTTCTTCGGCGCGCCCGAACTCTTCCAGAGTCCGCGCGTGTTGATAATGCAACAGGTCGTTTGCCTCGATCCTCCGCGAGTCCTTCTCCCACAAGGCGAGCGCATCTTGCCAGTCGGCCGCGCGGATGTAGGCTCGCCCAAGCAGCGCAGCCACCAACAACCCCACGGCGACGCGAACCGGCGTCCGCGCAAACAAAGCCTCGCCGGTCAGGGAAGGTATGGCCCAGCAAAGCACGATCGCGAGTCCAGGCAAGCCGGCGTAGACGTTGCCGTCCGCGAAGGGGGCGCCTTCCGCGTTGCGCGCGGCTACGGCGGGCAGCGTGGCGAGCAAAAACCAGAACCAGCCGGTGGCAACCCAGGGACGTTCCCGGCGTTGCCAGATCGCCAGTGCCGTGACAATAACCAGCAAGGCCGCGCCGGCCCCAACGAACAGCGGCGTGGCGTAAGCTTCGGCCGGATACGCCGCGACAAGGTTCGCCGGCCAGAACAGTTTCGCGACGTAAACGGCCACGGCGGCCGGGATCGCTTGCAACGCCGGAATCTGAGTCACCAGGGCCGCCAAGTCTTCCGGGACCCCGCGCGGCGATAAGGCTACCATCACCGCCGCCAACGCGCCGAGCACCAGATGCGGCATCTTCTCAAGCGAAGATCCGCCTTCGCGCCGCAACAGGAAGAAGAGCAGCGGAAACGCAAACAGCAGCGGATAATGCAAGAGCGCCGCAGTCAGGAATACGATGCTCAGCACGTAATTCCCGCGCGGCCACTGGCCCTTCATGAAACACCCGTGACACCACAAGCTCAAAAGTGCGAAGAAAAGTCCCTGCAACAGGTGCAGTTGCGAAGCCCACGCGACACCTTCCACCAGCAGCGGATGCACGGCGAACAACAGCGCGGCCACGGCGCTACGCCAAAGCGCTCCGCTCAGGACGCGCAGCACAGCGAACAGCAGCAACACGTTGAAGGAATGCAGGACGATACTCAGCCAGTGGTACGTGGATGGGTCGGGGCCTTCCCAGCCGATGTGCCACATATAGGTGAGCCACGTGAGCGGCTGCCACAGGCCGCCATCACGGTTCGCGAACGCCCACTTCACCGATTCCCAAGTAATTCCGTTTTCAAGCGCGGAGTTCCCGTAGATGACCGTATCGTCGCCCCAGTTCAGAAAGGAGTGGGCACCCGCCTGATAATAGACGGCCAGGCAAGCCGCCAGCAAGACAAGGGACCATTGCGCTTCAATCCGGTGGGCGGACAGGAAACGTAAGAAACGATCGATGAGGGAGGATTGCGAGGACGCAGTATCGTCGCGTCCCCGCTCTTTGCGGGACTTCTTGGACATCCAGAAAACGAGGGTATCACGCCCGGCCGGCAAACTGCCGCCGGGCGCGATTCACCTTTTGAAAGAGCGACTAGTTCTATCAGTAGCGCCGGTTGCCGCCAAAGCCACCGCCACCACCACGGCGTTCCCGGCCGCCACCGCCGCCGCGGTTACCGCCACCGCCGCCGCCTTCCTCGCGCGGCCGTGCTTCGTTGATCACTAACTGCCGGCCCATTAATTCCTTGCCGTTGCAGACCTGGATCGCCGTGGATAGATCGTCCTGGCTCCCCACTTCCACGAAACCGAACCCGCGCGGTTCACCGGACATGCGGTCCCGCATCAGGTTCACTTCTACCGGGTTAACACCATATTGTGCAAAGAACTCGTGCACATCATTTTCGCTCGCCTTGAACGGGAGGTTCCCGACGTACAGCCTCATTTCCAAAACAGACTCCTTTCATGCCGCTCCGAAAAAGAGCGGTTTCCAGCACGCTGAACGTGAGCCAATCTCTCGATTTGCGGGAACTCTCATCGGGTGGGAATCGCGAACCAGGGGGATCTACTCTCTGACAATCAGCGCTGAATCCATACTGCCATGAGAACCGGATCGAAGTCAAAAGAAATCGCGCGCAAGTAATCGTTACGGCTTATTTACCTGAATTTCCCTAACCGGCGCGGCGGACTAGTCTAGCCCATCATGCTCCGCTTTCACACCCCGCTCATCGAACCGGACAGGCGGTTTTCCCCGCATCCGGCTCTCGGAGAAAGGCTCACGAGGTCGCCCACGGGAAGCTGCGGGTCCGCGCAGTAAGCCGGACCAAACCCAGGTCATCATGCAGGGCGGCTTCCGGAAACTGCTTGGCCGCCGGCCAGGGCACTTTGTGCTTGGCGCACAGCCACTGACGCAGCCTCTTTCGGGCAAGCAGCGAGACTCGACGGAACAAAACCCTGCTGGAGGCCCGTCCCGTTTTCGGCCCAGACCCGCGTCTTCGTCTCGTTCACCGTTAAC
>CAYPUQ010000091.1:0-9074 GCA_964413655.1 uncultured Solibacteraceae bacterium | reverse complement strand
GAGGCCCGTCCCGTTTTCGGCCCAGACCCGCGTCTTCGTCTCGTTCACCGTTAACTTCAGCTTCCGCATGATTCCCCGCATCGCGGCCAACGCATCGTGCGCGTTGCCCCGACAGCAGATCACCAGGTCATCGGCATAGTTGACGACATACGCTCTTAAACGCTTCTCGTGCCCCAACTGCTTCCAGCCGAGCACGAACCGGCGCATGTATAAATTGCTGAGCAAGGGACTGATCGGAGCTCCTTGTGGAGTCCCACGACATTCATCCCGATTTCGCGTGCTTGCGGGAGCTTCAGCTTATCCGTGTAGTAGCAGCGGTAGTGGGCTCGCGTCTCGGGCGCGTAAGTCCGGAAATTCTCCGTCTTCGCGAAGCCCAGATCCCCGGCAAATTCCTTGAGGCCGCCGATCAGTTCAGCGCGCGGCGCTGCCTCTTCGGCAGCGCCGCAGGCGGCTCTCAAGTTCCCACCGGGCCCGGCCGATAGACAGGAGGAGGAACGGTACTTCACGATCTCGCATGCTTGCTCTGGTTGGAATCCTCGTCGTAATTGGCGCGGTTATAGGTGGATACCTGATGGAACACGGCCAGTTGGCCGTGTTGTTCCAGCCTGCCGAACTGGTCATCATCGGCGGCGCCGCGGCCGGAACTCTCCTCATCGCCAATCCCCTGCATACGGTGCGTGGCATCGTCGGCGGCCTGATCGGGGTTCTACGGGGCAGCCCCATTAATCGTGCGCTGTACCTGGAAACGCTCCAGATGCTGAATGCACTGTTTCAGTCGGCCCGCAAGAACGGCGCGACCAAGCTCGAATCCGACATCGAAGAGCCGGACAAGAGCGACATCTTCACGCAGTATCCGAATTTCCTGAAGAACCATCATGCGGTTCACTTCCTGTGCGACACGCTACGCATGTCGATCAGCGGGGGCGTCGAACCGTGGCAACTCGATCAGTTAATGGAGCTGGACATGGAGGTCCAGCACCACGAAGCCGGCGAGCCGGTCTCGGCACTGACGACGGTCGCCGACTCGCTCCCCGGTCTCGGCATCGTCGCGGCGGTCCTCGGCGTTGTGATCACCATGGGCGCGCTCGGCGGCCCACCCGAGGAGATCGGCCACAAGGTCGCGGCAGCACTGGTCGGAACGTTTCTCGGCATTCTGCTGTGCTATGGCTTCTTCGGCCCGTTGGCCCAGGCGATGGCAAAGGTCAACGAAGCGGAGCATAAATACCTCAACGTCCTGCGCGTCGGCGCGATTGCCTATCTGAACGGCAACGCCCCCATTTTGTCGGCCGAGTTTGCCCGCCGCGCCATCCCGACCGAGATCCGGCCAACCTTCAAGGAAATGGAAGCCGCCTGCCGCGGTGGCGGGGCGGCCGGAACCACCGCGAAGGCAGCCTGACAGCGATGGCCCGGCCTGTCATCATCGTCAAGAAAACGAAAGGTCACGGCGGCCATCACGGCGGCGCCTGGAAGGTCGCCTACGCCGACTTCGTCACCGCCATGATGGCCTTCTTCATGGTGATGTGGCTGATGAATTCGAGTACCAACATCCGCGAAGCGGTGGCCGGCTACTTCAACGATCCCCATGGCGCGGCGGGGAAGACCGGCAGCGCCGCGGCGGGCAGCGGTGAAACCCTCGCGCTGGCGCGCAACGACCTCGACCGGCTCCGCGAGGAGATCGAAAGCGCGATGAAGGAGATACCTGAGTTCCAAAAACTCAAGAACCAGGTCGAGATGACAGTCACCGGCGAGGGCCTGCGGATCGAGTTGATCGAAACCGAAACGGGGATGTTCTTTGAAACCGGGAGCGCCCACCCGAGCAAGAGCGGCGAGGAGATGCTGGCGGTCTTGGCTCGCGAACTCGGCCAGATTCCCAACGACATCGTCATCGAGGGCCACACGGACGCGCGACCTTTCGCCGCCCGGACAGAGTATACGAACTGGGAACTTTCCTCCGACCGCGCCAATTCCGCCCGGCGCCTGATGGAGGATCGCGGTCTGCGCGCCGGCCAACTCCGGCAGGTTCGCGGTTTCGCCGATCGCAGTCTGCGGAACCCGGCCGACCCCGGCGCGGCGGCCAACCGGCGGATCTCGGTGATTGTTCGTTACGGCTCGCAGGGTTGATACCATCGTTACCATGCGCTTGCTGGTGCTGTTCGGCGTGTGCGCCGCGCTGGTCGCGGCCGACCGGATTGAGGCGTTTGGCCACCAATGGCAAGTTCCTAACGCCGCCGATTGGAAAGTGGAACGAGTCGATGGCGTCGAGACGTTACGCCTGCTAACAGCCCGTCCATCCACCCAGCCGCGCCGGCCGTCCCAGTATGCCCTTGCCTTGACGCCGGACTTCGACGAACTGAGCATCGAGGCCGAGGTGAAGAAGGAGCACTTTGCCGAGCGCAATCGCCGCACCTCGTTGATCCTGATCTACGCCTGGCGGGACGAGAACCACTTCAACTACGCCCACCTGTCTGTCGACCGCGGCCGCGAGGTCGCGGTGCACAACGGCATCTTTCATGTTTTCGGTGGTGACCGTGTCCGCATCAGTTCGCTCGACGGGCCGGCCACGCTCACCGGTGAAGACTGGCACCGCGTCAAGCTCGTCTACAGCGCCAAAGCTGGCCGGGTCGATGTCTGGGTGAACGATGAGACCTCGGCCTCGATGCGTGCCGTCGACTGGAGCCTCGGATCGGGGAAGGCCGGCATCGGATCCTTCTTCGACATGGGGACCTTCCGCAACGTGCGGATTACCGGCACGCCGGTCAAGTAGCCACCCTATTCGCGCAATCCCTCGGCCACAAAGAATGGCCAGCAAAGCGCGGCGTCGCGCCGGGCCGCCCATGTCCGAATCGCCTCCAAACCCGCCTCGAACTGCCCCGTGGCGATCCGGTTCTCGGCCAGCAGCCGCTCCCGCGACCCGCTCACCATCTCGAAGAGGCTCCGCGCCACGGCCGGAAAGTCCCGGTCGCCTGCCTGGACAGTCAACGCCGCCGTCGTCACCCGGATCGGCGCCGCGCCGGCTGCGGCCAACAATCCGGCCAGCCACCGCCCGGGCAGCGGGTCGCCCGCGGCGGGGATGTCGTATGCCGATACGTAGGCTTCCCACAACACCTCGAAAGCGGGCGGCACCGGGTTCAACCGGAGCATCGAATGTTCCGTGTCTTCCAGTACGACCCGGCCGCCGGTCCGGACAGCCCGCACCATGTTTCGAACCACACGCGGCGCGTCGGCGGTATGGTCCAACACAAACCGGCTGTGAACCACGTCGAAGCTGCCCCATTCTCCCGGATACAGCGGCAGTTCATGCAAGTCGCCGAGGCGGAAGTCCACCAGCAGGGACTCGCCGGCGCCTTGCGCCAGCTTGCGCGCCACACGCAACTGCTCCTGGTTCCCCTCCACCGCCACGATCTCGCCCAGCGCCCCAACCCGGCGCGCCATGGCCCTCGCCAACTGCCCCAACCCTGCACCCGCATCCAACACGCGGTCGCCCGCGCGCAGTCCCAACTCACGCAGCGACGCACCGTTGACGATCTCGTTCAACAGAGTGAGCCGTGTCTGTTCCTGCCGCGAAGTGCCTTCAATGTGGCGCATGGGGGGAACCGGCGGAGCGGCGCGCCGCGGCCGGGATTCGATCATCATTCGTTCCTCTCTCAATCTCGCGAAACAAGGCGAAGGAAGCGCTCATAAGAGACCGAAAAAAAGAGAGTTTGGAACGAATATTGCATGTGTCCGATTTCTGTTGACACAGCTCTGGCGCGGCGCGAAAATGAAGGTGGAACTAAGTGAGTGGTTAAGAAAGAAGGGAAATAAGTAGAGAGTCTGGAACGTTCCAAAAAGGAGGTTTGAAATAGAACCTGGCTATCAAAGGGGCGGCCGGTCTCAAATCGACAGGGTGTGAAACCTGCACGGCGTACGTCCGGAAAGGTCACCGAAACAAGGTGCGGCGTCTCAGACGCACAATGATGGCGTCAACACCGCGCAGGCCCAATGTCGATCTTGAGGGTGCCGCCCCATCGGTCTTTTTGGAGCGTTCACTTCACCACGAAACTGTAAAGGGCGTCTTGATCCCTTATGAGCATTCGCCCGTTCGCGATCACTGGCGGCGCCCAAGCCGGCAGATCGCTCTTGGTAATCGAAAACCGTGATCTTTCCTTGTAGGCCTCGGGGGACGCTTCAACGAGAGCAATCGTTCCGTTCTCGCCCAGCACATACAGACTCCCGTCGGCGTATGCTACTGACCCCTTGCCGACGCTTCGGTCACGCCACGCCACTTCGCCTGTCTTGAAATTCATCGCAGTCAGTACCGCGCTTGAGAACCCGTAGAGATAATCGCCAACCAGAACGGAACTGCTGTAGTGATTTCTCATATCCCGGTTGAAGTAGACTTCTTCGGCTTTCACGCCGCCGCCAGCGCCGGTCAGGCGCAGCAAAGCGCAGCCGGTGCCATAGTCGGACGAAAAGAACGCCAAGCCATCGCGGAATATGGGCGTGGCGATGTTCGCGGTGCGGTTCGCCACGTTGTTGTAGCGCCATAGCAGTTCGCCATTGCCGGCGCGCAGCCCTACCCCTCCCCGGTCGGTGAACACCAGCAGCGTGTCGACCGTGCCGACACGTGCCAGCACGGGAGAGGAGTACGCGGCGCCGTCGCTCTGTGACGACCAAACCGTTTTACCGGTCCGCTTGTCCAGCGCCACGATCGCCTTACCCGATCCGCCGGGCGTGACGATCAGCCGGTCGCCATGCACCAGCGGCGATTCGCTGTAACCCCAATTGGGTACCCGGCCGCCGAAATCGCGCACCATGTGGAGACTCCAAACGGACTTGCCGTCCTCAGTTCGCAAGGCCGACAGACTCCCATCCGCCGCCAGCGCGTACAGCATGTCGCCATCCACCGTCGGCACACCGCGCGGCCCATCGCCGCGCCGCTCGCGATACGGCCCGCCGTGGCGTGTCTCCCAGATCCTCCGGCCGGTCGTCTCATCCAATGCCACGACGTACTGCGCGTCGCCCCGCTGGCCCTGGGTGTAAATCCGGCCGCCGGCCACCGAGACCGACGCGTAGCCCGCGCCTAGCCCTACGAACTTCCAGACCTGCTTCGGACCGCCCGCCGGCCACGACTTCAGCAGACCGGTCTCCGGCGATGTGCCGTCGCGATTGGCGCCACGCCACTGCGGCCAGTCCATTCCGGCCAGCGAGCCGATAGAAACAAGGAACACTCCGAGCGTTGCGGCGATGCGCATGTTCACCCTCCTGTCTACTTTTTGACGGATTGAAGCAGCTTTTCGAAAGCGGATTCGTTCGCGGCCGCTGTTTTTTCCGGAGCCGTGAACTTGAAGAACACATTCCCTTGCGGCGCCTCGACAATCGCGCCCAGCAGCCGGAAGCCCGGCTTGACGGCCTGCACCTTCATCATCGGACCCCCGGCGGACTTGTACGTGCCCGCATGATCGATGGTGGTCACCTTCAACCCGTTGATGGTCCGCGATTTCGGCTGGCCCGCCTTGGCCGTGCTCGGTTCGAACTGGTTCAGCCAGCGCTTGATGTTGTCATCGATGCCACCGCCCTGGCCCGGCCCGAAGTAGAACACGGCGCATTCGCCGGGCTCTTTTTCGCCACTGGCGGGCGCAACCATGTAGGTGGCCGCGCGCATCGGCCGCTCCGGTTGCGCCTTCCACCCGGCCGGAGCCGTCCACTGGACACCGCCCGCCGTTTCCGCCTCAAGCGGCATGCACAGCCCCGCGAGCAAAAAGAGAAATGCCGTACGTCGCATACAACCAGCTTAGCGTCCATCCCCCACACGCTTCCACCGAACGTGCGCATAAGCAAGCGGCTGAACACCGGGCCATTTCTCGTCTCGTGCCCCGCACGCTGAATGCGGTTTTGTGGGCCCAGACCCACGGTCCGTTCGGCGACAAGGAAATGAATACGGCCGCTGCCGGCTGTTCGCCGCGTGAGGACCGGGTCCGCATTCGGAATGGGTGGCCCCTACTTCGCGTTCCGGCCAGCGCATTGGGTATCGTGCTGATGGGGGCCGGGTAGCAAGGGCCTCCATCGACTCAGCGGCACGGAGGGCGGCAGTGCGTTTGTTTGACCAGCAGCACCTTGCGCCCGTGCGATGATGGACTGTTCCCATGGATCGCGAGCGCCTTCGGACTCTCTCGCGGATTGAGCACGGTCATTTCTGGTTCGCCGGCCGCGATCTCCTCCTCGACCGGTTGACTGCCCGCTATGGACAGTCCGGCGAAATGGTCTTGGACATCGGCGCGGGAACCGGCCGGTGGGTGGAACGTCTCACTGCCCGCGGTTATCGCGCCGTGGGACTGGACCTTTCAGCCGTAGGCGGCGACGGCCGCTTGACCCGCGCGGACGCTACCTGCCTGCCTTTTCCGGACAGTACCTTCGGCACCGTGTTTCTGCTCGACCTCCTCGAACATGTTGACGACGGCGCCGTCCTCCGCGAGGTACGCCGCGTGGTCCGGCCCGGAGGCTGCGCGATCCTCAGCGTGCCCGCGTTTCCGTGGCTGTGGAGCTATCGGGATGAGGCTGCCGGTCACTTGCGGCGCTACACCGGCGCCACCCTGCGGCGGGCCGTCGAATCCGCCGGCCTCGTGGTCGAGGAAAGGCGTTATTATCAATTCCTGTTGTTTCCGCTGCTTGCGGTGTCGCGTCTGATGGCCCGCCAGTCGGCCAGGCAGCGCGATCGCGAAGACCTGCCGCCGCTGTGGCTCAACTCCCTGCTGGCGCGGCTGAACCGGGCCGAGGCGTCGTGGAGCGACTCTGTTCGCTGGCCGTGGGGATCTTCGTTGATCGCGGTGTGCAGGCGGAACATGGAAGGGAAATGAGGAACCGATGACCGGCGAGCGGCAAATCAAGGAACACAACGAAAAGCAACTGGCCTACTTCGGCGCGGGCGTCAAAGATACGATGCGACCGGCCGACACCCCGTATGTCCGCCGGCAGGTCGACGAGATGCTGCGTACGGCGGGCATCGAGAAGCACCATCGGATCATCGAGGTGGGCTGCGGCATGGGTCGTTACACTCTGCCGCTGCTGCGGCGTGGATACCACAACCTGGCCGGGCTCGACCTGAGCCCCTTCCTGCTGGACCAGCTTCGCGGCTACCTCGAAGGGGAGGCGGACATCCCCCTCTACTGCGCCGACCTCATCGACCATCCCGCCGAACTCGATGGACAGTTCGATTTCGTCGCCGGCTTCTTTATGCTTCATCATCTTCACGATCTGGAACTCTGCTTCGCGGCCATGCGGCGCATGCTCAAACCTGGCGGCCGGCTTGTGTTCCTCGAACCGAACGCCTACAACGTGTCCTACTACCTCCAGATCCTGCTGTCTCCACGGATGACATGGGAAGGCGACAAGGGCGTCGCCCGGATGCGGCCGGGAGTCGTCTTTCCGGCCATGCGGCGTGCCGGCTTGGTAAACCCAGCCGTTCATCGGTTCGGGTTCCTGCCACCGGCGCTCGCCAACCGCGCCCGGGTGCGCCCGCTGGAAGGTCTCCTTGAAGCGATTCCGCCGCTACGCCCCGTCCGCGCCTTTCAACTCTTTCAGGCTCAGGCACCCTGAGCCGCCACCGCTTCGCCAAAACTTCGGCAGCCACGGGTTCAGGAACAGGATCAATCCCACGATCGTCAGGCCGCGAACCATGCCGCCGCCCCGACTCGACATCAGCGGTAGAATGGCCAGGAACCAGAACAGCGGCTGGTAGAGCACGAGCCGCTGCACCGCGCTCCAGCCGCTATAGAGCGTTCCCCTGGGCTCGACTGCCATGCCGCCGGCCTGTCCCGCCGTCGCGTCGCGGAACCTGCCGTCCGGGTCCAACTGGAGCAGCGGCGCGAGTAACCACCGCTGCGCCCGCAAAATGGTCAGCTCCGCGGGCAGCTTGACGAATGCAACGTAGCTGGCGAGTAGAACCAGGAAGAACGGGCCGAAGGTCATCTGCATCAACAGGATCATGGCGCCATGGAACAGAACTCCCACCCCGATGCCGAGATGATGCCATGCCCGGTGGGAAAAACACACGGCCAGCATGCACTGGAGCGCGATCGTCGCGATCCCCATCGCTCGCGACAACAGCATCGGCGGCAGCCACTCGGCAACCGTCATGTACACGGCTACCCGGTGATGCTCGACCATGAGGGTCTCGAAGTAGCGGCCGTTCCACCAGTCGGGGTCGAGCCCTTTGTTCAGCGCCGCCCCCGCGTACAGAATCACAACCTGGGCCTGCAAGAGCCGCGGGCCGGTGGTGTGGCTGCTACACCCGATCAGAAACAACACGCAGCCCAGATACGTGTGAGCGACCGAGTGGCAGGGCTGGCAGGCGAGCAGGCCGGCGATCCACATCGCGCCAAGCGTCAGGCAAGCAAAGCGGACGAAACGCGTAAAAAAGAGTGTGAGGTAACCGGCCCACCAAGCCACCGCCGACAGTAGCGCGAACTGCTCCGGCGAGACGATCCACTCCATCGCCGGGAAGAACGGCAAAAAAAGCGGAAAGACCGCCTCCCCAGCCGCGGCCAGCGCTGCGAATTTCGCAATGAATACCAGTTGCTCCGGCAGCGCGAAACCGCGGAGCCGAAGCGGATTCCACACCAGCCACCGGATTGGAGCCGTCATTCCGGCCACGTCCAGCGGCGGTCCTCGCCCCCGTTCACGCGGTACGTCATCGCCACCCGGGCGCCGTCCTCCCGGCCGTAGACCGTTTCAAACCGCCGGACCGTGTCCATGACATGGTAGGCGGCGTGAGCCTCCCATTCGGGACTCCACAAAAAGCGGTAACGCGCCTGGACGCCGGCCGGAGACAGCCGGCGTCCGTCAATGTCCACCGCCAGCGAAAACCGCACCTGGGCAGTGTGGGGCGCCCAGCAAAAATAGCGCGCCGGCGTGAAACGCGCCCCAAGAATCAGCAGCACCTGAAGCGCAAGAAAGACGGCCCCGGCAATCGCGCCGGCGTTCCAACGTCCGCTCATCCGAGTTATGTTATGGTATCCGATCCTGGAATCCCCGGATCGGAGAGGAGACTTGCCCGGTTGATCCTCTTCCACCGGCCGCATTAAACTCAATCCATG
>CAYPUQ010000090.1:0-16855 GCA_964413655.1 uncultured Solibacteraceae bacterium | reverse complement strand
TCTGGGATCATCCTGGAGACCTCCAATGTGGAAGACCCAACAAGGAGGTATCCATGAACGTTCGCTCGACTGGGACACAGCCGAAAGCTTGTCAAACATTCGCCGGACGCATAACCCTATGCGCCGTTATTCTCTGCCTGTGTCTCGCGCCCATGGCGCTTGGGCAGCAGATCACCGGCTCCCTGACCGGGGTCGTGCAAGACGCCTCGGGCGCTGTCGTGCCGGGCGCCGACGTGGTGCTTACCGACGACGCATCCGGCACGCCCCGCCGAACGCAAACCAACGACGCGGGTTTCTTCAACATTGCCGCCGTTCCGGCTGGCACGTACACCGTACGTATCACAGCCCAGGGCTTCTCATCGCTTGAGCGGACGAACGTCGTTCTCCGCTCCGGCGACAAACGCAACCTTCCGGACCTGGTCCTGCAGGTCGGCCTGACCAGCGAAACGGTCAGCGTCACCGGCGAGATGGACACCGTCACCCCGGTCGACTCCGGCGAGCAGTCCACGACAATCACTGCCGAACAGATGCAGAACTTGGCGATCGTCGGCCGCAGCGCGGCAGAACTGATCAAGATCATCCCCGGAATGGCGCCCACCGGGGCCGGCCTCGAGAACATGGCCGCCTTCAGCGGCGAGAACATCGGTATCAATGGCAACGGCGACGGAGGCCGTCAGTCGGCGGTCGGCTACTTCTCAGCAAACGGCCAGCGCGGCAATGCGATGGACATTGTCACCGACGGCTCGAACACGGCCGACCCGGGCTGCAACTGCGCCACCCCGGTGAACCCCAATGTGGACATGCTGCAAGAGTTTAAGGTGCTCACGGGCACCTACTCGGCCGAGCACGCGAAGGGTCCAGTGGTGCTCAGCGCCATCACCAAGGGCGGCGGCCGGGAGTTCCACGGCACCGCGTACTTCTACATGCGGGACTACCGCCTCAATGCAAACGATTGGCGGCTGAATCGCGCTGGACAGGAACGCCCCCAAAATCAATACCAATATCCCGGCGGCAACATCGGCGGGCCGATCTCGTGGAAAGGCTTCAACCGGGACAAGACCAAGCTGTTCTTCTTCACCGGCTACGAATTCTACCGGCAGCGGATCGATACCGGTGTTCTCAACGCGGTCGTGCCCGACGCCGCTATGCGCAATGGCGATTTCTCGAACTCGGCTTACCTCCAGGCATTGCGTAGCCCCGACGCCCAGGTCACCACGATCAGGCTCGATGGCCTGCCGGTGCCGAACAACATCATTCCGCAGAACCGCCTCGAGCCGCGTGGCTTGGCGCTACAGAATTTGCTGCCCGAGGCCAACGTCGATCCGTTACAGAATCAAGGCTTCAACTACGTCCAGGCGCTGCTGTTGGATCAGCCGATGCATCAGTGGAACAGCCGCGTCGACTACAACATCAGCGACTACACCCGGCTCTTCGTGCGCTACAACCTCCAGAAAGAGACCCAGAACTTCCCGGTCCAACTTTGGGGCCGCAGCGGCAACTCGGTACCCTACCCCACCAACGTGGTGGGCGACAACGTATCGACATCGACCAGCGCCAGCCTGATCAAGACCTTCAGCCCGCGCCTGACCAACGAGTTCGTCTTCGGCTACACCTTCATCGACTTTCCGAACCGGCTGGCGGACCCGGACGCCGCCTCCCGCGGAGCGATTGGCCTGCCCGTCGAGGGCATCTACGATAACGGCGTGACTCAGGTTCCCAATCTGACGATCAACCGCGGCGCTGCGCAGGTATTCAATCGCGGTGGCTTCAACCCGGTCTATTTCGCCACCAAATGGCTCACGTCGGCCGGCAACAACCTGTCGTGGTTCCGCGGCAGCCACTCCATGAAGTTTGGCTTCTATTTCCAGCGGATCGAGCAGGACCAGCCCGACAGCGGCGCTTCGCAGGGAACCTACACGTTTCAACCGAACCATGGCCTCACCAGCGGCAACGTCTACTCGGACCTCGCGCTCGGCATCTACCAGAACTACGCCGAGCAGAATTTCAATGCCGATGGCCGGCAGGCCTACAATGTCTGGGAAGGTTACCTGCAAGACTCCTGGAAGGTGACGCCCGGCTTTACATTCGAATACGGAGTGCGCCTCAGCCGCCTGGAACCTTGGCGGGACACCGGGCGAGCCAACCTCGGCTTCGGCGTCTTCCGCGCGGACCTTTACGATCCGAACGCCGCCTTCGAAGACCTGACCGGATTCCGCTACAATGCCATCGACCCGTCGGTACCGATGGGCGGCTTTCCCACTCGCGGCCTCTTCTACCAACCGCGGCTTGGCTTTGCCTGGGACATCGACCGCAGCGGCAATACGATTTTGCGCGGCGGCGTCGGCGTGTTTCGCTACAACACCCCCACTTGTTGCGCCGGCTCCTATGCCGTCGCCGCTGGCCAGCGTTCAACGAACTCCGGCGCCCCGGGGCTCGCGAGCGAGGTGGACAACCTGACTCCGCGAGCGCTCGGTCTGACCTCCATCACTGTGGTTGATCCCAACGACGACGAAAAGCCGACCAGCTACAACTGGAGCTTCGAGATCGCCCGGCGTCTGCCCGCACGGACCATGTTTACGGCCGCCTACGTGGGGAACGCCAGCCGGAACCTGCTGAACGGCGGCGTCTTGCGCAACATTAATGCCGTGCCTGAAGGCGCTATGCTCGCCACGCCCAACGCCAACGCGCAGAATTTCCGGCCGTTCCAGCTCTACAACGCGATCAACGTCATCCGCAACGACTTCTACTCGAACTACAACGCGTTGCAGACCTCCATCCGCAAGCACACCGGCAACTTCAATATTCAAGCTTCCTATACCTTTTCGAAGGTGCTCGGTATCCGCAACGTCGGCGGATCGCAGGCGATCGGCACGAGCATCGATGCGAACTACGGCGTGCTCGAATTCGACCGCACCCACATCTTCAGCGTTGCCTACAACTGGGAGCTGGGCCGCCTGGTGAAGAACGGCAATGCGGTCTTGCGCGGCCTGGCCAACGGCTGGCAGATCTCCGGAATTACGACCGCGGCGAGCGGCGTGGAACTCGCGTCGAACGACACGTCGAACTTCGATATCGCTGGCCAGTTAGCCGACGGAACGGCGCTCCAACAGAACGCGATCACCGGCACGCCGAACATCCGCGCGCAGCCGTTCCTCACATGCGATCCGCGGAGGAACCTCGGCCCGAACCAGTTCATCAACGGCGCCTGCTTCGCGCCACCGGCTCCCGGCCGCAACGGGGACATCATCTTCCCTTACCTGCGCGGACCGGCGCTGATCAACCACGACATATCGACGTTCAAAAACTTCCAAATCGGCGAGCATCGGCGGCTGCAGTTCCGGTTTTCAGCCTATAACGTCCTCAACCAGCCGCTCTGGTCGTTCCTGCCCGGCGACAACAACCTAAACCTGAACTTCAACGCCGCCGGTCAACAGACCAACCAGCGTTTCGGCATTGCCGACAACAAACTGGGCAAGCGCATTCTGCAACTTGCCGTGAAGTTCCATTTCTAGCCGTTACCTGGAACGGCACAGCCACCCGCCGGGCGCACCTGCCGCCCGGCCGGCCGCGTTCTGCCGGTAAAGCGCGGTCAACTCGGTAGGCTACTTTCATGAAAAGTATGATATGATTCCGTCCTGAGACTTTCATGAAAGGGGCTTCACGGATGCTTTTTCCGCGCCTTGCTGCCGCTCTGCTCGCCGCGGTGGTCTTCACCGCCAACGTTTACGGACAAGCCTTTACGGCTACTCTCGCGGGGGTTGTCGTCGATCCGAACGACGCCGCCATCCCCGGCGCTATCGTAAAGATCCGCAACCAGGCCACCAGCGATACCCGCCAAATGTCCACCAGCG
This sequence comes from uncultured Solibacteraceae bacterium, assembly GCA_964413655.1. Taxonomy (GTDB): domain Bacteria; phylum Acidobacteriota; class Terriglobia; order Bryobacterales; family Bryobacteraceae; genus CAYPUQ01. The sequence continues at coordinate 13,004 of CAYPUQ010000090.1, read as the reverse complement.
CCGAGGGGCGCTATGTCTTCTCGCAGCTCCCGCCCGGCGTGTACGAGGTGACCGCTGAGGCGCAGGGCTTCCGCACGATGGTCCGTTCCGGCGTGGCGCTGGCCGTCAACCAGACCGTCGAGTTGAATCTGCCGATGCAGCTCGGCGAGGTCACCCAGACCGTGCAGATCACCGAGTCGGCGCCGATCCTCGACACCCAGACCGCCAATCGCTCCGTCACGCTGTCAAGCGACCAGGTTCTGGATCTACCCGTCAACGCGCGCAATCCTTTCGTTCACGTGCACCTCAACGCCGGCGTCATCGCCGTCCGCACGGGCATCTCGCAAGCCACACAGGACCAGAACCACAACCGCTTCTCCATGAACGGCGGCCGCGGCCAGGCCGGGCTCACGATGATCGACGGCGTGCCGTCGTCGGCCGTCGACTGGGGCGGGCTGATCGCATCGCCGGGCGTCGACTCGGTCCAGGAAGTTCAGATCGTCCGCAACATCTTCGACGCCCAGTTCGGCAAGACCGAAGGCAGCGTAGTCAGCATGGTGACGCGCGGCGGCTCGAACGATTGGCACGGTACAGCCTTTGAGTTCCTCCGCAACGACAAGCTCGATGCCAACTCCTGGGCCAACAACCGCGCCGGCCAGCCCCGCGTGCTGTTCCAGCGCAATCAGTTCGGTGGCAACTTCTCCGGTCCGATTGCCCGCGGCAAGCGGATCTTCTTTTTCACCGGCTATGAGGGGCTTCGCCAAGGCAGTCCCCAACTCAATGTCTCTACCGTGCCCACCGCCGCCCAGCGCCAAGGCGACTTCTCGCAAACTTTGAACACCAGCGGCCAGTTGATTCCCGTCTTCAATCCGTTCACCACGCGGCCGAATCCGAACGGCTCGGGCTTTGTCCGCGATCCGTTTCCGGGCAACCAAGTTCCGCAGAGCCTGTTCGACCCGGTCGGCCGCAACATCATTAACCAGTATCCGCAACCCAACGTCCAGGGCGACCAATTCACCAACGCCCGGAATTTCGCCCTCGGAGGTAAGCGTACTACTGTCAACGAACGCCTCGACCTCCGCATCGATTGGGCGAAGTCCGAGAGGTTCACAATGTTCGGCCGGTTAACCAAAGCCTGGCAGGATAATGTCGCGCCGGAGTTCTTCGGCAACGGCGCCGACACCAATTTCAGCGACCAGAATCCGCGGCACGGCATCACCATCGGCGCCACCATCATTCCCGACCCCACCTGGGTCGTGAACATCCTCCTCGGCTCCGGCCGCTGGCGCGAAGTGCAGGTTTCGCCGAGCCAGGGCCGCAACGCGACCGAGCTCGGCTTCTCGCAGGCCCTCGTGGGACAGTTCCAGCCCCAGACCTTTCCCGGATTCAGCATCCAGGACTTCACCGCCCTCAATAACCGCCGCTTCCTCGACGTTCCGCGTGAGACCCACAACCTTCAGCTCAACTTCACAAAGCAGAAGGGGGCGCATAGCCTGAAATTCGGCTGGTCGGGCGAGATGGCGCGGCTGAACCGGACCGACTTCTACACACCCCAATTCAATTTCACGCGCGGTATCACCTCGGGTCCGACGGCCACGGTCACAAGCACTGCCACCGGCAACGCCATCGCCTCGTTGCTCATGGGAACCGGTTCGGGCGGCAACGTCCCGACCAATGCTGCAACCGCCCGCACGCTCATGTACTACGGCCTCTACTTCCAGGACGGCTGGCGCGTCAACCGCCGCCTCACCGTCAACTACGGCCTGCGCTGGGAAGTGCAGCGGCCCGAAACCGAGCGCTACGACCGCATGAACTATTTCGATTTTCAGATGCAGAACCCGCTCTCCAACCAGCTTGGATTCCCCATCCTCGGTGGTCTGGTCTTCGTCGATGGGAACAACCGCTTCCCGCGGCAAACCGACTGGCGCAATTTCGCGCCGCGCATCGGCATCGCCTACAAGCTCACCGACCGCCTGGTGATGCGCACCGGCTACGGCATCTTCTATCCGCAGGTCGCGACGCTCGGCGGGGAAAGTGGGTTTTCGACCACCACGACCTGGGTCGCCACCCGCGACGGCAACGGTATCTTCCCGGAGAATCCGCTGTCGAACCCGTACCCGCAAGGCCTGAACCAGCCCATCGGCAGCGCGCAGGGCGCCAATACGCTGATCGGTGAGAGCATCCCAGGCACACAGTATGCCTTCAGCAGCCCGTACGTGCAGAGCTTCAGCTTCGATCTGCAGTACGAGATCTCCCGGTCCACAGTGATGGAGATCGGCTACACCGGAACCCAGAGCCGCAAGCTGGTTTTCGGTACCGGCCGCAACGCCAACCAGATGCCCACCCAGTTCCTGTCGATGGGCGCGGGGCTGAACCAGGCTGTCGCCAATCCCTTCCACGGCCTGATCGGGGCCGGACCGCTCGCGGGCCAGACCGTACCGCTCCACCGGATGCTGCGCCCGCACCCGCTGTGGCAGAACGTCAATCTACCGACCAACACGCCGGGCGCTTCGGCGAGCTTCAATGCGCTGGTCACGCGATTCAATAGCCGCCTTAGTGCCGGAACCAACCTGCTGGTCACCTACCAGTGGTCGAAGGCCATCGACAACGCGTCGGAGTGGCAGGGTTGGGAAATCGGCGACTCGGTCCGCGACTACTACGACCTCAGCCTCGACCGTTCCATCTCCGGCCATGACCTGCCGCACAGCTTCGTCGCCGCGCTGGTCTACGAGATGCCGATCGGGCGCGGTCGCAAGCTCGGCGCGGACATGCCGAAGGTTGCGGATGCCATCATCGGCGGTTGGCAGGTCTCAGCCATCACCCGCTTCGGCAGCGGGCTTCCGTTGCAGTTGACCGCGCCGAACAACCTCGGCCCCTTCGGTTTCGGCGTTCAGCGCCCGAGCATCGGAAACCTGAACGACCTGAACGTCGATAACCGCACCCCCGAACGCTGGTTCAATGCGAGCGCGTTGAGTGCGCCGGGCGAATTCGAGCTTGGCAATGCGCCGCGCTGGATTCCGAATCTCCGCTTCGGTCCCACCCAGCACGCCGACATCGCCATCCTGAAGAATTTCCTCGTCGGCGAGCGGGTGAAGGTCCAGCTTCGCGGCGAGTTCTTCAATATCACGAACACGCCGCAGTTCGGCCGCGCCAATACCGCGCTCGGCAACCCGAACATCGGCCAGGTCACTGGCACCACCAACGTCGGTCCGCGCAACACCCAACTCGGGTTGCGGATCTCGTTCTGAAGACAGGTGAAGCGCGCTCGTGGGTCCGCTCCACCGTACATAAGTGTTTGTTAATTAGCCAGTTAAAAATTATACATCTGGTCTGACCAGTATTCCAATCAGGGCTGAAACGTGATATAATGGGGCGTTTGCTCAAGGGGTATTGGTCCATGATGACGTTCCGAATCTTTGCTCTCTCTTTGTGTCTCCTGCTGGTTGTCACGCCGCAGGTGTTCGGTCAAGCCTTCACCGCCACGTTGGCCGGTCTGGTCACGGACCCCAACGACGCCTCCATTCCCGGCGCCGGCGTGAAGGTCCGCAATCAAGCCACCAACGACACGCGCCAAACAACAACTGGCGCCGACGGCCGCTACATTTTCTCCCAGCTTCCGCCGGGCACCTATGAGGTGACCGCCGAAGCGCCCGGATTCAAGACCATGCAGCGTCCCGGCGTCGCGCTTAGCGTGAACCAGACGGCCGAGTTGAACCTCGCGATGCAACTCGGTGAGGTCACTCAGACCGTCCAAGTCACCGAAGGCGCGCCGATCCTCGACACGCAGACCGCGAACCGGTCGGTGACGCTGTCGAGCCAGCAGGTGCTCGACCTGCCCGTCAACGCGCGCAATCCGTTCGTGCTCGTCCACGTGAACGCCGGCGTCATCGCCGTGCGCACCGGTATCTCGCAGGCCACGCAGGACCAAAACCACAATCGCTTCTCGATGAACGGCGGCCGCGGCCAAGCCGGTCTCACGATGATCGACGGCGTGCCCTCGTCGGCCATCGACTGGGGCGGGCTGATCGCATCGCCCGGTGTCGACTCCGTTCAGGAAGTCCAGATCATCCGCAACATCTTCGACGCCCAGTTCGGCAAGTCCGACGGCAGCGTGGTCAGCATGGTCACCCGCGGCGGCTCGAACGACTGGCACGGCACGGCGTTCGAGTTCCTGCGCAACGACAACCTCGACGCCAACTCGTGGGCCAACAACCGTTCGGGTCTGCGCCGCGTCGAGTTCCAGCGCAACCAGTTCGGCGGCAATTTCTCCGGCCCGATCTCGCGGAGCAAGCGCCTGTTCTTCTTTGGCGGCTACGAAGGACTGCGCCAGGGCAGCCCGGGTGTGAACATCTCCACCGTCCCCACGCAACTGGAGCGGCAAGGCGACTTCTCGCAAAGCTTCCGGGTGGTCAATAACCAGGGGGTGATCACTCCGATCTTCAACCCCTTCACCACCCGCCCGAATCCCAGCGGTTCAGGTTTCGTTCGCGACCCGTTCCCGGATAACCGAATTCCGCAGTCGATGCTCGATCCGGTCGCCCGGAACATCGTCAACCTCTACCCGGCGCCAAACACCCAGGGCGACGCCTTCACCAACGCCAGGAACTTCGTCGCTGCCGGTAAAACCGTGACAACCAACGACCGCCTCGATCTTCGCATTGACTGGGCCAAGACCGAAAAGTTCACCATGTTCGGCCGCCTGACCAAGGCGTGGCAGGAAAACCAGGCGCCGGTTTACTTCGGCAACGGCGCCGACACCAACTTCAGCGACCAGAACCCGCGCCACGGCATCGTTATCGGTTCGACGATTCTGCCGAATCCGACGTGGGTGGTCAACGTGCTCCTCGGCTCGGCCCGCTGGCGCGAAGTGCAGATCTCCCCCAGCCAGGGTCGCAGCGCAACGGAACTGGGCTTCTCCTCCGCTTTGGTCAGCCAGTTCCAGCCTGCCACTTTCCCGGGCTTCGGCATTCAGGACTACACTTCGTTGAACAACTCCCGGTTCCTCGACGTTCCGCGCGAGACCCACAACCTCCAGGTCAACATCACCAAGGAACTCGGAGCGCACAGCCTGAAGTTCGGCTGGGTTGGCGAAAAGGCGCGCGTTTACCTGGCGGACTACAACACGCCCACCTTCAACTTCAGCCGGGGGCTGACCGCGGGTCCGAACGCGACTGTCGCGGCGACCACCCTCGGCAACGGCATCGCGTCCCTCCTGCTCGGTGCCGGATCGGGTGGCAGCGTGCCAACTCGCCCCGCCATGGCCCGGACCCACAATTACTACGGCCTATACTTCCAGGACGGCTGGCGCGTGAACCGCCGCCTCACCCTGAACTACGGCATGCGCTGGGAAGTGCAACGGCCCGAGACGGACCGGTTCAACCGGCTGAACTACTTTGGCTACGATGTTGAGAATCCGCTCTCCCAGCAGGTTGGCTTCCCGTTGCGGGGAGGCCAAATCTTCGTCAGCGACAGCAACCGGTTTCCGCGCGAAACCGATTGGCGCGGCTTCGCCCCGCGCTTTGGCATCGCCTACAAGATCTCGGACAAACTCGTGATGCGCACCGGTTACGGAATCTTTTACCCGCAGGTCGCTTCGCTGGGCGGAACGGATGGCTTCTCTACTACCACCACTTGGGTGTCCACTGTGGGCGGCGACGGCTTCGTTCCTGCCAACCTGCTGTCCAACCCCTTCCCGCAAGGGTTGAATCAGCCGGTCGGCAGCTCGCGCGGGCAAGCAACCCTGGTCGGCGAAAGCGTCGGTGGCACGCAGTTCGCCTTCAAAAACCCTTACGTCCAGACCTTCTCGCTGGACTTCCAGTATGAGGTCAACCGCTCCACCGTTCTGGAAGTCGGCTACACCGGCACGCAGTCCCGCAAACTGACGTTCGGCACCGGCCGCAACGCTAATCAGCTACCCACAGCCGAGCTGTCGCGGGGAACGGGTCTCAACGCCTCAGTCGCCAATCCGTTCCTCGGCGTCATTCCGTCGGGCCCGCTCGCCGGTGCCACGATTCCGCTGCACCGCATGCTACGGCCATATCCGCTCTGGCAGAACGTAAATCTGCCGACGAACACGCCCGGCGCGACGGCCAGCTTCAACGCGCTGGTTACCCGGTTCAACAAGCAAATCAGCGGCTCGATGAACCTGCTGGTCACCTATCAGTGGTCCAAGGCCATCGACAACGCCTCGGAGTGGCAGGGTTGGGAAATCGGCGATACCCTGCGCGACTACTACGATCTGAGCCGCGACCGCTCCATCTCCGGCCACGACCTGCCGCACAGCTTTGTCAGCGCGCTGGTCTACGAACTGCCGGTCGGCCGCGGCCGCTCGGTGGCCACCGGCCTTCCGAAGGTCGCCGACGCGATTATCGGCGGCTGGCAGGTGTCGAGCATCATTCGTTTTGGCAGCGGGCTTCCGCTCGGCTTCAACGCGCCAAATAGTCTCGGCACGTTCGGCATCAACGTGCAGCGTCCGAACATCGCCAACCTGACCGATCTCAACGTGAGCAACCCAACGCCGGACCGCTGGTTCAACGCCGACGCGCTCACGGCACCCGGCCAGTTCGAAATCGGCAACATGACCCGCTGGGCCCCCAACGTCCGCTTCGGTCCCACCAAGCACGCCGACGTCGCTATCATGAAGAACTTCCGCTGGGGCGAACGACTCAAAATGCAGTTCCGCGGCGAATTCTTCAACATCACCAACACGCCGCAATTCGGCCGCGCCAATACCACGGTTGGCAATCCGAATATCGGCCAAGTCACCGGCACGACCAACGTCGGGCCGCGCAACACCCAACTCGGCCTGCGCATTCAGTTCTGATCGATTTTACGGCGGGGCGTCGCATTGCGACCCCCGCCGTTTTTGTTATTAGCAGACACTTAATGTGGAGTTTTTCACCATGACCCGTAGCGTTCTTCTGATCGTTCTCACAGCGTCCGCGGCGCTCGCTCAGTTAAATCGCGGAACCATCACCGGAACTGTTCAGGATCCGACTGGCGCCGCAATCCCGGGAGTCAAAGTTCTGATTGAAAGCGCCGCCACTGGCGCCGTTCTCGAAACTGCGACAAATGACTTCGGCCAGTATACGGCCCCCTACCTTCCGACCGGAACCTACCAGCTTACCTACGAGGCGCCCGCCTTCAAGCGGTTGGTCCAATCCGGCGTGACGGTCGGCGTCACCGAGGTCTTGCGCGTCAATGTGACGCTGGAAGTCGGTTCTACCAGCGATTCGGTGACGGTCAGCGCCGAAATCCCGCGGCTGGCAACGGACTCACCCGAGGTGGGAACCAGCCTCGGCAACAAGCAACTCATCGATCTCCCGCTGTCCTTCTCCGGCGCGCGGCTGGCCGAGAATTTTGCCTACAAAGTCACACCCGGCGTGTCCGGCAGCAGTTGGCAAAGCAACATTAACGGCAGCACGGCGTTCTCCAAGGAAACTCTGCTCGACGGCGCAACGGTGACGACGTATCTGTCCGGTCACTTCGGGGAGTCCTCGGTTTCCGTCGAGGCCCTGCAGGAGTTCAAGATCCAGACCAGCGGGATGTCGGCCGAGTTCGGCCGAGCCCAAGGCGGCGTTTTTAACTTCGTCATGAAGTCCGGCGCCAACGATGTCCATGGCAGCGCCTACGGCGGATTCCGTAATGAAGCGCTGAACGCCAATACCTTCGTCAACAACTTCCGCGGTGTCGACCGTCCGCCAGACCGGCAGCAGAACTACGCTCTCAGCATCGGCGGGCCCATCTACATTCCCAAGGTCTATAACGGTAAGAACCGCACGTTCTTCTACTCCACGTACGAGCGCTTCAAGCGCCGCATCGAAGGCTTCGGTCCGCCCAGCACGACTGCTCCGCAGCCCGAATGGCTGGACGGTGACCTCAGCCGGCTGCTACAGACCGTCATTCCCAACACTACCGACGCTCTGGGCCGGCAAGTGGTTCGCGGCGCGATCTATGACCCGGCCACGTTCCGCCAACTCGACAGCGGCCGGTGGGTTGGCGACATGTTTCCCGGCAACCGGATTCCAGTTGCGCGCTTCAGCGACATCTCCCGCCGTGTGAACGATATCGTCCGCACCGGTTACCTGCCGACCGTCCGTAATCCCGACGGCAGCATCCCCCTGGTCAACAACGCGGTTCGCCCGGTGAATAATACGCCCCGCTTCGATCAGTATCAGTTCTCCACCAAGGTGGACCAGATGCTGCCGCACAACCAGCGGATCTCCGGATCTTACAGCTACAATGCCCGCCCTCGCCTGCTACTCGACCAGACGCGACTTTGGAATCCCGACGACCCCACTGGTGGGCCCCTCACCTCCGCTCGCGAACAGCGCATCAAGTCGTCTCTCACTCGCGTGGCGCACGACTGGAATGTCGGCCCAACGCTCCTCAATAACTTCACCGCCTACTACAACCGCATGGCAAACCCGAACGTCGGAGCGTTCCGCAACACCGATGGCGCCAGGGAGTTGGGCATCGCCAACCTCAGCACCTTCGGCTACCCCAATATCAATTGGGGCGGCGGACCGTTTGTCGGTCTCACCAACATTGGCGACCCGCAGAACGACTTCCAGGTTTACATGGGCTTTGGCTTTCTGAATACGCTGAGCTGGTCCAAGGGTCGGCACTTCTTAAAGATGGGCATCGACCACCGGCGCAACCACCTCAACACGCGGCCAACCCAGGGCGGCTCCTTCAACTTCAACGCCCGTGGAACGGCCATTCCCAACGAAGCGTTCAGCGGCAACCAGACCGGCTACGCCTTCGCCAGCTACCTGCTTGGCATCGTGGACAGCGCCGGCTTGGGCGACCCGGTCGGCCTCGGCGGACGGCGCTCCTACACCGGGCTCTTCCTCCAGGACGACTTCAAGGTAAGCAGTAATCTCACCCTGAACCTCGGTCTCCGCTGGGAGTTCCAGCATCCGTTTACCGAAGTGGCGGACCGTCTTTCAAGCTGGAGTCCGCGCGCGATCGATCCCCAGTCGGCATTGCCGGGGGCCTATGAGTTCGCCGGTACCTGCAGTGGCTGCACCGGCCGCAACTACTTCGGAGTCCGCTCGTTCCGCGATTTCGGTCCCCGCATCGGCTTCGCTTGGCGCCCGATGGACAAGTGGACCATTCGCGGCGCTTACGGAATCATGTTCGAGGGCGATCTCTTCAATGGTTTCTCTGGCACGCCGCTCGGTAAGGCCACCAGCGTCCAGGTTGGCGGCACCTATGTCCTCGCGGCGGACCCGGTCAACCCGTGGGCCGGCATCTTTAATTGGGATCGTGGATTCCCCACCGACCGCTTCGTCCCTGCTTTCTTCGACCAAAGCTGGGGCAACCTGAATCGCCCCGGCATGGTCGACGAGAACTACGGCCGCACGCCCTACTCGCAGATGTGGAACTTCAACATCCAACGCGAACTGGCGCGCAATACTGTCCTCGACCTCGGCTATGTCGCGAACAAGATGACGGGCTTACGGTCGGGCGAGATGCGGCGCATTAACCAGATCCGGCCGGAATGGTTGCAGCAATACGGCGCGGGCCTGAACAATGCCGTGCGCACACCCCAAGAGGCGGCCGCCAACGGTATCGCCTATCCGTATCCCGGCTTCCGTGGAACGGTCGCCAGCGCATTACGCGACTTCCCGCAGGTGCAGGGCAATCAAACCGTCAACGTGTATGGCACGCCGCTCGGATTCTCCACGTATCACTCGCTTCAGGTTGTGTTGAACAAGCAGTTTGCGCGCGGTCTGACGACCTATTTCAACTATGTCTGGTCGCGCAATTTGACGAATGTCGAGTCGTCCATGGTCGCCAGCGATCCGGCGCCGCTCAACTACTACAATCTCCAGCTTGAGAAAGCACTGGCCAACGACGACCTGCCGCACATGGTCAAGGGCTTCGTAAACTGGGAAATCCCGATGGGCCGCGGGAAGGCGCTCTTCGGCGGCGTCGGCCGCTTGGCGAACACCCTCCTGAGTGGCTGGTCGCTCAGCGCAATTCTCAATTATTTCTCGGGAGAACCGCTGGGCTTCTCGGCCTCGGCTCCGATCAGTGGCGCCTGGAACGGAGGCACGAACCGGCCCAATGTCGCGGCCGGCGCCTTGAAGAACGCATCGTTCGAAGGCAGGCAGTTCGAGTTCTCCACGCAGGCGTCTCCGAACAACACGTTTCTCAACAAGGACTTGTTCTCCGATGTCGCGCCGCTCACGCTCGGGAACGGAGCCCGCCGCTATAACGTTCGCCGGGTCGCCCTGCTCAACGAGGACTTTGGCTTGCAGAAGAACACCCAGATCGGCGAAAAGTACCGGCTCCAGTTCCGGGCCGAGTTGCTCAACGGAGCCAACCGGAACCGTCTCGGCGCACCCAATACCAATGTCACTTCGCCCATCTTCGGTCAGATCACGAGTATTGGCGGAAGCCGCGAAGTGCAGCTCGGCCTCCGTCTCGATTTCTGAAGTTCTCACCGGACCCACGGCAGATAACTCCGCACGCGGCGGGCGTAGTCCGGATAATCCTCCGGGAACGCCCGCCGCAGTACTTCCTCCTCCGCGCGTGTCCGGATCTCCGTGCCTGCCAGAAACACAACCAGTCCCGCCGCGGCGTGTGGCCAGCGGCCGATCAACAGCGCCGTTGCGACCGTCAGACCGAACCACGCCGTGTAGATCGGATGGCGAAGTACCGAATACGGCCCGGACGTGATGAGGCGGTGATCCTCGGCGACTACGGCCGCCAAGCGCCACTGCTTGCCGAGATGCCTCACCGCCGACCATGTCAGCCCGAGCGAAACGCCGGCCAGACCGTAGGCCACGAACGTCCGGCCCACCCCCGGCGCCGGATCCGGATCGCGCAACGCGAACACCGCGACGATGCCAAGAAACTGCAGCAGCCCGCCCCAGCGGCCGGCCGGGTTACGATGGATCCGTTTCTCGGGCGGCTCGCCCGGCGCGCGCTGTCCCCGTGTCGCCACGTGCGAAACGGCAAACGCGGCCAAAAATGCCGCCCACAAAATCAACGTGCCGGTGAACGGAGAAATCATCGACAGCCTCTATTATCGCGTCCAGGCCGTCTACACTGAGAATGAGAACATGAAACGCCTCGCCGGCGCCGTCGTCCTGCTTGCTTTTGCGTGGATGGGCGGCATGAAGTTCGGCGCTATCCGCGCCGACCTCTCGGCCAAGCACGCGGCCATCGGCGCCGCCTGGGAAGAACTGGCCGCGGCCCTCGACCAACGGGCGTCCCTTGTGCCCGCTCTGCTCAACGCCGTCGGTGCCCGCCCCTCCCGCGAACCGGATCTGGCCGCCAGCCTGCGCGCTGCGTCCACGCCCACCGGCAAGTTCCGCGCCTACGAAAACCTCGACACCGCCATCGACCGTCTGCTCGAAACCGCCATGCGCAGCGGCGCCCGGCCGGATGAAAACTTCCTCCGCCTCCGCGAAGACCTCGCCGAATCCGCCAACCGCATTGCCATTGCGCGCCGCCGCTATAACGACTCGATCCAGCGCTACAACACTGCCCTCGAGCTGTTCCCCGCCAACGCCGTCGCGTTTGTGCTCGGGTACAAGCGCGTCGACGCCTACTTCCCCACGCCGCCCCTGGTGTAGACCGTCTCCACTTACGGCATCTTCGTCCGCGGGTCCGAGAAGAGCGAGTCCTCGACACTGTCGCTCACCCGCACCGTCCCCATGTGGATCGACCGCCCCTCCGCATTCTTGTGATCGCTCGCCAGTTTGATCCCGCCCGTCGTCGCGTACTCCCAGGTCCAAGCCCCCCGGTTGCCGCTTTCGAGCGTATATTCCCAAAACTCCATCAGCCCGGACTCTGGCGACACGTACGCCTGATACCGGTCGCCCGGCGTCAACCCGACGTTGCCGAAGCTCAACTCGACGACCTCGTACTTCTTCGCGCCGCGCGATAGCGTTCCCAGGTACTTCAGATTCACCCCCGGGTCGAGCCACTTCCAGGGCATCGCCAACCAGTACATGTCGTTGATGAACGCGCCGTAAGCCGATTTCAGGGCGCCCGCCGCAGCGTCGCCCTGGAGTTCCTTGCCGGCCGCGTACGCCTTGCCCTGCCGGTCGTTCACATTGAACAGCGCAACGGTCTTCTGGCCCTCCTTGTTTTGGCCGTCCAGACGGTAGCGGCCGGCCGGTTTGTCCCACAAGTGCGACCGCTCCATCAGCGGCTTGCCCTTGTCGGTTACACGGAAATCAAAACGTACGAATCGGGCCTTCTGCCAGGCCTCCTCGCCGCCCATCGCCTTCATCATGTTCTGCGCGATCGCCACCGCCTTGTCGTCGCGCGTCTCCCCCGCGGCAAGGCCGCAACTCAGCAGTATCGGGACAGCAACCCGCAATGCAGTCATTTTCATGGCACCTCCGGAGCAGCCTCCATCCTACTGGATCGCCATCCAGTTCATCGGACACTTACCGCTATTGCGCCAGCACCTCGGCGATCGGTTTGCCCGCGCGCGGCACGGCGGTCGCATAGTCCTCGCCGAGCAGCGCGGCCAGCGTCGCGGCGATCTGGTCCTGCGTCACCGGCGGGGTCTTGGAGCGTTCTCGCTTTGCCGCCGTATCCGGTCCGAGAAACGCCATCCAAGTGAACTTCGTTTCCGGAAGCCGCTGCCCGTGGCTCTTCCAGTCCACCGGCGCGAGGCCGCGGCCGTGATCGACAGCCAGAATCAGCGTAGTGGCGTCGCGGTACTCCGGTATCGACTGCGCGGTTTCCCAGAGTTCGCGAACGTACAGGTCGAAGCGCTGAGCGGCCGTCAGGTAAAGATCGTAGCGGCCGCCATGCGCCCACTCGTCGGTTTCGCCGAGCGAAAGGAACAGAATCCGCGGCTTGTGCTGCTTGAAGTACTCGAGCGCGGTATGGAAAGTGAGCGCGTCGAACGGTTCGCCCTCCCAATAGCGAATTTCTTTCTTGAGACGATTCAAGAGCGCAAGCGACGGCGGTACCGGCGCGATCGTGAGCGGATCGTAACCTGCGTTGACCGGGAACCCGGCGCGGTCCGCGTTCAGAATCGCGGGGAACGT
>CAYPUQ010000089.1:0-17064 GCA_964413655.1 uncultured Solibacteraceae bacterium | reverse complement strand
AGCAGGGATCGTCGCGAAATCACGATCCCCATGATAGAGCTTTAACCCGATGCGACGGAGGGAGGCACGGAACGATGCAACGGGTGGCATCCACACTCATTTCGCTAAACAGCTACTATTTCGCGAGAACAATCTGATCAAGATATAAGAGAGTAAAGGCGAACCGCTCCCTGGTCGCGCCTCGAAATTGTCAAGGAGCGGGGAGTGGGCGTTTATGAAACGTGTGTCGCTAACGGTCATCTTCGTCGGAGTGCTCCAGGGGCAGCAGGCGCACCCCTTCCGTTTCCACGACGCGACAGACGAATCCGGCATTCGGTTTACCCACCGGTCCGCGCATACGCCCAATAAGTTTCTGATCGAAACTATGGGCGCCGGTTTGGCTTGGCTCGACTACGACGGCGATGGCCTCGTGGATCTGTTCGTCCTGAATGGTGCGCGGGTCCGTGACGGCGACCGCATTACCATCGACAAATCCGAATCGCCCTACTGGAACCGTCTTTATCGCAATCTCGGCGAGGGCAAGTTCACCGATGTGACGGAGACGGCCGGCCTGCGCGGATCGACGTTTGCCATGGGCGTGGCCACAGGCGATTTCGACAACGACGGCTGGCCGGACCTCTACGTCACCGGCTGGGAACGCAACACACTGTATCGCAACGAAGGCGGGAAACGGTTCGTTGACGTGACCGATGAAGCCGGCGTCGCTGCAGGCGGTTGGAGCGTGGGCGCCGCATTCCTCGATTATGATCGCGACGGATTGCCAGACCTGTTCGTTGCCAGGTATCTCGACTGGAGCTTCGCCAATAATCCTTGGTGTGGACCTCGCGAGCCCGATCGCCGCGGCTACTGCCATCCAAACACCTTTGGCGATGTTCAGCACGTGTTGTATCGCAACCTCGGGGCTGGAAAGTTCGAGGATGTCAGCCGGAAATCAAGAATTGCCGAGCATCCGGGAAAGGGTCTTGGCGTTGCCATCGCCGACATCGATCAGGACGGCTGGATGGACATTCTCGTGGCCAACGACTCGGTCGCACAGCAGGTGTTCCGAAACAACGGCGACGGGACGTTCTCTGAAATCGGCCTGGAAGCGGGACTCGCATTCAACGCCAATGGCAAATCTTTCGCCGGCATGGGTATCGACGTAGCGGATTACGACAACGACGGCAGGCCGGAGGTGTTCATCAATGCGCTATCGCTCGAAGGCTACGCGCTATTTCGCGCGGACGCGTCTGGCATCTTCGATCCGATCGCGGAGGAAACCGGGTTGCGGCGTGCCAGCGATCCGTACGGCGGATGGGGCGCACGGTTTGCCGATTTCGACAATGACGGATGGAAGGACCTCTTCGTGGCACAGGGGCACGTGATGGACACGATCCATCACGATAACCCGAAGCTTTCTTATCGACAGCCAATGCTGCTGCTCCGGAACGTTGCGGGTAAACTCATCGATGTGTCAACCACCGCCGGACCCGCTCTGCGGACACCCCGCGCCGCGCGGGGCGCGGCGATCGCCGACTTCGATAACGACGGCCGCATCGACGTGGCCGTGAATAGCAACGACGAGGGGCTGCTCCTGCTGAAGAACGAATCCACCGCGGGCAGATGGCTCGCAATCGACCTGATCGGAACCAAAAGTCACCGCGACGCGCTCGGTGCCGTGGTGAAAGTCACCGATAGCCGACGGCGCACCCAGTGGCAGATTCTGACGACCGCGTCAAGCTACCTGTCGGCGAGCCAGAAACGGGTGCATTTCGGGCTCGCTGACGCCGAAAGCGTAACAGAGGTCGAGATTCGATGGCCGTCGGGCGGCGCTCAGGTTCTGCGCAACATCGAAGTCAATCGCGTGGTTGCGATCCGCGAAAGTCAGTGAGTCAGGCGGCAACCTGCTTCTGCTTTTCGGAGACAGTCGCGATTGCGCTGAAACAGTTCGTTCCCAGGTTCGATGGAGAGTGCGCGTTCCAGCGCCGAGGCCGCTTCAGCCGGATCACCCGACGCGGAGTAGGCAACCGCGAGAGCGTTCCACGCCCACGCATCGTCTGGCTTCAGCGCGGTAGCTTTCACGAGCGCCTGTAAAGCCCGGTTAGCGTCGCCGAGTGTAAGCCACACACGGCCGGCGTAGTAATGCGTGTCGGCCCTCAACGGATCAGCCGCCCGAGCTGCTTCGAACTCGCTCAAGGCGTCTTCGAACCGGCCGGTGGCGAGCAGTGCCACACCGAGATTATGCCGGGCATTCGCATTGGATCCGTCGATCTCGACGGCGCGCCGCAGCGAGGAGAAGGCTTCGGCGGTCCGTCCCGCGCGGAGGTGGTCCGCGCCGTCATTGACGAGTGCCCGCGCCATCATTACCCGTTTGTTGTTTTCGTCGCTCGCTTTGGCGAGCTCGATCTGTTCGCGCGCTTCTTCGGCTCTCCCCGCGCGCTGCAAGACACGAGCGAGCGCGTACCGTGCCCCGGCACTATCCGGGTCGAGAGCGATGGCACGCTCGAAATGCCGCACGGCATCCGCCGACTTGCCGCTGCGAAGCAGGGCGGCGCCGAGGTCGGCCTGTATGGTGGCACTACCGGGAAGCAGTTCCGCCGCCGGTTGAAGTGCATCGAGAGCCTCCCCCGCCTTGCCCGCCTTGAGCAGGGCGGAGCCAAGCGCGGCCGCGCACTCTCCGCATTTCGGATTCGCGGCAACGGCTTGCGCATAGCGCCGAAGTGCGTCGTCGATCTCTCCGCTCGCCTCCGCTGCCCGGCCGGCTTCCAAAGCTAGAACCGCCAAGTTCCGCCCGCAAGAAGCGCGATCCTCCGCCAGCCCGCACGCCCGCTCCATCGCGGCGACGGCCTCATCGAGTGTTCCCACGTCCCGGAGTGCCAGTGCGAGGTTACTGTGGATTCGATAGTCGCGCGGTTTCGCGCGAAGCGCCTCCTGGAACATCTCCGCGGCACGGCGGGATTGTCCGCGCCGCCGGAGCACAACACCGAGATTGTTCAGGATTTCCGGGTTTTGCGGAGAGAGTCGAAGGGCCACCTCCAGCATAGCCGTCGCCTCTTCGAGGCGGCCCTCAGCAGCCAGCTTGATTCCCTGCTGCTGCGGATCAGCGGCGCTTTGCTCTCCGCGAACGAGAGGTGGCACGAAGAGCAAAGCGCTCAAAACAACAGCGAGCGTCAAAAGACGAACTTCAGCGCTAGCTGCAGAATCCGGGGACTCTGTGCGGAGGTGATGCGGCCGAACTGGGCGGCCGACCTGTTCGTGTTCGGCCCGTTGAAGTTCACATTGTTGAAGATGTTGAAGGCCTCGCCCCGGATCTGTATCGATGTTTGTTCCCGGAGCCGGGTGTCTTTGATTAACGCGATATCCGTGTTGAAGAATCGCGGTCCACGCAGAACGTTTCTGCCCAAATTGCCGAACGTGCCCGGTGCGTTGACCGCGAAACGCGATGTGTCGAACCACATCGCAATCATATCCGCATGTGAGCGTCCGTAACTGAGCTGCGCGGGACCGCCGATGTAATCCGCACGGTCGCGGCCGATACCGGTGAACGAGTTGTCCACGCCGCTGGTAACGTTCAGCGGGAACCCGCTCTGCCAGAACACGATCGAGTTCATCGACCATCCGTTGAGCAGCCGATCCACAAACGCGCTCGAGAACTGGAAGCGGGGCACTTCATAGATGTTCGAGAACTTGAAGACATGCGTGACGTCGTCGGTCGATACGGCGTAGTCGCGGCGGCGGTTGTACGAATCGCTCCACCCGAAGTCGTCGATGGTCTTCTGCCAGGTGTAGTTGGTGAGGATCGAGAGCCCTTTCGCAAATCGCTTTTCGACGCCGAGCTGGAGTGAGTTGTAGTGCGAGTTGTTGCCCGACTGGACTTCGCCAATGTTGCTATAGAGTTGATACGGCCGCCGCGACTGAGTGTTGCCCACGGTCGAGGCGCCGGGAATGAACACAGCGGGATTCACTTCGCGGAACGGCCCGTTGAAGCTGAGGTACGTTCCCTTGTTCCCGTAGTAACCTGCTCGAGCGAGCCACGTCGAGCCGAGCTGACGTTCGAGAATCAGGTTCCAGGTGGCCAGTTGTGGGATACGCCAGTCTTTCACGAAATAGGCGCGTATAGCCGCCGGGGTCGTAAAGGTCGCTTCGGGTCCCCGAACTGTCGGCCCAAACTGCTCTGGGAACGGATTGGCAATACCCGCCCTGGCATAGGGGTCGGCGAAGCCCACGCCATTGAAAATGAACGTGGGAGCGAATGGCGCGATGTTCGTGAACGGATTGAACTGGCTGGATTGCGGCGGTGTGAAGAACAGCCCGACGCCGCCGCGAAGACTGGTCTTGTTGTCGCGCGTCAGGCGATAGGCAAATCCCACGCGAGGTCCGAGGTTACCCCAGATAGCTTCCGATCCGGCCACTGGACATCCAGGATCATGGTCATCGCCTCCGTATAGCAACCCGTCGGGGGCATTTGGATAGCGCCGCGATTGCTGGCCTGGCTGGAAACAGACGACACGGCCTTGGCGGTCGTAATACGGAAGGTAAGGATCCCACCGAATGCCGAGATTCAGGGTGAGATCCTGGCTGACACGCCAGTTGTCTTGCAGGAAGAAGCTCCACTTCGTGCCGAGCAGGTCTTTGAATTCACCGCCGCCCTGCCGGAACGTAGCTGCTTCACCCAGCATGTAGTCCGCCAACCCATCGCCGGCAATCTGCCCGCTGAACGAGAAGTTGCCCATCATTTGGAACGTGTTGTTGATCTCGTTTGAGAGACGAATCGCTTCACCGCCGAAACGGAACTCGTGCCGGCCCGATATCTTCGTGACGACCTCGCGTAGGGTCCAACTGCCGCGATTGAAATCGCCCTTGTGATTCGTGCCGATGCTGAACGCACCGGTGATGCCGACATTCAGGGAAGGAGGCGCCTTGAGCAGCGAATCCTGTGGACCTGCGATGTTGACGCCCGCATCGCGGAAACTGAACGGCGCTCCCGACAGCGACCCGCCGGTCTGCGAGTTCCATCCGAATGTGCTGTTGAGAAGAAGGGACGGCGACACGGTGTAGGTGTGGATCAACGAAATATTCTGTACTCTCACTGCGTTTCCGCCGGTGGACCGAAGCACATTCTCCCCGTCGGCGACGGCCGGGCGGTTGAAATCGCTGAAGAAATAGCGGCCACTGAACTGGTGCCTGTCGTTGATATACCAGTCGATCTTCGGCATGACCTGGTAGTCGTCCGACGCCTGCTGTGCGCCGCCAAACGTCAGTTGCCGGCCCTCACCGTTCGGCAGCGGGATCCGGTCGGTGAAGTAGAGGGATGGCGCACTGAGCCGCGATTGGGGAATCTGGTTGCCAGCGAAGGGCTGGTTCGTCAGAGGATCTCGAATTGACTGGCTGAGCCCGGAGAAGTCGCCGCGGCGTTCGGCTGCCGTTGGTACGAAGGCGACGCGGCCGGCAGGCGCCGACCGCAGGATCGTCTGCTGGTACGTGCCGAAGAAAAAGAGCTTGTTCCGGATGATCCGCCCACCCGCCGATCCACCGAACTGATGCCGCTTGAGGGTGTCCTGCGCGGGAGCGAAGAAATTGCGAGCATTCATGGCCCCGTTGCGCACGAACTCGAACGCTGTACCGTGGAAATCGTTAGTGCCAGAACGCGTCACGACGTTCACAACGCCGCCGCCCGCATTCCCGTATTCCGCCGTGAAGTTGCTGGACTGAAGATTAAATTCCTGCAATGCGTCGGGATTCGGAAACGGCAGGTTCATATTGATATAGGAATCGTTGTGATCCGTTCCGTCAAGCTGGTAATTGACTTGGGCGGATCCGGCGCCATTGACGCCCGCAACTTGCGATCCGGGGTAAACGCCACCGTGGCAATCCTCTCCACAGTAGCGGCCAGTGAGATTCACGGTGCCTGCCGCAAGAAAGACGAGCGCCTGAGCGCCGCGACCATTCAGCGGAAGGTCGACGACGCGTTTAGCGTCGATGAGTTGCCCTTGGGTAGCGGTGCGAGTTGTCACCAGATCGGCGTTTGCCTCGACTGTCACCGTCTCGGTCAATTGGCCCAACTGCATCGTGACGGTCTGATTTGCGACCTGATTGACCGTGAGTTCGATGCCCGACTGCACATAAGCGGCGAAACCCTCTTTATCAACGCGCAACTGGTATGTGCCAACCGGGAGGCGTGAGAAGAGGAATGATCCGTTCGCCTCGCTCGAAACGAATTGTGAGAATCCAGTTCCCACGTTTAGGATCGTCACTTTCGCGCCTGGGACCGCCGATCCTGAGGAATCGAGCACGGTTCCGCCGAATGTTGCCGTCGTGTATTGCGCCGCCAGCGGAAGCGCCAGCACGAGCAGCAGAAGGCCACACCACAGAGATTCTGTCCGCAGCAACGATGAACTTCGCTTAAACATTTTGTCCTCGCTGATTTGATGTGAGCGACCCACGGAACACACGAGGTACGCGAGCCCCTTGCGACGAAGGATATCAGGTTTGAACGGCCGGCGCAAGGAAAACGTGATCTTAAAACGCGAATTGCTAGCCAGTTTTAACCCAAACGTAGGCAGATTGATTCTTCGCCCTGAAATCATGTAGGATACACGGCAGTGAACTTGTTGAAATTCACTTCAATCGCCCTGCTGATCGCAGGCTACGCTGTGGCTGCCGTGCCCGCGGCCGACAGTCGAAACGCACAGACGCCCAACACGGATACCCATTTCAAGGCTTCATCGTTCGCCAGTCTCGCCGAATGGCAGGTGCGCCGGGAAGCTCTGCGGAAACAGGTGATGTTCGCGGCGGGCCTTGTCCCGATGCCCGAGCGCACACCGCTGAACGCGCAGATCTTCGGACGGATCGAGAACAAGGATTATTCGATCGAGAAGGTATTTATCGAAACACTGCCAGGCTTTTATCTGGCCGGCAATCTCTACCGTCCGTTGGGCAAGAGCGGGAAATTTCCGGGAATGCTGGCGCCCCACGGGCATGCGACGTACGGGCGCCTGGAACACGGGAACCTGTTTTCGGTTCCGTCGCGGGGCATCAACCATGCTCGCCAGGGATATGTCGTGTTTGCCTACGACATGATCGGCTACGCGGATACGGCGCAGATCCCGCACGCATTCGGCGGTCCACGAGAGAATCTCTGGAGCTTCGGCCCCCTCGGGCTGCAGACATGGAACTCAATCCGGGCGCTCGATTTTCTTCAAAGCCTCCCCGATGTAGACCCGGAGAGGCTTGTCGTCACCGGCGAGTCCGGGGGCGGCACACAGACGTTCCTGCTCTGCGCCGTCGATGATCGGCCGAAATGGTCCGCGCCCGTGAACATGATCTCGCTTATCATGCAGGGCGGCTCGCCGTGCGAGAACGCCCCTGGGCTCCGCGTGGGCACGAACAACGTGGAGATCGCGGCGCTGATGGCACCTAAGCCGATGCTCATGGTTTCCGCTACCGGCGACTGGACCAGGAATACACCAAAGGAAGAGTTCCCGGCCATGAAGGCCATCTACGACCTGTATGGCAAGGGCGACCAAGTAGAGACGATCCTGATCGACGCGCCGCACAACTACAATCGCGCCAGCCGCGAAGCGGTGTACAAGTTCATGGCAAAACACGTTCTGGGCGACACGGACGAGTCGAAGTACGCGGAAGCGAGAATCCGGCAGGAACAGCTCGCGGACATGATGGTGTTTTTTGCGCGTCCATTTCCGCCGAATGCCGTGACCTACGATCCATTGTTCGAGAGTTGGATCCGTGCCGCAAAGAAGCAGAGCGACTCGGATCGCGACCCGCAGCAAGCGCGCGAGTACCTGACGCTTGCCATCGGGACTCAGTGGCCGGCAAAGGTAGAGCACGAGGCGACCGGCGAGCGCATCGTGATGACCCGGCCCGGCGCCAGCGACCGGGTACCCGGCGTTTGGAACCGCGGCAAAGGCGGCGCCATGCTGATCGTGCATCCGGATGGAGCCGAGAAGGCACGGAAATCGCCGGAAGCGGAAAAGGCCGTTCGCGAGGGGCGCACCGTGCTTGCGATCGATGCATTTCAGACCGGAACGGCGGTTGCTCCGAGGGATCGCTCGCACAGGTATTTCCTGACATTCAACCGGAGCGACGACGCGAACCGCACCCAAGACATCGTCACGGCGATCGCATTCCTCGCGCAATCGGGCGAATCGAATATCACGCTGGTGGGGCTCGGCAAGGCCGCGGTTTGGGCCACGTTTGCCGCGGCCGTATCGCCGCATCGGGTGTCCTTGAACGCTCCTTTGGGCGGCTTCAAAGGCGAGGATCAGGACTACATCGATCATTTCTTTGTGCCTGGAATTCAGCGCGCCGGGGGTTTGGCCGCCGCGTTGCGAGTGATCGGCCATAACAGCGGAAGGTAGACTTTCGCCGCCAATCGGATACCAGCAACCTGCCTCAGCCCGCCTGGGTTAAACAGGGTAGGACAATAGAGGCAGACATGACTTCGTTCCCACGCGTGGCGGCGCTCGCCGCGATCTTGGCGATTCCCGCTGCGTCATTGGCGCAGCAGATCAGCAGCCTGTCGCCCGCCGAGGTGGCCGCAGGTTCGCCGCAGATTACGCTGACAGTTGACGGGTCGGGTTTCGTTGCCTCGTCTACTGTCATCTGGCGCTTCGGCGGACTCTTTTCACCGGTTCCCCTTCAGACCACGTTCGTCAGCGCTGCCCGGCTCACGGCCATCGTCCCCGCCGACCTCCTGACGGTGGCGGCCAGTATCCCGGTTGCGGTCCGCAACGTCGTCGATGGCGTCACGACTCATTCGCCCCCACGCAACTTCGTCATCACCTCGGGCATGTCGATCGCGAGTTGCCCGGCCGACGCCGTGCCGGGCCAGCCTTATCAGTTCACTTTCACCGCGACAGGTGGAACCCCTCCGCTCACCTGGGACCTGACGCAAGGAGCGCTTCCGGCCGGACTCACGTTGTCCGCCGATGGAGTGATTTCGGGGACGGCCGCTGCGGAGGGCGTCACGCAGTTCACCGTTCGAGTCCGCGACTCCGCTCAGCGCACCGCCACGCGCCCCTGCTCCCTGACCGTCACGACGACACCCCAGCAGACGCTCACCCTCAACACTCTCTCGCCGAATCAACTCGCCGCCGGACATCCCGGCGGCCAACTCACGCTCTTTGGAACCGGCTTCACCGCTGGCGCACGCGTTGTTTGGAACTTCGGATCGGGCACGCCGGTCCCTCTTGCCTCCCAGATCCAGAGCCTCACCACCATCGTCGCCACGCTCCCCGCAGGTTTACTCACCACGCCCGGTGAGTTTCCCGTTGCGGTCGAAGTCCCCAGCGGAACCGCCGGCGAGTTCATCGCCTCGAACTCGCTGATCTTTCGCGTAGCACAAGGAATCAACATTACTACACCGTGCCCGCTGCCCGAAGCCTCGATCAATTCGTTCTATTCGACGCGTGTCGAAGCGGCCGGCGGGACGCCGCCGCTACGCTTCGAGATCGCCGGTGGCGCCCTGCCGCCGGGTCTCGATCTTGCCCAGGACGGCGGCATCGCGGGAATCCCAGCCGCGGCCGGTTTGTTTACATTCACTCTGCGCGCCCGCGACGTAGGCGGCAACCCCGGCGACCGGGAGTGTTCCCTCCGCGTGCGCGGTCCGTTTCAGCTTAGCCCGGCCGTGATCAGTTTTCGCGCCATTGCCGGCGCGGCGCCGCCCGCTCCGCAGAACCTAAGCATCCTCGGCGACCAGGGGAGCCCGCTACTGTTCCAGGTGTTCCCGGCCAGCACGAACTGGCTTCATCTGTCGCTGTTGGCGCCCCAGTTGCCCACCGTCCTCCGCCTGACGGTGGACCCGCGCGGCCTCGCGCCCGGTGACTACCAGGCGCAGATCCGCGTCGAAGTGCAAGGCGCGAATCCACCGGTCCAGAACGCTTTCATCACACTCTCCGTCGAACCACCCGCGCCCGAGTTCTCGGTCCGGCCCAACTCCCTTTTCATCGGCGCCGCCCGCGATGAGACGGCGCCCCGGTTACGGCACTTCGACGTCCTCGCGCGCGGCCGCGGCCCAGTGCAGCTTCAAACCACGATTGAGTTTGGCGCGAGTTCCGGCTGGCTCGACGTAGCGCCGGTATCCGCTCAAGGGAGCGACGGCACACCCGTCTCCTTCCGCGCGCGTGTGAGTCCCGCGGGACTCGCTGCCGGCGTTCATCGCGCGCTGATCCGCATCACGCCGGTGGGCACGGCGGAATCGTTGGAGTTGCCGGTAGTGCTGACGATCAGCACGGGTCCGGACCGGCTCGAACTGTCTTACTCCGGTATCACCGTCGATACCATCGCCGGTGCGCCGCCGGGTCCGAGGAAGTTCACGATCGTTTCGCGCGGAACCAGCAGACTGCAATGGAACGCGTCGGTCTCCACAACCGGCGGGGGCACTTGGCTGAGTGTCTCGCCCGCCTCGAGCGGCCTGCAACCCAACGAGCCGATCGAGGCCGAGCTGGGGTTCGACATCGCGGGGCTCGCTCCGGGCCAGTACTTCGGCGAGGTCCGCGTGGAAGCACCCGGCGCCGACAACTCGCCGCGACTGCTGGGCGTGGTGCTGAACGTCGTGCCTGCCCCGTCGCCGGGGAAGGCGCGTATTGCGCCAGCGAACCTGGTTTTCACAGCCCAACCGAACAGCCCTTCCACCGCGCCGCAAACGATCTCCGTCACGAATCCGGCAGCCACAGCCGCGACGCTCGACTTCAGCGTTTCCGGCGAGGCCGGGTTGTGGAACATTTCCCTCAATGGCAACCGTTTGCTCGCGCCCGGAGAGACCCGCGAGATCGTCGTGCAAGCCATCCCCGGCACACGCGCGGCCGGCATCTACCGGTCGAACCTCGCACTGCACGTTTCCTCGGACAGTCATGCACGAACAAGCGAGTTGGTGCTCGCCATCGCCTCCGCGAGCGCCTGCACGCCCACCACGCTGCTGCCGTCGGCGTTGTCGCTGCCGGGCGGATTCTCCCAGTTGGGCGGTGCGCCGCTCGGTCTCGACGTTCGCGTTTGGGACAACTGCGGCAATCCGATGGACGCGGGCGGCGTTTCCCTTCGAGCGTCGACCGGCTCGCCGTCCGGCGTGCCGCTCCACCACGCGGGCGGCGGCCGCTGGACCGGCACCTGGAATGTCGAGGAGACTACGGCCACCGGCCTGGCTGTCGAGATTACGGCCGAAGATCCAGCCCGCGGGCTACGCGGTACAACGTCGATCGCCGGGTTCATCGAAGGCAATTCGGCCATGCCAGTCATCAGCCAGGATGGCATCGTCAGCACGGCCTCATTCTTCCCCGGCCCGCTGGCTCCCGGTGGGCTGTTCGCGATCTTCGGTGCGGGCCTGGCCGCGGGCAGCACGGAATCGCCGGGCTTTCCGCTCCCGGATACGTTGAGCGGGACCCAGGTAGAGATCGGCGGCCGCACCGTTCCGCTCTACTTCGCCGGCCAGGGCCAAGTGAACGGCATGGCCCCGTTCGGACTGATCGCCAACGTCCTTCACCAGGTCGCCGTCATCCGCGGCAATCGCCGCTCCGGCTACGCCGAGATCCCCTTCGCCGTGGGAGCCCCGTCCGTTTTCACGGTGGACAGAAGCGGCCGAGGTCAGGCGATTGTCGTCGATGGACTGAATCCCACGGTAATTGCCGATAGCGCCAACCCGGTTTCGCGGCCGGGCATCGTCACCATTTATTGCGAGGGGCTCGGGCTTGTGAACCAGCCTTTGCAGGCGGGCCAGCCCGTGCCAGCGTCGCCGTTGTCGCAAACATTGCTGCCGGTAGAAGTGACCATCGGCGGCCAACCGGCCCGCGTGACGTTCTCCGGCTTGACGCCGTTCTTCAGCGGCCTGTACCAGATCAACGCCGAACTGACGGCCGAAATGCCGGCGGGCGATGCCGTCCCAGTGGTCGTGCGCGCCGCCGGACAACCGAGCCGGACAACTACCATCGCCATTCGCTGACACTCCACCCCGCCATGTCCTACCATGAAAGGCAGTGCGAACCATGCCGGGGATTGAGCTTCACGGAAAGACTGACGTTGGCCAGTCGCGCAGGAACAACGAGGACGCCTTTGCCATACTGCCGGAGCTTTCTCTGGCGATCGTCTGCGACGGAATGGGCGGCGCCGCCTGCGGCGAGGTCGCCTCCGAGTTGACGGTCGAAACCATCATCGACGAGGTTCGCGCGGCCAACGACGGCCAGCCGGAGGAGGCCGTCCTCCGGCAGGCGATCGAAACCGCCAATGCCCGTGTGCGGTCGATGTCCAAGGATCGCGCCGAATGCTCAGGCATGGGATCGACCGTCGTCTTGGCGCTCTGCCGCGGGGAGCGTGTGTGGATCGCCAACGTTGGCGACAGTCGCGCATACCTGTGGCGGGCGGGCGAACTGCGGCAACTCTCCTACGACCAGAACCTCGCCAACGAACTGCGCCTGAATCTGGGCCTCACCGAAGAACAAGTGCGCGGTTACCCTCACCGCCACGTTCTGACGATGGCGATTGGCACCAGCGACGAGGTCACCGTGCGCATGGAGCAGGAGACGCTCGAGGAAGGCGATGTTCTATTGCTGTGCTCGGACGGACTCTCGGGTCCGGTCGGCGAGGTGCGGATTCAAGAGATCCTCGCCGCCGGACGGCCGCTCACCGAAACGGTCGATACATTGGTGGAGGAAGCCAATCTGGCCGGCGGACCCGACAACATAACGGCCGTACTGCTGCGTTACGCCTGAAGCGGCTTACAGGAAATATTCTTTGAGCTTGTCGAACAGGCCTTTCTCTTCCGGCTCGTTCTCGACCGGCAGCGTTTCGGCCAGTTGCTCGAAGAGTTTCCGCTGTTCGCGATTCAGCTTGCGCGGCACTTGCACCGAGATGTGAACGATCAGGTCGCCGCGCCCACCGCCGTTCAGGTACGGCACGCCGAGACCGCGCAGGCGAACGGTGTCGCCGGCCTGGGCTCCTTCGGGGATCTTGATCCTCTCCGCGCCGTCCAGGGTCTCGAGTTCGACCTCGGTCCCGAGCGCCGCCTGCGCGATGTTGACTGGCAGGACACAGTGCAAATCGTTCTCGTGACGCTTGAAGACCTTGTGCTCCTTCACCCGGAGTACGACGTAGAGATCGCCGGGCGGCGCGCCGTTCGAGCCGGGTTGGCCTTCCTCGCTCAGCCGCAGCCGGGTTCCACTGTCGACGCCAGGCGGCACCTTGATGGAGAGTTTGCGTTGCGACCGGACGTAGCCCTCACCCTTGCACTCGGTGCAGGGGCGGCGGATCACTTTGCCCCGGCCGCCGCATTGCGAACAGGTCCGGCGGATGGACAGGAAGCTCTGGGTAAACACGACCTCGCCACGGCCGCGGCAAATCGGGCAGGTGGTCAAACCGTCGTTGAGCTCGGCGCCAGAGCCGTGGCAGCGTCCACAGGGATCGAGACGCGGCACCTGTATGTCGATGCTGGCGCCGCGGATCGCGTCCTCGAACTCGATCGTGAGGTCGTAGCGGACGTCTTCGCCGCGGTGCGCCCGCGACCGTCCGCCGCGCGTGCCGAACAGGTCGCCGAAACCGAAGAAATCGCCGAAAATGTCGCCGAAGTCGGTGAACACCGACGGGTCGAAACCCGGCCCGCCCGCCGCCGCGCCTTGCAGACCGGCGTGGCCGTAGCGGTCGTAGGCGGCCCGCTTCTGGGGGTCGCTCAGTACGGCGTACGCCTCGGCGGCTTCCTTAAATTTCTCCTCGGCGTCGTGGTCGTCCGGGTTGCGGTCCGGATGATACTTGAGGGCCATCTTCCGATAGGCGCTCTTCAACGCCGAATCGTCGACCGCCCGGTCCACGCCGAGGACTTCGTAGTAATCGCGTCTGGTGGCGGGCATCGGGTCAGGCTCTGACGGCGACTTTCACCATGGCAGGCCGCAGAAGACGTCCCTTGAAGTAGTATCCGCGCTGATACTCTTCCAAGACAAGCTCTTCCTCGATGCCTTCCACGGGTTCGCGCTGGACGGCGTGATGCAAGTTGGGATCGAAGGGCTGGTTCAGGGATTCGATGGCATCGAGCCCCATTTTCTTCAGCGCGTCGAGCAGGCGCTGGTAGATCAGTTCGACACCTTTGGCGTATTCGGCGATCGTCCCTTCCTGACCATCGGCCGTCTTCAGGGCACGCTCGAAGTCGTCGACGACCGGCAGAATAGCGGCTACCGTCTCCATCGTCGCGAACTCCAGCGCGTCGGCGCGATCTTTTTCGACCCGCCGCCGCGTGTTCTCGAAATCGGCCTGCCGGCGCTGCAGAAGGTCGAGCAACTCTTCTTTCTCCCGAAGCAGGTTATCGCGTTCGGCCGAGACCTCGGCCAGCAGCGTGACCGGGTCCTTCACTTCGAGAGTGTCCACTTCGCCGGGTTCAGACGGCGCGCCACCGCCGTTGCCCTCCGGCGCCGCCGCCTGGGCGGAATTGTCCTCAACTGGATCTTCCACTGTTTTCTTCATACTACTCAGAGCTTACTTTTAAGGTTAGCAGTTTCGGCCTCAAGTCCCAGCCGCCGGGTTAGGACTCAGGCAGACCGCGAAATGCCTCGCCGAGATGAAAGACGGCGCTGAAGGCGCGCTCGTAGTCCATGCGCATCGGTCCGAGCACGGCGATCTTGGCGGGCATGCCGCCGGGCATCTTGACCGCGATGCCGACAAGCGACAGACCGGTCAGTCCGGGATCCAAGTCCTCCAAACCGATCTGGACGCCGATTTTTCCGTCGGGCTGTTCCAGAAAGCGCTCCAGGAGCCGGAGAATGCGCTTCTTCTCCTCCAGCATCCGGAAGATCTCGCGCAACCGTTCGCGCGTCCAGCGGAGATCCTGGCTCATGAGATGGAAGACGCCTTCGAGGTGCACCTCCGGTTCGAGTCCAGCTTCGAGCAGACCTCTTTCGTAAAGCAGGATCAGCTTGCGGAGCATCCGGCCGTAAACGTCGCTGGCCTGCTCCACCCGACGCCGCAGCTCGGTCTGCATCTCCGATAGAGTCCAGCCGCGAAAGTTCCCGTTCAGATAATTGCGAATGGAATCCAACTCCATCTGTGAAATCGGATCGTCGAGCGCGATCACCTGGTCGCGTACGAGTTTCTCCTGATCGCGGGTCACGAGAATCATCAACACTCGCCGCTCGCCGAGCGAGACCAACTGCACCTGGTCGAACGTCTGTTTCCCGGTCGGAAGCGCGGCGGCGATTCCGACGCTGCTGCTCATCTCCATGAGAATCTGGCAACTGCGTGCAACCAGATCCTCCACCGTGCCCGCACCGCTCAGGCGTCCGCGCAGGCGGCCCAGTTCCATGGCCGGGATGCGCGGGGCGTGCAGCGTATCGGCAAAGACCCGGTAGGCCTTCGCGGTGGGCAGCCGGCCGGCCGACGTGTGCGGCTGCTCCAGGTAGCCTTCGCTGGCCAGTTCCGCCATTACGTTCCGAATCGAGGCCGAACTCAGCCGGTGGCGCCGCAGGCGCGAAATGTCCGCGGACGCAACCGGTTCGCCCGTTTCGATGTGAGACTTCACGATCGACAGCAGGATCTGCTGGGCTCGCGGCGACAGAGCAGGCTCGTCTGGCATATATGGGTATTCCGCTAATCTCTTGTATCCATCATTCTGAAACACGGCGGCTTACGGGTCAAGGAGGCGATCGGCCTGATACAATAACAAATTCCCGTGCGGCGCTCGCCGAAGGCGGGATAGGGTGAACTCGTTGAGCAAGATCCTCCGCTTCCTCGTCGAAATTTACAGTTATCTCTTCCACGCGGTCTTGTCGCTGTTCCTGCTCGGCATCGCGATGGTCGCCTACATCGACGGCTCCTCCACGTTCAATATCGATATGCTGCCGTGGGAGGCGCCCACGCTCGTGAGGGTGTTGCTCCTGGGGAACGTGATCGGGTTGATTACACTTGTCCTCGCCATCACTGGCAAGTTCCGGCTGCTGTTCCCGCTGTGGGCAGCGGTAGTGATGTACTACGTCGTGAAGGGAGTTTTCTTCCTGAAGGTCTACTCCGGGGTGGAAGAGTTTCAGGCGGCTCTATTGTTCGCGTTCGGCGCCATCGGCGCGTTTCTCGGCGCGATGAGCCAAGCGCGGCGCACGTTCCAGCGGAAACGCCGTTAGCCGCCCTGGAGCCCGAGTTCTTCCGCGTGTTCGCGCATCGCGGCGATGCAGAAGGCGATGTGCTCGTCGAGGTCCACGCCCATCCCGGCGGCCCCATTGGTGATGTCGGCGCGCGAGACGGCGCGGGCGAACGCCTTGTCCTTCATCTTTTTGCGGACGCTCTTCACGTCCACCTCGTGAATGCTCCGCGAGGGCTTGACGTAGGAGATGGCAGTCAAGAAACCGGCCAGTTCGTCGCAGGCGAACAGGGCTTTCTCCATCGGCGTCTCGCGCGGCACACCAGTGAAATCGGCGTGGGACAGAATGGCACGGCGGATCTCCCCGGGCACTCCGCGCGCTGCCAGAATCGGCTCGCCCTGGGTGGGGTGCTCCGGCAGCGTTGGGTGGATCTCCCAGTCGAAGTCGTGCAGGAGGGCGGTAACGGCCCATTTTTCCTCATCCTCGCCGGACTGGCGGGCGTAGGCGGCCATGCAGGCGGCCACCGCGAGCGCGTGTTTGCGAAGGCTCTCCGATTTGGTGAACTCGCATAGGATGTCCCAAGCCTGTTGACGGGTCATAGAGTGTAATATACTGGGAGAAGCCTACCTGTGGGCCTGTGGCGCAGTTGGGAGCGCGCTTCCATGGCATGGAAGAGGTCGAGAGTTCGAATCTCTCCAGGTCCACCAGCTCCCCTATTAGACGCCATCCTCGGGTAATCCGCCGACTGGGATCCCGCACATATTTCGACCTGACAACCGGTCGTTCTGCGAAGATCATCACCGTACCGTTCCCTTTGCCCTTACCGCGCGTAGAGTAGCAGCGCGGTCCGGTCATCGCCCGGACTGCCGCCGTCTGCCCGGTCAACGGCTTCGAATAGCCTGTCGAGGGCAGTTTCCGCCGAGCGGCCATCCGAGTTGGCGAGTTCTCGAATGAGACCGGCAAGGCCATACTCCTGGCCTTGTTCCAGGCCGGCATCGAGGATCCCGTCGGACACAATGGCGAC
>CAYPUQ010000088.1:0-17065 GCA_964413655.1 uncultured Solibacteraceae bacterium | reverse complement strand
GGCGATGCGCTGAAGCCGGAACCCTGGTGGGGAATCCGCTCGCGATAGATCTCCTCACCGGTGGCGGCGTCGTAGCAGTCGAGGATGCCGGCGTTGCCGAGGACATAGAGCAGGCCGCGATACAGAATCGGCGTCGGCATGTAGGAGCCGCGCTGCTGCTTGCGCCACGCCACGAACTTGCCGCCCGGCTCCGAGGGACCGGGCGTGATGTCGCCGCGCCCACCGGGCCGGATGGCGAAGATCGGAGCTTCGGGCCTGCGGCCGCTCGCCACATAGATCAGATCCTTCGAGTAAATGGGCGTCGGTGCCGTGATCTTCGAACTACCGCCAAGCTGCCAAAGCTCCTTTCCGGTTTTCGGGTCGTACCCGCGAATCCGGTTCGGCGCATTGGTGACCAGCTCTTTTTGGGCGGAGTGCGAATAGACGGTGGGCGTGGCCCAGGAAGGTAGTTCGTCGCGCTCGGCCTTCCAGAGCGTCTCGCCCGTATTCGCATCCAGCGCGATGAGGAACGATCCCTTCTGCTGGTCGCACTGCACGATCACCGCGTTCTCGAACAGGATCGGCGAGCTTGCCGTACCCCATTCGTAGTCCGGCGCGTCGTAAGCGCCGGCGTCGAGACGGCCGAGGTCCTTGCGCCAAAGCAGCTTACCATCGAAGTCGTAGGCGTACAGTCCCTGGGAACCGAAGAAGGCAACGACGCGCTTTCCGTCGGTGACCGGGGTTGCGTTCGCGTAAGTGGCCTTGATGTGGCGCTTCTCCTTCGGCGTCCCTTCAAACGCGGTGCGGGTCCAGACTATCCGGCCGCCTTTGCGGTCGAGCGCAATGACCTGCCATTTGTGGACCGAGACATCGCCCGACGCTGTCCCGTCGCCGTAGAGGCCCGGCTTGAACGTGGCGCCAGGCTGGCTGCTGACGGCGGTGGTGACGAAGATGCGGTCGCCCCAGACGATCGGGCTGGAATGCGCCAGGCCCGGTATGGACGTCTTCCACCGGATGCTGGTCCCGTTCTCGCCGTCCCAACGATCGGGCAGATTCTGTCCATCCGATACACCCGCGGCCGCTTCGCCGCGAAAGGATGGCCACTCTCCGGCCATGGCCGGCATCAAGCACAAAAAGAAAGGCAGAACGGGTCGCATAGGAGCACGCTATACTAAGAGTTTAAGGCTTCATCCGGCCGGCGGCCACCGGGCAATGCCTTGCTTGGCCCATGCCGGTCCTCAGTCGAATGCCACGAAGTTTGCGGATGTGGCGAAATTGGCAGACGCGCTAGATTCAGGTTCTAGTGGGGGCAACTCCGTGGAGGTTCAAGTCCTCTCATCCGCACCAAAACCCCGGTATCTCGTTATCGAAAGGAAACCACAAGACAGATGGGGAACCCCAGTTCCATCCCGCAGTCGGAGAACGAACTCGAATTGCAGGCGCTGCGTGAGACCAACGCGTTGAAACTGATCGCCGGCGATCAGGAAGGCGGCTCCGTCGGCCAACTTCCGAACGGTGTGTACGGCTACACCTATTCGCCGATTTCCGAGGAGACACCGCTGTTCTCGCAGAAGGGTTTCCAAAGTTTCGAGGTACACAAACTCGCCGACGGCGCCGTGCGTGTCATTGGGTACGTGACAGAACAGGAAGCCGCTGCCATCGAGAGCGGCCACGATCCCGTCGAGTTCAACCTCTATCCAGCGCCGCACGGGGAATCCGCTAAGATCGTCGCCATCGCCGGGGCCCGGATCGTCCGCGCCAAAGCGCCGTCGCGAACCGACGGCAACTTCATGCGGATCGATCTCGACCCGGTAGCGTAGGCTCGGGTTATGCGACCCTGAAACTGGTGAAGCGCGAAACCAATTCGTGGGCTAAGGCCGGCGCCTATACCGGACTCGCCTTCATCATGCCGGTTTCGATCTACCTCTGCTACCTGGCCGGTTCCTGGGTGGATTCGAAGCTCGGAACCACCTATTGGCAAATCGTGGGTGTTATCCTCGGTTTCGCGGCAGGGCTCCTGGAGACCTGGCGCGAGGCCCAGCGTATCGAAAATGGATCCCGCCGCAAGTCCTGACGCCCCGGACTGGGACGCTGTCCTCCGCCGGGTCATCCGCTGGCAACTGGTTCTGGCCGCCGCCGGGTTGGCCGCTTGGCTGCTGCTGGCAGGCGGACGCGAAGCCGTCAGCTTCGCGCTGGGCGCCGGGCTGGCGCTGTTCAGTTTCTTCCTCCTCCACCGCGCCGTTGTGCGCGCCGAACAAAGCAAGACCACACTGATCGCCATGCTATTGGCGGCGACCCGCTATTTGCTGTATGCCGTAATCATCTTTGCTATAGTGAAAAATTACGAGGTTCGTCTTACACCGGCGATCACGGGGATCTCCATAACGGTCGCCGCCATCACTCTGGAAGCCATCTACGAATTGATCCATGCACGGACATGAACTCTGGTTTACCGCCCTGCTGAACCAGTATCTCGCCGGACCGGCAAACGCTCTGCTCGAACTCTTCGGCCTGCACGCTCACGATGCCGCCAAACCGTGGACCAACTACGTGGCGATGAACCTGCTCGTCTTCATCGTGCTGGTTGTGATCGCGCCGCTGATCAAGTCGCGGCTCTCGGTCGACAAGCCCTCCAACATCCAGCAGACGTTCGAGGCCGTCTACGGCTTCATTCGCGGCCAAGCCGGCGAGATTATCGGCCACGACGGTTTCAAGTTCGCCTACTGGGCTGGCACGCTATTCTTTTTCATCCTTTTCTCGAACCTCCTGGGGATCATCCCGACGTTTGAATCGCCGACGATGTACGCGTCGGTTCCCGCCGGCTGCGCCATCGCGACGTTTTTCTACTACAACTACTGGGGCTTCGTCTACCAGGGTTTCAAGGGCTACCTGGGGCACTTCGCCGGGCCCTTCTGGTGGCTGGCCTGGTTCATGTTTCCGCTGGAGATCATCAGCCATCTCGTGCGGCCGATTTCGCTCACCATTCGTCTTTATGCCAACATGCTGGCGGGCGAAATGGTGACCATCGCCTTCATTGGGCTGGTGCCGCTGGTTGTGCCGGTGGCGCTCATGGGCTTGCATGCTTTTGTGTCGCTGATCCAGGCATTCATCTTTACCGTGCTGACGCTGGTGTATCTGTCCGGCGCCGTTGTCCACGAGGAGCACTAATTTGGCTTCGTGCCGTCCGCGGTGTGAGCCCTGCCCTGTCCCAACGGGGTTGTGGAACCACCTCCCGCGGACGAATTCATAACCAGGAGAACACCACATGCGTGTCAAGACTCTGCTGTTGGTTGCGGTCCTCTTTCTGATGGCCGCGCCGATGTTCGCTCAGGAAACCGGCACCTCCGCCGCCGGCTTCATTCTGCCCACCGCGTTTGCGATGGCGATTGCGTCGGGCCTTTGCGGCCTCGCCCAAGGTAAGGCGATCGCCGCCGCCGCGGAAGGCATTGCCCGCAACCCGGGCGCCGGTGGCCCTATCCGTATTCTGCTGCTGCTCGGCTTGGCGTTCATCGAGTCGCTGGCCCTGTTCACTCTGATTCGTACGTAAGCGGTACCGGCGGGCGGGGTCCGCGCGGCCCTGCCCGCTTGCTTGCTCCATGGTCAAACTTCACGGCATCTTCCCGCCCATCGCCACTCCTTTCGACTACGACGGCAACATCTACAAGGCCAAGGTTCGCTACAACGTAGAACGTTGGAACAAGGTCGGCTTGGCCGGATACGTTGTCTGCGGTTCCACCGGCGAGAGCGTATATCTAACCTTCGAGGAAAAGATTCAGCTCTTCGAGTGGGTGGCCGAGGCCACCGCGCCCGGCAAACTGCTGCTGGCGGGCACGGGTGTCGAGAGTGTTCGCGAAACGGCTGCCCTTACCAACCGCGCCGCCGAATTCGGCTACAAAGCCGCGATGGTACGCACGCCGCACTACTACAAGAATCTGCTGGGCAACCCGGCGGCCCAACAACTCTACTTTGCGTCGGTCGCCGATCAGTCGAAGATCCCGATCATGATCTACAACTGGCCGCAGGCCACTGGCGTCGACATCGCTCCGGAAGCGGTGGCGCGGCTCTCGGAGCATCCTAACGTCATCGCTATCAAGGAGAGTTCCGGGAACCTCGAGAAAGTCATGCGGATGCTCCGCGAGGTGAAGTCCGGTTTTCAGGTGCTGGTTGGTTCGGCGCCGACGTTGTGGCCGTCGTTACAGGTAGGTGCTGTCGGGGCGGTGCTCGCTTACGCGAACGCCGCGCCGTACTCGACGGTCGCGATCTGGGAGGCTCACCGCACACGGGAAACCGAAGCCGGGCTCGACTGGCAAAACCGCATCGGTCGCGCCGCTTACCTGGTGACGGCGAAGTACGGAATCCCCGGCCTAAAGCATGCCATGGATCTCAACGGCTACTACGGCGGGCCGTGCCGGCTGCCGCTTTCGCCTCCATCGCCGGAGGCGAAGGCGGAGATCGAGGCGGCGTTCCAGGATCTGCGAAGCTGATTAGTTCACTGAAGAGGTTCCGGAATCGCGGCGCCATCGGCGCGCGGATCCGACGCGGCGAAGTTCACCTTCGTCGCCGAGTTGTGCATCACGGCGTTGCCCCGGCCCATCCCGGCTGAATATTCGCGCGTGATGGAAAGCTGGTGGCCGAGGGCCGAAAGGCCGCTCAGCGCTTCCAGACCAAACCGGTTTTCGAGAAAGACATCACAACCCGTGGCGCGGCGCTTGGTAAACCGTGGGGCGCTGAGCGCGGCCTGGATGTCGAGGCCGTAGTCGGCAAGGTACGAGACGAACTGTGCGTGAGCCAGCGGCTGATTCGGTCCACCCATGATGCCAAACCCGATGTGGACATCGCCGCGTTCGACCAGCGCGGGGATGATGGTGTGAAAGGGCCGCTTGCCGGGGACCAGTGCGTTTGGGTGCGTTTCGTCGAACTGGAAGGAAGCGCCGCGATTATGGAGGATGAAGCCCATACCCTCCACAGTCACGCCCGAGCCCCAGAGTCCGGCAACGCTCTGAATCACGGAAGCGATGTTGCCCTCGCGATCGACAACGCTCAGATAGGTCGTGTCGCTCGCGCCAGGGGGCGTTCCGGCCTGAACTTCGCAGTTTGCCTTGGCGGGGTCGATCAGTTTGGCGCGGGCGGCGCCGTACTCCTTGTCGATGATGCCGGCGGTTGGTACGCGCACACTGCGGGTGTCGGCGACAAAACGCAGGTCGGCGTAGGCGAGCTTCATGGCTTCGATCTTGCGGTGGAGTTCGGCGGCCGAGTTTGCGCCAGCGGGCTGGAAGGTCTCCAAAATGTTGAGCATGGTCAGGGCGGCGAGACCCTGGACGTTCGGCGGGAGCTCGTGAAGGCGCCAGCCGCGGTAGGTGGTTGAGATCGGCACAACCCATTCCGGCTCATACGAGGCGAGGTCGGCGGCTGTGAGCAAGCCCTCATGTTTGGCGGACGTGGCCTCGATAGCGCGGGCGATCTCCCCTTGGTAGAAGCCTTTGGCGCCCTCGCCGGCGATGATACGCATGGCGCGCGCCAAGTCGGGATTCCGGAACAGATCGCCGATTGCGGGCGCCTTGCCGCCGGGGTAGTAGACGCGAGCGCTTTCCGGGTTTTTGCGCATCAGCGCGTGTTCCCAGTACGCGGCGGTGATTTCATGTACGGGGAATCCTTGTTCAGCGAGGCGAATCGAGTGTTTGAATAGACCCTTCCAGGGAAGCTTGCCGTAACGCCGGTGCAGTGTCTCCCAACCCCGGACGGCGCCGGGCACGGTGACCGATAGAATGCCGTTCGAAGCCATCGATTTGAGTTTCTTGGCCTGAAGGGCCTCGATGGTCAGGCCGCGCGGAGCGGGGCCGGAGGCATTAAGCCCGGTGACCGCGCCGGTCTTGGCGTCGCGGTAGAGAACGAAAAGATCGCCGCCGATGCCGCACATCATCGGCTCCGTCACACCCAGGACCGCGTTGGCGGCGATGGCGGCGTCGATCGCCGATCCGCCCTCGGCTAGGATCATGGCGCCGGCCTGCGAGGCGACCACCTGACTGGTCGCCACGATGCCCTCGGTCGAAATCACCATCGAGCGGCCATGCGCACGGTCTGGGCGCTGGGCGAGGATCTGGGCGCTGCAAACCGAGCATATGAGTATGGCAGAGGTGAGGTGCACGGAAACCTTCCCAGTGCCGGGCAGTGTAACACGAGCGCCGGCCGCGTGCGCAGGCGCCCGGCCTCAGATGCCTCAGATGGTCTTCAGTTTCGGAGGACGCGGATGCTGCCGTTCGACGTATCGAGTTCGATGAGCGGACCGCCGCCGCCGATGGCGCCTTCCATGTGCGTCTTACTCTGCGAGCCCCTCGGGTCCAACGTGAAGTCGCTTTGAATTGAGGCGTTGGAAGTGTGGGCGCGCAACTGCGCGTTCACTGTTGGAGACAGGCGCAGAGTGATGCCGCCGTTGGACGTATTCAGCCGTAGTGTCCGGCTGGGGTCCAGATCCATTACTGTCGCGGTGATGCCGCCATTGGAGGTCTTGGCATCGAGATGTCCGCGTACCCCGGTTACGTTAATGCCGCCGTTGGAGGTCCGCAGCACCGCCGTTCCCGAGAAATCGGCAACCTCCATTCCACCGTTGGAGGACGTGGCATCGAGGTCGCCCTTGAGGCCGGTTATGCGGACGCGGCCGTTGGAGGTCCGCAACCGGGCCATGCCCTCGACACCCTCGACGCGGATGCTGCCGTTGGAACTCTGGACACGATCGAGTCTGGTGCGGCGCGGCAGGTGAATGGTGTAGCGCGCTCCGTAACTACCAGTGCGGTCGCCGCTCGGACGAATGGTGCGAACGGTGATGGAATCGGCGGACGGCGCGATCTCGATCCGCATTTCCCGGAGCTTGTCTTCCGTGGAGGCATACTTCTGGCCGTTGATCTCGACTCGATCCTGGTCCCAGCCGTAGATTTCGACCGAGCCGTTGAAGTTTTCCAGCGTCAATGTGCCGCCGGGCTTCACGTCATAGGTGTGTTTGAAGTCTTCGCGGAAGCGGTTGGAGTTCCCGAGCGCTTCTACGTCGCAGGCGCCGAGCACCAGGGCCGCGCAAGCGGCAAGCATTGCAGTCTGTCGCATGGAATCACCTCTTATCGCGTTTATACGGACGCTAAGACGGAATTGTTCCGTGTTAGTCTGAAGTTTATCTCCCGTTTCGTCCGCCGTCACTCATGAAGAAGCTCCTTGCCCTGAACCGGGGCGAAATTGCGATCCGTATCCTCCGTGCCGCCAATGAGTTAGGTCTTCGCACCGTCGCCGTCTATTCGCGCGAAGACCGGCTGAGCCTCCACCGCTTCAAGGCCGATGAAGCCTACCTGATCGGGGAAGGTAAGGGGCCCGTTCAGGCGTACCTGGATGTGGAGGGCATCGTCGCGCTGGCCCAGGAAAAGGGGATCGACGCGATCCATCCGGGCTATGGGTTTCTCTCGGAGAACCCGGAACTGCCGCGGGCGTGCGAAGCCGCCGGTATCGTCTTTGTCGGGCCGTCGACGCGGCTGCTCGAGTCGCTCGGCGATAAGACCGAAGCGCGGAAACTTGCACAACGGGCCGGATTGCCGGTGATCCCCGGCACCGACAGGCCGGTCAGCAAGCTCTCCGAGGCGCAGCGGGCGGCGAAGCGCATCGGTTTTCCCCTGATCATCAAGGCCGCGTTTGGTGGAGGCGGCCGCGGCATGCGCGTCGTTGAATCGGCCGGCGACCTGCCGCGACTCCTGGAAGAAGCCCAACAGGAAGCCGCGGCCGCGTTCGGCAATGGGGCCGTTTTCCTGGAACGGTTCATTCGCCAGCCGAAGCACATCGAGGTGCAGATCCTCGGCGACCAGCACGGCAACATCGTTCATCTGTACGAGCGGGACTGCTCGGTGCAGCGCCGCCATCAGAAAGTGGTCGAAGTGGCGCCGGCGGTTTCGCTCGATCCGTCCACGCGGCAGGCGATCTGCGATGCGGCCGTGCAACTCGCGGGCGCGGCAAGGTACTGCAACGCCGGCACGGTAGAGTTCCTGCTCGACAACGAGACGGGCGAGTGGTTCTTCATCGAGGTGAACCCGCGGGTTCAGGTGGAGCACACGGTCACCGAGATGGTTACCGGCATCGACATTGTTCGTTGCCAGATTCAGATCGCCCAGGGGCACTCGTTGTTCGGCGCCGAGATGGGGCTGCCGCCCCAGGACAAGATCCCGCTGAACGGTTTCGCGCTCCAGTGCCGCATTACCACCGAGGATCCGCAGAACAACCTGATCCCCGACTATGGCCGGATTCATACCTACCGGTCGCCGGCCGGTTTCGGCATCCGTCTGGACGGCGCGTCGGCTTACGGCGGCGCGGTCATCACACCGTACTACGACTCGCTGCTGGTGAAGATCACCGCCTGGGGCAGGGAATTCAAGCATGCGTGCCAGCGGATGGACCGCGCACTGCGCGAGTTTCGAATTCGCGGCGTGAAGACGAACATCCCGTTTCTAGAGAACGTGGTGAACCACCCGGCATTCCAGGCCGGCGAAGTAACCACCCGGTTTCTCGACGAAACGCCCGCGCTGTTTCGCTTTGCGCCTCGCCGCGATCGCGCCACGCGGCTGCTCACTTATCTGGCCGGCGTGGTCGTGAATGGGAATCCGGAAGTGGCCGGCAAACCGCGGCCGGAATCTCTCCGGGAGGCGCCACTGCCGCGCCACGATTCGGCGGCGCCGCCGCCGGGCACGCGACAGCTTCTGTTGGAAAAAGGCCCCGACGAGTTTGCCCAATGGATGCGCGGGCAGAAGGGGCTGCTTCTCACCGACACCACGTTCCGCGACGCTCACCAGTCGCTGATGGCGACACGGGTTCGCACCTACGACATGCTGGCGATCGCCAACTATGTCTCGCACCGGCTGCCGAACCTGTTCAGCCTCGAGATGTGGGGCGGCGCCACCTTCGACGTGTCGATGCGCTTCCTGCACGAAGATCCATGGGCGCGCCTCCAGCGGCTGCGTGAGGCCATTCCCAATGTCTGCTTCCAGATGCTGCTGCGGGCGTCGAACGCCGTCGGCTATACCGCCTACCCCGACAACGCGGTGCGCGAGTTCATCTACGAGGCGTCGAAGCAGGGCATCGACATCTTCCGCATCTTCGATTCGCTCAATTGGCTGCCGAATATGAAGGTGGCGATGGAAGCGACCCGGAAGACGAAGTCGATTTGCGAAGCCGCTATCTGCTACACGGGTGACATCCTCGATCCGGTCCGCGACAAGTACCCGCTCAGCTACTACGTCGCGATGGCCACGGAACTGGAGAAGATGGGCGCGCATGTCATCGGGATCAAGGATATGGCCGGCCTGTTGAAGCCGTATGCCGCGACGAAGCTGATCAAGGCGCTGCGCGACGTCACCGATCTGCCGATTCACTTCCATACGCACGACACGTCCGGCGTGAACGCGGCCTCGATCTTGCGCGCCGCCGACGCCGGAGTGGATGCCGCCGATGGGGCTATCTCCTCGATGAGTGGTACTACGTCGCAGCCGAATCTGAATTCGATTGTCGCCGCGCTGGCGCACACGCCGCGGGAGACCGGGCTGGACCAGGAGGCCCTCCAGCACTGCGCGGACTACTGGGAAGCGGTCCGCACTTGGTACGCGCCGTTCGACGAAGCGCCGAAGTCGGGCACGGCGGAGGTCTACATCCACGAGATGCCGGGCGGACAATACACGAACCTGAAGGCCCAGGCCGAAGCGATGGGCCTCGGCCCGCGCTGGCCGGAGATCGCGCGGACGTATGCCGATGTCAACATGGCGTTCGGGGACATCGTGAAGGTGACGCCATCCTCGAAAGTGGTGGGCGACCTGGCGCTGTTCCTGGTCGGCCACGGCATGACGGTACACGAGTTAGAGAATCTGCCGCAGGACCACTCGCTCACGATTCCGAACTCGGTGGTCGAGATGTTCGAGGGCTCGCTGGGCGAGCCGGCGGGCGGCTGGCCGAAGAAGATCCAGCGCGTGGTCCTCCAAGACCGCAAGGCCCGGCGGGGCCGGCCGGGCGCACATCTGCCGCCGGTTGACTTCGATGAGACGCAGGCGCTGATCGAGAAGAAGATTGGGCGGAAGCCTGCGTGGACCGACGTTCTCAGTTACGTGATGTATCCGGATGTGTTCCTGAAGTACGCCAAGAATCACCAGGCGTGGGGCGGGGTAGATGTCCTGCCGACAGCGGCGTTCTTTTTCGGGCTGCGGCGCGGCGAGGAGATTACTGTCGACCTGGAGCCGGGCAAGACGCTCATCATCAAATTCTTGACCGTCGGCGAGCCTCATCCGGACGGCACGCGGACGGTGTTCTTCGAGTTGAACGGCCAACCCCGCGAGGTGACGGTCCGCGACCAGAAACTGGAAGCGAAAGAGCGCACCCATCCGAAGGCAGACCCGAACAACATCGGCCACGTCGGCGCGCCGATTCCCGGCGCGGTGACCTCCATCGCCGTCGAGTTGAACCAGCACGTGCAGAAGGGTGACCGGCTGCTGGTGATGGAGGCCATGAAGATGCAGACCACGGTGGCGTCGCCCGTGAGCGGACGGGTGGCGCAGAAACTGGTCAACCCCGGCGCCAGCGTCGAGCCGAAGGACCTGCTGCTGGTAATTGACCCGGATTGAGCGAGGGGGCACCTCCAATGATGGTGCTGCGCGCCACTCTGTTTCTTGCCGCGTTTCTCCTGTTCCTGGTGCAGCCGTTGGCCGGGAAGATCCTGCTGCCGCTGTTCGGCGGTGGCGCGGCCGTTTGGAACGCTTGCCTCTTGTTTTTCCAGGCCGGCCTGCTGGTGGGTTACGCGATGGCCCACGGGCTGGGGCGGATGGAGCGCAAGGCGCAAATCCGTGTGCACGCCGTGCTGCTGGGACTTGCACTGGTTTGGCTGCTCGCGGCGATGCGGACGCCGGAACCAGACTGGTCGCGCGATCCCACGTTCGAGATCATTGGAACTTTGTTTCTTCTGTACGGGCCGGCTTATCTCATCCTGGCGATGCACAGCCCCCTCTTACAGCACTGGCAAGCACGCCGCGAACCGGGAAAGTCGGCCTACCATCTGTACGCAGTGTCGAACGCGGGCTCGCTCGCCGCGCTGGCTGCTTATCCCTTCCTCGTTGAACCGTTCGTCGCGGTGAGTCAGCAGCGCGTGCTGTTCGCCGTGGCGTTCGTTGTGCTCGCCGGACTCAGTGGGATGGTGTGCGTCCGGATGGCGGGCAAGATCGACGACGGTCTCGGAGGTGCCGCGTCAGAGCGCCCGGCGGCGCGCGTTCTACTATGGTGGGCCCTGCTCGCGGCGTGCGGTTCGGCACTGTTGATGGCTGTGACCAATCAGATGTGTACCGAGGTGGCGCCGATCCCGTTTCTATGGATACTACCGTTGACCATCTACCTGGCAACGTATATCCTTTGCTTCCGGCGCGGATTTCGATTCGACCGCACGCGCTGGAATGCGCTGCTGGCCGCCGCCGCTCTCTTCGCTGTGCTGGCGTACGCGGCTCAAGCGTCGGTCACCGTGACCGTGGAGGCGTTGGCGCTGGCTCTTGTGCTGTTCGCCGGCTGTATGAGTTGCCATGGCGAATTGGCCGAAGCCCGGCCGGATCGCCGTCACCTCACCTTGTATTACCTGCTGCTCACGGCAGGCGGCGCTGCCGGCGGGCTGTTCGTCGCAGTGCTCGCGCCCCGTCTGTTCGACGAGTACACAGAGTTTCCGCTTCTGCTGATCGTAAGTTGTGCGTTGGCCGCCGCGCCGCGTTTGTGGAGCGGGGAGTTCCGCGCGAATCCGTTGGCGCGTTCCGCGGTGATCGGCTTGGTCCTGGCGGCGGGCGCGGCCGCCGTGTTGTTGTCGGGCAATGGAGCGGTGGAAGTGTTGGAGGCACGCCGAAATTTCTACGGTGTCCTGCGTGTGGCCGACGAGGTGCAAAACGGGCAGCGGATGCGTGTTTTGCGGCACGGAATAACCCGTCACGGCCTTCAGTTGCTGGGCAAAAATCATCGGGGCGAGCCGACGTCCTATTACAGCCGACGGAGCGGGGTTGGCATCGCGTTGCAGGAACTGATGGAGCGGAATCCGGACCGGCCGGTACGGGTTGGCGTGCTCGGGCAGGGGATCGGAACGTTGGCGGCTTATGGGCGGCCCGGCGATGAATTCGTGTTCTATGAGATCAACCCGGACGTGGACGCGATGGCCCGTCGATGGTTCGATTTCATGAAATCGGCACAGGCGAAGGTGACCGTGAAGTTCGGCGACGCGCGAATGCTTTTGGAGGACGAAGCACGGCGGGGCCAGTGGCAGCAGTTCGACCTCCTGGCGGTAGATGTGTTCTCCAGCGGTGCCGTTCCAATTCACCTGTTAACCGTAGAAGCTGCAAAGACGTATGCCAGTCATATTCAACCAGAAGGTTCAATCTGGATTCACATCTCTAGCCGGATAATAAACTTAGGACCAGTGACGACGGGCCTCGCGCACAGTTTGGGGATGAATAGCCTGACTGTTTCGAACGCGCGCGACGCATCCGCGGGGGTCGATGCCTCGGACTGGGTTGTGCTGACGCGCAATGTGGACTTGTTGCGCGGGTTCAGCCCTGGCGCTGACGCGTTAGCGGTCGACAGGGAGGGCATCCTGTGGACCGACGATTATGCGAGTCTCCGGTCGCTGGTACGGTTTTGGTAGGAACAATAGTTTACATAATATTCGTTATCGGACTCTATCTAGCAAGCATCACGTTAAGCCGCTGCTGGCAGCGCGGACCGGTAGGAGCGTAGAATTCTACGTATGCGCCGAATTCCACCGGAACAACTGGCAGACTTCCGGGAGCGGCTCAAGCAGGCTCGCAGCAGAACCGACGAATTATTCGGATTACTCGATGGCGAGGCGCTCTTTGAACGGCCGATCCCGGAACGCCATCGCCTCATCTTCTACCTCGGCCACTTGGAGGCCTTCGACTGGAATCAGATGTGCCGGAATGGCCTCAATGCCGATCGGGCTCATCCGGTGTTCGATGAACTGTTCGAATTTGGCATCGATCCGGAGCCCGGACAGCTACCGAAGGACCAGCGCGGCGATTGGCCCTCAGTGGCGGAGATTCAGGCGTATAACGACAGCGTCCGCCAAAGAGTCGATTCCTTGCTTCCTGAGGCGCCCGAAGTCCTGATCAACGTCGCCCTCGAGCACCGGCTCATGCACGCCGAGACCCTGGCTTACCTGCTGCATAATTTGCCGCCGTCGCGGAAGCGCCGGCCGCCGGACCTCCAGTACGAAACGGCTGGTGAGACACCCCGAAACCCGATGATGGAGGTTTCAGCCGGCGCGGCGACGCTTGGCCGGCCTCGCGATGGCGGCTTCGGCTGGGATAACGAATACCAAGAGCATCGCGTCGAAGTGGACGATTTCCGAATCGCGCAGTTCAAAGTCACCAATGGAGAATACCTCCGCTTCGTCCAGGACGGCGGTCCGGCGCCGCCTTTCTGGATCGCGCGAAACGGCGCCTGGCTCTACCGTGGCATGTTCGAAGAGATTCCACTGCCTCTCGACTGGCCGATCTATGCGACCTACCAACAGGCCGCGGCCTATGCCGGTTGGAAGGGGCTGAAACTGCCGTCGGAAGCGCAGTATCACCGCGCTGCCTATGGATGTTCCGGAGCCACCGAAACGGAATCCGCCTACCCGTGGGGCGACAGCGATCCACATGAGACGAGCGGCAACTTTCATTTCCGGCACTGGGACCCGGAGCCAGTCCATACGGCCGAACCGTTAAACGCCTGGGGCGTGTCGCAGATGTGCGGCAACGGGTGGGAGTGGTGCCGTGACGAATTCGCCCCCTTCCCCGGCTTTGAGCCGTTTCCGTTCTATCCGGGCTACTCCGCCAACTTCTTCGACGGCCGGCACTACGTGCTGAAGGGAGCGTCGCCGCGCACGGACGCGATTTTCCTGCGCCGGAGTTTTCGCAACTGGTTCCGGCCCGACTATCCGTATGTTTATTCGGCATTCCGGGTGGTGGAGGATTGAGCATGGAGTCCGAATTCGCGGCGGACGTCTGGCGCGGCCTTACCCGCACCCAGAAAGAACTTCCTTCGAAATACCTCTACGACGAACTCGGTAGCGCCCTGTTTGACGCGATCACCCGTCTGCCGGAATACGGACTGACGCGCGCCGACCAGCGGGTACTCGAACGCTGCGCCTTGGAACTGGAGGACGGCTACCGGCGTGTCGTGGAACTGGGCAGCGGCAGCGGATTCAAGACTCGCGTCATTCTGGAGTCGGTCGCTGCACGGCACGCGATTGTCTATCAGCCGATTGACTTGTCGGGCGCGGCGCTTGCCGCTTGCGAGAAGACCCTTGGAGACCTGGCC
This sequence comes from uncultured Solibacteraceae bacterium, assembly GCA_964413655.1. GTDB lineage: Bacteria > Acidobacteriota > Terriglobia > Bryobacterales > Bryobacteraceae > CAYPUQ01. The sequence goes on along the minus strand of CAYPUQ010000088.1, from coordinate 2,734 downwards.
ACCGTGGAACCAATCGAAGCCGGCTTCTTCGACGGGCTCGACCGGGTCGCCATTAGCCGGGATAGCGGAGGTCCGCTGCTGGCGCTGTTTCTCGGCAGCACGATCGGCAACTTCGATGCCCGCTGCGCCGCCGACTTCCTCTGTCAGGTGCGCGACAGACTTCGCGACGGCGATGCTTTTCTGATCGGCTTCGATCTTGTGAAGCCGCGCCCACAACTCCTCGCCGCCTACGACGATCCCACCGGCGTCACGGCGGCGTTCAACCGGAACATCCTCGGCCGGATCAACCGCGAGCTCGATGGCGAGTTCGACCTGCGCCGGTTCGCCCACGAAGCGCGCTACGACGCGGCCGAACAGCGCGTCGAGATGCACTTGCTGTCACTGGGCGCGCAAGAGGTCCGGATCGGCGCTTTGGATCTCACGGCCGGCTTTCAGGACAGCGAGACGATTTGGACCGAGTCGTCCCACAAGTACACGCCGGACCAGATCGAACATATGGCGATCTCGGCGGGATTCCGATGCGCTCGAACGTGGACAGACGAGGAGTGGCCGTTCGCCGAGAGTTTGTGGATCGCCGCCTGATTCGTTAGTACGCCGCGAGCCAGCGGGCCTTTGCGAGCAACTTCTCCACGTTCGGAAGGAACGCTTTCTCGAGCGGCGGGCTGTACGGCACTGGCGTATCGGGCGCGGTGACGCGAAGCACCGGGCCGTCCAGATCCTCGAAGGCCTTCTCCATGATGCGGGCGCTGATTTCGCCACCGACGCCGCCGGTAAGCGTGTCCTCGTGCAGCACAATGGCCTTCGAGGTTTTGCGGACGCTGGCGAGGATAGTTTCCTCGTCGATCGGCAGTAGCGTCCGCAGGTCGATGATTTCCACCGAGACGCCTTCCTTGTCGAGCACATCGGCGGCGTCGCGAGCCACGTAAAGCATCGCGCCGTAGGTAATGATGCTCAGGTGCTTCCCTTCCCGGAACACCTTCGCTTTGCCGATCGGAACCGTGTAGTCGTCTTCGGGAACCTCTTCCTTGATGCGCCGGTAGAGGGCTTTGTGCTCGAAGAAGATCACCGGATCGTTGTCGCGGATGGCGGACTTAATCAGCCCCTTGGCGTCATACGCCGTGGCCGGCTCGATGACCTTTAGCCCGGGCGTGTGGATGAACCATGCTTCCGGGTTCTGGGAGTGATAGGGCCCGCCGTGGATGCCGCCGCCGCTCGGCGCCCGCACTACCAGCGGCGCGGGGGCGTTCCAGCGGTAACGGGTTTTGGCGGCGAAGTTGACGATCTGATCGAAGCCGCAGGTGATGAAGTCGGAGAACTGCATCTCGGCCACCGGCCGTAGGCCCATAAAACTGGCGCCGATGGCCGCGCCGACAATCGCGGACTCGGAAATCGGCGTATCGACCACGCGCTTTTCGCCGAAGCGATCCAGCATGCCGGCGGTAATTTTGAACGCGCCGCCGTAGACCCCAATATCCTCGCCAATGCAGAAGACGTTCGGATCGCGCTCCATCTCTTCCCAGATGCCCTGACGAATCGCTTCGAGATAAGTGATCTGCATCAGGCGCCGGGCCCTTCCTCGTAGACGTTGTCGAGCAGCGTGGCCGGATCCGGAAAAGGCTGGGCGTCGGCCCAGGCGACGGCCTTGTCCACGCGCTCCTTGATCTCGTCGCGCACGGCCTCGATATCCTCGACGGAGGCCCAGCCTTGCGCGATCAGTTCCCGCTCGAGGCGGCGGATCGGGTCTTTCGCGGCCCATTCTTCCCAGAGGTGCTTCGGGACATAGTCGGCCCCGTCGTGCGCCGAATGACCGGTCATACGAAACGTCTTGCACTCGATGAGCGAGGGGCCTTCGCCGTCGCGGGCGCGCACGGCCGCGCGGCGGGCCGCGTGGTAGACGGCGAACACGTCGTTGCCGTCGACGATCTCCGCGGGGATGCCGTAGCCGGGCGCGCGATCGGCGACATGCTCGCACGCCATCTGCTTCTCGAACGGCGTGGAGTAGGCATATTGGTTGTTATTGCAGAGGAACACGACCGGAGCGTTCTGCACGGCGGCCAGGTTCACACCTTCGTGCCAGTCGCCGCGGCTGGTGGCGCCATCGCCAAAGAAATTGAAGACGATATTGCGCGAGCCCTGGTACTTCAGAGCCATTGCCGCGCCCGCGGCCACCGGAACCGACGCGGCCATGGCACTGATGATCGCGACGGTGCGCCGCTTGAGGTCACCCATGTGCATGTTGGCGTCGCGGCCGTTGGTCGGCCCGCCGACGCGGCCCATGTACTGGGCAAATATCTCCTCGGGCGTGAAGCCGCGGATCAAGTAAATGCCCAAGTCGCGGTGGCACGGAAACAAGACGTCATCGGGTTCAGCGACCATACCGGCGCCGACACAAATCGCTTCCTGTCCACGACCGACGTAGACACCGCCAACGATCTTACCCTGACGGTACAGCTTGCGCTCGATGCGGTCTTCGATTACCCGCTGGAGCGACATGTAGTAGTGGAATTTGCGGGCAAGCTCAGCGTCCGTTTCGGGCCGGCCGGCCAATCCCGGCGAGCGCAAGACGGGGCGCGCGGATTCCACAGCAGCCATCGCCACCTCCGCGAACCGCAATGCGGTCCAAACGCACCAGTATACGTCACTGGTTCCGGGCGGCGGTGAGGGCGGCTACGTACAGATCGGCGACGTGGGCGGGGGCGTGTTCGACGGCGATGTGGTGGGCGGCGGCGGCGCC
>CAYPUQ010000087.1:13444-17106 GCA_964413655.1 uncultured Solibacteraceae bacterium | reverse complement strand
GGCTAGAAGTAGAACTTGAAGCCAAGTTGCACTTCGCGCGCGCCGGCACCGGACATGTAGCCGTTGATGACGCCGAAAGCCTGGCTGCCCGAACTGCGGTTGGGCAAGCCGAACGCCGGTGTGTTCGAGGTATTGAACGTTTCGAAGCGGAACTCGCCGCGCTTGGATTCGCTGATCTGGAAGCTCTTCAGCATCGCCAAGTCGGCATTGCGCAAACCGGGAGCGCGGTAGGTGGACAACGTGCGCGGGGTTGTCCCGACCACGTCGTTGGCAGGCCGCTGGAATGCACTCACATTGAAGTAGCCGTTCAAGCGGTCCACAACCGGACCCGACATCGACGGATCGCCGATCAGATTGGGCCGCTGCGTGGCATCCCAGATCACGCCGGCATCCTGCGTCACGTTCAACGGAACGCCGCTCTGGAAGGTCATCAAACCGCTGATCTCCCAGCCGCCGGCGATGGCATTCGCCAGCCGGCCCATATCGGTGCCGATGGCTTTCCCCGTCCCGATGGGCAACTGGTAGCTGAAACTGACCACCAGCCGCTGCGGGATATCGTGAGTCGACAGTGAGCGCTCGTTGCGAAGGTTCGCGAAGTCCTGGATGGCGCTGTCGCCGCCAAGCCACGTGACGTTGCCGGCGCCGTGCGAGATGTCGTCGATCATCTTCGACACGGTGTAGTGAGCCACGGTCGTGAAGCCCTTCGAGAAGCGCTTCTCGTAACGGAATTGCAGCGCGTGGTAGCTGGAGTTTCCACGGAACGGCTCGGACCGGCCCGCGCCGAGGAAGTGCGGCATCGGCCGCAGCAGGCGGTGCGATTGGACCGTTGGGGCGCTGAGCTGCGAGCGCGGGTCGGTGATCACCCCTTGGAACGGATTCGCCACCAGGGTGTTAAGCGCCGTCCGGCCCGTGCCCCAGTACTGCGGGTCGAGCCGCGTGAGGCTGGTGTCGGGCATCAGCAGGTGCGTACCCCGGCTGCCGGTGTAGTTCGTCTCCAAGACGCTCTGCCAGCCGAGTTCGCGCTGGATGGAGAAGTTCCACGAGTGGTACTCCGGATTCCGGTTCTCACGCGCGATCGTGCCGGCACCGAGACCCAGGAACGTGTTGGGGCCGAGAGTATTCCCGGTAGGCAGGTTAAGTCCATTCGGATACGGATTGTCGAGCGTGGCAAACTGTGTCGCGTTGGCGTCGCGCGACCATTCCACCGTCGAGTTCGACATGAACCCCGAACCCAAATGGCCGACAATGGTGGCACGCGACAGTGTGTAGAACAGGCCGTAGCCGGTGCGGATCGCGGTCTTGTCGTTCAACGCGTAGGCGATGCCGATACGCGGTTGGAAGTTGTTGTAGTCGCCGTTGAAGGGACTGCGCGTGTTGTCGTCGGCGAATTCATAGAAGCCGCGGAGGTTCAGCCCTGGCACCTGGGAATCGATCGGGTGCGCATCGCTGAGGTTCCAGTAGCTATACCGGTTAAACTTCTCCCAACGCGGGATGTCGAAGTCGTAGCGCAGACCAAGGTTCACCGTCAGCTTGCGGGTCACCTTCCAGTCGTCCTGGACGTAGAAGCCCCAGTATCGCGAGTAGGAGTTGGACCAGGGATCGTGATGGAAGTTGCTGCCCGAACCCCAGCCCACCAGCAGCGAAGCCAAGCCGTTCCCCTGGACGCCGCTGCCCGCGAAGCGATCCTGCCGCGTGATCTGCCGGTTGAACCCGAAGTTGCCGGACGGATGCCCGGGCTGGAGGTAGTCGAGCTGGAAGTGGCGAAACTCGCCGCCGGCCTTGAGGTTGTGGCCGCCAACGATCTTCGTCATGCTGCCTTGGAACTGGGTGACACTCTCCTGACGCCCGATCACCAGCCAGCCTTCGCTGCCCAGGTTGGCGTATCCTTCCGCCTCGAATCGCGGAAATACGAGGAAGTCCGCGTTCTGTTCGATCTCGGGCGTGAGACCCAACTGCGTCGGACTGAAGTCTTCGAACGGAATCCGGTCGCCGTACTGGCGGAGGTAGCCGAATCGGAACGTGTAAATGGTCGTCGGATTTTGCATCCGCGTGAAGTCGGTGACGACGTTGTGTGTCCGCGTCACACCCGGTCCGGTATTGAACGGGTTGGCAGCGTTGCCGAACAGGTTGGCCGGAGAACCTTTGCTCCACTGGGCGCTATAGCGGCCGTTGAGGCGGTTCTTTTCGTTCATATTCCAGTCCAGTTTTTGGTCGGTCTGGTTGCCCTTGCTGACATTGACGCCCTGACCGAACCAGTTGTTCTGATTGGTGAACGCCGCGCCTTGCGTATTCGGCGTGGGGTAGAAATCCACCACCCGGCGCGAGATGGGGTGCTGCATGGACGCCGGCACGATATTGCCCGCGAACGGCTGGCGCGTGATAGTACCCGCCGCGTCGGTTACCGTGGCAAACGGGTTGTAGATCGTGATCAACTGGCCTTGCGCGTTCCGGTAATTCGAGAAGTCCCCGGTGCGCTCCTCCACGGTCGGTACCGACAGCAGTCCCTCGGAGGAGTTCTGCTGGTCGGTGCGCTCATACGTGGAGAAGAAAAAGAGCCTGTCCTTCTTGATGGGCCCACCGATCACCCCGCCGAAAACGTGGCGGCGAAAGGCCGGTAGTTCGCGGCCGGCGCGGTTGGAGAAGAAGCTGTTCGCGTTCAGGCTGGCGTTGCGATAGAACTCGTAGGCCGCGCCGTGATATTCGTTGGTGCCGCTCTTGGTGACCATGTTGATCACCGCGCCGCCGGTATTGCCGAATTCGGCGCTGAAGAAGTTGGTCTGGACCTTGAACTCCTGCACGGCATCGACCGACGGCGTGTACTTGAGCTGCGTGATACCGGAGTTCTGCTCCACGTTCGTGACGCTGACGCCGTCGAGCATGACGTCGGACGTGGAGTTGCGTGAGCCGTTGGCGACGAAATTGGTGTTGCTCTCACCCTTACGGCCGCCGGAACCGACAATGCCCGGCGCGAGGTATGTGAGCGCCATCGGCGAGCGGCCGAGCAGCGGCATCTGGAGGATGTATTTGTTGTCGACCACCTGGCCAAGGTTGGCGATGGTCGTGTTCAACAGCGGCGCGGTGGCACCAACCTCCACCGTTGTAGCGACTTCGCCGAGCTCGAGCCGGACGTCAACGGTCGCGGGCTGTTGGACCTGGAGAGTGAACGGCCCGACCTGGGACCGCTTGAAGCCGGCGGCTTCGACGATGAGCAGATAGCTGCTCGGCGGCAATGCCGCCACGACGAAGCGTCCCATCGAGTCGGTTGCCGTGGTGAATTCGGTATTGCGCTGCGCGTCTTTCACGACAACGCGTGCGCCTGGAATGGCTGCATCGGAGGAGTCCGTCACGACACCGCGAACCGAAGCGGTGAAGGACTGCCCCCACAGGATTGCTGTTACTGCCAGCAACGCCGGCAGCAACATGGCCAGTCGTTTAAACATTGAGTTAACCCCTTTGAACGTGGCTCACCCGCACCCAGGCGGGCCGTTTGCAGCCATCGCTAACCCAGAAGAACTGGGTCTGTGAGCCAAAGGCCGCAGAAGCGAGATCATGTTATGTTTATCAAATTGATCAACAAGCAGACAATAAAAGTAGACGGTTATTAATGTTGGGCAACATTAATGTAACGTATGTTTCGTCCTTCTTTTTCGTGGTATTCCTCA
>CAYPUQ010000087.1:0-13344 GCA_964413655.1 uncultured Solibacteraceae bacterium | reverse complement strand
CATGCTCCTCTTCAGAGAGGCGGAACGTGCCAGATGCCAGGAGATGCCGCCGACAAACGCCGGACGGGCTTGACGGTCCTGAACAACATGTCCGTGTGGATTTCGGTTCCTAGCCGGTGGGTACCCCGCGGGATTCGAGGAGGCTCCGGAAAGCATCCCTCGCCGCCGCAGCGACGCCTTCTCGTTCGCGATCGGCACCTCCACCGTCGATCCCAAGAGCGCTCCGTATTCAATCGCCAGTGCGGCCAGGACGGCATCGGTTACCAGCGGACCGATAGCACGATGTTTGGCCACAGCAATTTCAGAATCCCGGCATGACGGGGCCCAGGCTGCGGGATTACAGCTCCGGGCCGCGCGGCCGCGCCCCGTTGTGGCGCATCGGCGTTATAGGCATAGAGCAAAACATTGGCGTCGATGATCGTCATCGATGCTGCGTCTCGCGGTTGGGCAACGCCTCACGGAAAAGATCGTTGAGGGTTTGCCGGAGCGACGCACCTCTGGATCGGCTTTCGCGCTTCACCCGCTCCAACACGTCTTATCGAGCGCGACGGTAGTGCGGATGCTCATGATGCTTTGAGTTTGACCATCGAGCGCATTACAGCAATTGCATGCGCCTCAAACCGGGTCGCTCTGATACACTCGCCCTGAGTGGTTGCGGTCCTCCTCGCTGCGTTTCTCCAGGTTGCTTCCCTGCCCCAGGCGGACTCGCTCTACAACGCCGGGCGATTCCAGGAAGCCGCCGGCCAGTACCGGCTTCTGCTCAAACAGGCGCCGGGCGATCCGGCCCTTCTGTTGCGCTTGGCCGCCACCGAGTACCAACTCGGCGACTACACCTCGGCCGCGACGAACTTCCGCGCGGTGCTCAAGAGCCAGCCCGAGTTTCCACCGGCGCTGGTTGGCTTGGGTACTTCACTCATCACCCTGGGGCGCTCCGCCGAAGCTATCCCCTTCCTGGAAAAAGCCGTCAAACTCGGGCCGGCCGACCCGATGGCCCGCCGAGCGCTCGGACACGCCTACCAGGATCAGGAAAAGTTCGTCCAGGGCGAGGCCGTCCTGCGCCAGCTTGTGAAAGAGGACCCGAAAGACGTGGAAGCGTGGTATTACCTGGGCCTGTTATTCTTCGACCGCAACTACGCCATCCCCGCGCTGGAGGCGTTTGACAAGACCCTGGCCCTCCAACCGAACAACCTCCGTGCGCGGATCTATCGCGCCGGATGCCTGGCCGTGCTGGGACGGCTGGAAGAAGCCGAGAAAGCGTTTGCATCGCTCTCGGCCGACCAGCGCGTTTCGGCCGATCCGGAATTTCAACTCGGCTACGCCCAGCTTCTGTACAACACGCAGCGGCCCGCCGAGGCGTTGGGCGCGATCGAGCGAGGGCTGAAGTCTGCTCCGGATTCCGTCAAACTGCGGTATTGGCGTGCGCGCCTGCTGGCCGAAACGGGCAAGCCGGCGGAGGCTATCGCCGAGGCCGAACGCGCCATGAAGCTCGCTCCGGACATGCCCAATCCGCGTCATCTACTCGTGCGTCTCTACCGGCAGCAAGGCCGCGATGCGGACGCCGCCGCCCAGGCGGCATGGCTGCGGCGGCACTCGGCGCAAAAGGCGAAGGGTACGGCCCGCTAAGGCGGTATCACGTGACCGGGCCGGGGTTGAACGGCGCCAGCGCGTTGTGCAAGCCCCAATGATCGGCCCAGGTTTGCTTGTGCCCGCTGGCGACGTCGATCAAAAAGCGGAACAGTTCCCAGCCTACGTCGGCGATAGTCGCCTGGCCGGTCGCGATGCGGCCCGCGTCGATGTCGATCAGATCATACCAGCGCTCGGCCAGCGCCGTGCGCGACGACACCTTCACCACTGGCGCGAGCGCCAGCCCGTACGGCGAGCCCTCGCCCGTCGTGAAAACGTGCAGGTTCATCGAGGCGAGCTGTTGGGTACCGCAAATGAAGTCGCTGGCCGGGGTCGCGGCGAAAACCAGTCCCTTGGCGGTAACCTTCTCGCCGTGGGTCGCCACCGCCATCAGCGCGCTGCTGCCGGCCTTCGCCACTGAACCGAGCGCCTTCTCCACCACGTTCGCCAGTCCGCCGCGCTTGTTTCCCGGCGTCGGGTTCGCGCTGCGGTCGGCGCCGCCGCGGGCCAGGTATTCGTCGTACCACCGCATCTCGCGGATGAGCGCCCAGCCGACCTCCGTGTTCACAGCGCGCGGCGTCAACAGATGCACCGCATCGCGCACCTCGGTGACTTCGGAAAACATCACCGTCGCGCCCGTCCTCACGAGCAAATCGGCCGCGTATCCCACGGCGGGGTTACAGGTGACGCCCGAAAAGGCGTCGCTGCCGCCGCACTGCAAACCGACAACAAGGTCCGACGCGGGACACGTCGTTCGCTGCCGCCGGTTCAACTCTTCGATCCGCCTGTCCGCGTAACGCAGGATGGCCCCGATAATTTCGCCGAAGCCGCGGAGATCCTGATCCTGCAACCTCAGTACGTAAGGTTCGCTTTCGAGCACCGGAAGCTGCTGCGAGGCCAGCCGCGCGAAATCCTCGCCGGGAAACAGCCGCGACGGCTGCATCTTCTCGCAGCCAAGACTGACGATCAGCGGCGCCCCGCCGAAATTGGCGTGGCGGCTCAAATGGCCGAGCGTCCGGATCGGCACCGCCGCGCCGGGCGCGTCAATCGCCACGCCGCAGCCGTATGTGTGCGTGATGGCCACCACGTCGTCCACGTTCGGGAAGCGCGGCAAGATCTCCGCCTTGATTCTCCGCACCGCGTAGTCGACCGTCGGCGCAACGCACTGCACCGTCGTCGTGATGCCGAGGATGTTCTTCGTCGCCGCCGAACCGTCGGGATTGCGGTAGCCTTCGAACGTATAGCCGTCGAGCGGCGGCAGCGGCGGGGGCACGGCCGTCGCGATGGGCAAGCGGTCGAGCGGCGGCGCCTCTGGCAGATCGAGCATCTCCTCGCGCACCCACGATCCGGCGCGGACCGGCCGGTTCGCGAGTCCGATGACTTCGCCGTAGCGCCGCACCGGTTCGCCTTCCGCCAAATCGCTCAGCGCCACTTTGTGCGACTGCGGAACCGCCTCCGTCAACCGCAAACCGGAAGCGAACCCGGCACCGGCCGGTAGTCCCTCGGGGTTGACGATGATCGCGACATTGTCGCGTTCGTGGACCTTGACGTACAGCGGTTCCAATTGCGGCCTCCTACAAACGCGGCCGGGGCGGTTTCACTGGCTGCCATGGCGGAGCGCCCTGGGTGAGCATCCGCCGCCTGAACACCTTGTCTCCGGCGGTGACGTACAGCGTCTGCAAATCGGTCCCGCCAAACACGACATTCGACAACGGCCCGGCATGCGGCTTGTTCAGAATGACGTTCACCCGGCCGGGCTGATCGCAGATTTGCAGCCCGATTCGCGTCGCGACGTACAAGCGGCCCTCGGTGTCCATCGCCATGCCGTCGGCGCCGCTCGCGTCGTTGTCGTCGTGGGTCTCCATGCGGTAGAACGCCTGACCGTGCGCGAGCGACCCATCCGGCTGAATCTGAAACGACCAGACCCACTTCGTCCGCGAATCGGCCACCGTCAGCAGCGTCTGATCGGGCGAGAGCATAACCCCGTTCGGAAAGGTCAGCCCCGTGTGAACGACGCGCTTGTTCCGCTGTGCGTCGATGAACCACACCTGGTTGTTGCGGGGATCGGTGAAATAGATCTCGCCCTTCGCGTTCACCACCAGGTCGTTCGATTGAGCGCCCTCGTCGATCAGCGTTTCCGCACCGCTCGCCGTATCCCACGCCACAATCCGCTGCCTCCCGTTCTGGCACGCGTACAGCTTTCCGTCCGGGCCGATCATCAACCCGTTCGCGTTGCCCGAATCCTCCTTGAACAGCGTCACCTTGCCCGCCGCATCGATCTTCCAAACCTTGCTGTTCGGCACGTCGGTGAAAAAGACGTTGCCCGCCTTGTCGGCGGCCGGGCCTTCGGTGAACCGGTGGCCTTCGCTCACCAGTTCCCAATCGCTCGCATACGGCGGGCCGAACCGTCCGCTCGTTTCCTGCCGGATCGGAACCGGGATCGGTTCGCTCCAGTCGCGCCACAGCCACCGCAGCGAATCCGGCAGAATCGACGAACCGTGGATGTTATTGTGCGCCTCGGTGCCCGTCGCGAACTTCGAGTCATAGCCTGCGTACTCTAGTGCCGCGGCCATGTCCTGATTGGCGATCCACCAGCTTCCGGAGTAGATATTGAGATCGCGGTTGCCATCCTGAAGGAAAACGCGCAGCGGCTTCGGCTCGGTCTTGCGGATGAGACTGGGATAGATCTGCCCGCCGCGCAGGTTCACGTAGCTGCCGATGAAGCTCAACACACGTCGGAAGGCGTCCGGACGATTCCAGGCGGCCGTGAACGCGCAGATGCCGCCCGAACTCGATCCGGCAATTGCGCGTAGATTCGGATCGTTGGTGAGGTTGTAGCTCTTGCCCACCTCGGGCAGGATCTCCTCGATGAGAAAGCGCGCGTAGCGGTCGCCCACGGCGTCGTATTCGAAGCTGCGGTTATACCGCGCCTCGGCGTTTTCGTGCGGCGCGGGAACAGCGCCGGGATCGATGAAAATGCCGATCGTTACCGGCATCTGCCGCTGGTGGATCAAATTGTCGAAAACGATAGGAGCGCGCCAGCGCCCCTCTTCGCGGACGAATCCCGCACCGTCCTGAAACACCATCACCGCGGCTGGCCGCGCGGCGTGGTATTGCGCTGGCACGTAGACCCAGTAGTTCCGTTCCGTGCCGGGAAAGATCCGGCTGGTCCAGCGATGCTGTGTGACCTTGCCCTGCGGAACGCCGGCTCGGCGCTCGGAATCGGGGCCAAGCGGATACTCATCGGCCGCGAGGGCGCTCGCTGCCAGTAGACACAACAGAATTCGAAGCATATTCCAGAGTCGTATTGTTTCATAACACCCGGTCGCGATAGAGTTGCCTTTCATGGAGGCTGCTCTGCTCAAGAAAAAAGAAGTGCGTAAACTGATGGACCGCGTAATCGTGCCGCCCGGCAAGAAGGTCTCGCTCGATAAGCATTTCGATCCGGGCTACCGGATCCCGGAAATGGACAAACAGAAAGCGCAGGAGCGCCTCGATGTCCGGACGCAGTTGCTGGCCGAGTTGCAGGACAAACTCTACGCGCAGAACCGTTATGCCGTGCTTGTATTGATCCAGGCGATGGACGCGGCCGGCAAGGACGGCACCATCAAACACGTGATGACCGGCCTGAATCCGCAAGGGTGCCAGGTGTATAGCTTCAAAGCGCCGTCGGATGAAGAACTGGAACACGACTACTTGTGGCGCTGCGCCGTGCGTTTGCCCGAGCGTGGCCGGATCGGTATCTTCAACCGGTCCTACTACGAAGAGGTCCTGATCGTGCGCGTGCATCCGGAGTTTCTCGAAAGGCAGAACCTGCCGCGCGAGAGCGTCGGCAAGTACATCTGGCGGCGGCGGTTCGAGGAGATTAACAACTTCGAGCGGTACCTCACCAACAACGGCATCGTCGTGCTGAAGTTCTTCCTCCACGTGTCGAAGGAGGAACAAAAGCGGCGCTTCCTGGAACGGATTGAACGCGGCGACAAGAACTGGAAGTTCTCGGCCAACGACGTCCGCGAACGGCAATATTGGGATGCGTACACAATTGCCTACGAGGATTGCCTGCGGCACACCAGCACGAAATGGGCGCCGTGGCATGTGATCCCGGCCGACCACAAGCCGACGACCCGGCTCTCGGTGGCGATCGTGCTGCACGAAGCGCTGAAGAAACTGGGGCTCAAGTATCCGATCATGTCCGAGGCGCAGCGGCATCAACTACTCCAATCGCGCGATCTGCTGTTGGCGGAGAAGTAGCGGCGTCACTTGACGCCTCCAAAGCCATCTTCGACTGCTACGTGGCGCCTGACGGTCGACGAGATTGGCCGCGGAGATTCGAGCGCTCAATGCCCGAGAGTTTCCACCGACGTCGGCGACATGGATTACTCCCGATTCACCCCCGGGACAAGGCCGAAAGTGCGGGTTCGGGGCCAGTCTTTGCGCATCGGGACGCCGGCGGGCTGAGCAACAATTGGAGAAGCATGACGGTGGCACAGATCGAGATTCCTGAAGCCCATGTCGGCGAATTCTGCCGGCGCAATGGCATTCAGCGGCTTGCTCTGTTTGGCTCCGTACTCACGGGCCGGTTCTCGGACTCGAGCGACATCGATGTCCTGGTGGAGTTCCGGCCAGAGGAGCGGGTCGGCTTCTTCCGGCTCGCCGACATCGAGGAGGAGTCGAGCGAGTTGCTCGGCGGCCGGAAATCGACCTGCGCCCTCCCATGTGCGTTCCCTCGACGAGTCCAGCGTCTCGGGCGTCCTCCTACCCCGCCAAACTCCGCGCAATCGCCTCCAGCCGCTCCAGCGCCGGTTCCAGCCGCTGCGGCTTTGTCAGCACGGGCGCGAATAGATCACCGTTCGCCGCGAACCGCGCCATCGCGTTACGGATGTGAAACAGGTGCGGATCGAGCCCCGCCTGCACCTCGCTCCAGGCCAGCGGTGTCGCGACCGGCGCGCGCGGATTGGCTCGCAGCACGTACGGGGCCGATATCGTCTTGCCGCGAGCGTTCTGCACGTAGTCGAAATAAACTTTGCCCGATTCACGGCGGCCGACGGCGCGGGGAACCGTGAACAGATCGGGGCGTTCGCTGGCCGCCAACCGCGCCAGGATCTCGGTGAAGGCTCGCGTCTGATCGTAAGTGTAGACGGGCTCCAGCGGCACATAAATGTGCATCCCGTCGCCGCCGGTGGTCTTCGGGTAGCCCTCCAGTTCGAGCAGGTCAAGTTTCCGGCGCAGGAACAGTGCCGCCTCAACGATCTTGTCGAAACCGCATTCGTGCGGGTCGAGGTCGATCAGCAGAAAATCCGGATGGTCGAGCGAATCCACACGGCTCATCCAGGGGTTCTGGTCGATGCAGCCGAGGTTGGCGAGATACAACAATGCGGCGCGTCCGTCGCCGATCACCTGTAAACGCTCCTTGCCGTCCTCGGCAAGGATGGTCTGCGTCCGGACCCACGGCGGCAATTTACTCTCGGCGGCGTTCTTCTGAAAAAAACCCTCTTTCGCGATCCCGTCCGGGTAGCGGCGCAGCGAGAGCGGCCGGTCCTTCCAATGCGGAATCAGTAGGTCCGCCACCGCGTCATAATACTCCAAGACGTCGCGCTTGGTGTAGCCTTCGTCCGGGTAGAACACCTTGCTCAGGTTACGGACCAGGAAGCGATGCCCATCGACGGTGACGGCCGCCTGGTCCTTGTCGGGCGGGAAGAGTGGCGGCCGGACCGGCGGGGATTCCGCTTCCGGGTCAAGCCGGCACTCACGCGGATCGACGTCGTCGCGGAGCCCAACGAAGACCGGCGCGCGCAGGCGCTTTTCGTGGGTCCACTCGAGATATCGCACGGTGCAGACCAGTTCCGGCTTCGTCCAAGTTGCCGGCTGAGCGAGCGCCGGCTCCTCCGCGAACGGACGGGGGTCCGTGCGCAGAGCGTCCAGGCGTTCGCGGATCTTCCGCATCAGCTTGCGATCAAAACCTGTCCCAACGCTCCCCGTGAAAACCAACGCGCCGCCGTCATAGGCGCCCAGCACCAGCGCGCCGAAGAAGTCGCGTTCACCCTCGGTGTAACCGCAAATGACGAAGTCCTGCTCGCGCGTCGCCTTGATCTTGAGCCAGTCGCGCGAGCGGCCCGAGCGGTAGACACCCGTTTCGAGCTTGGCGACGATACCCTCCATTCCTTGCGCGCGAACCGCCGCCAGCAACTCGCGGGGATCGGTCCGGAAATTCTCCGAAAGCTTCACCGGACCGGCCGGGCGGAGGATGGACTCCAGCAGGCGCCGCCGGCCGGCGAGCGGCGTGTTCCGCAGGTCGTAGCCGTTCCAATACAGCAGGTCGAAAACGAAAAAGACTACCGGCCGCGACCGTGCCAGTTGCGCGATCGCATGGGCGCCCGAAGCCATAATGCGCGGCTGGATATGCCCGAAACTCGGCCGCCCGTTCTCGTCGATCGCGGCAATCTCGCCATCCAGAATCGCGGTGGTGGCATCCAATTGGCGCGCCACTACCTCGAGCTCGGGATACTGCCGGGTGATCTCCGGGCCCTTGCGCCCGAAGAATCGCGACGCGCCGTCGCGCAGGTGGCAGAGCGCGCGAACACCGTCCCACTTTACCTCGTAGATCCAGCCGCCGCTCACCGGCGCTTGCTCGGCGAGCGAGGCGAGCATCGGGGCTACGGTATCCGGCATCGGCGCCTCCACCGCGCCCGGTGGCGCCGCCACCTCGCGCCGCGGCGGCAGGTTATGGGCAATCTCGTCCTGGGTTCGGCCCGTCAGCACGCTCCAGGCGTGCCGTTCGATGTCCCAACCGGCCTGCGCGGCTTCGTCCTTCTTTTTGAGGAGCAGCCACTCGTTTCCCTTATCCGTCTTCATTCGCACCAGCGCGAACTGGCCGCGGACTTTCTCACCATGGAGCGCGAACTTGAAATCACCGCGCGCGAGTTGGTCTTCGGCAGGCATCTCGCCCAGAACTTCGACACGGCCGCGGTCCCAAAGCATCATGCTCCCCGCGCCGTAGTTCCCCTTCGGGATAGTGCCCTCGAACGAAGCGTATTCCAACGGATGGTCCTCCACCATCACCGCCAGGCGTTTCACCGACGGATCGAGCGTCGGACCCTGTGGGACCGCCCAGGATTTCAGCGTCCCGCCAACTTCGATGCGCAAATCGTAGTGCAGCCGGCGGGCGTGGTGCCGCTGCACGCAGAAGACGCTGCTACCGGCGGCGGAAAAGTCCCCGCCGGCTGGTTCGGGCGTCGAGTCGAAGCGCCGCTTGCGCGCGTATGGTTCCAGTGCCATTTCAAGCCCGTTTCAGTTGGGCGGCGGCGCCGAAAAGGATTGAGCCTGCCGCACCCATCTGCTATACTCCGAATGGATGTTTATCACGGCCGCTGTGCCGTTCGTCCATCTGCCTCTGGGGCTGAAGCCCCCCTACCCTAGGCTGTGTCTTACCCAAGATAATCTGTTCCCAATTGCCACTCAATCTAATAATCCGAGAGAGGGGTTAGAAATCACCATCTGAATGAGACTGAGCGTCCGAATTAGCCGAGGCATCGAATCCCTGTTCGGAACCAGGGACGAGAATATCAGGGTTCTGGAAAGCAACCTGAACGTCACCACGCGGCTGAAAGAGGATTCGCTTGAGGTGGAGGGCGACGAGTCCAACGTGATGCGCGCCGCCTCCATTCTTGAGGAATACGCCGCCCTGGTGGAAGAAGGTCAGGTTTTCAAGAACGGCGACTTGCACAGCTACCTCCGCGTGGTGACGCTGGACACCGCCACGTCGCTGCGCGGATTGATCGAGAGCGGCCGCCAGCGCGCCTTCGGAAAGAAAGTGGTGGCGCCGAAGTCGATCAACCAACGGATCTATCTCGACAAGATCGAAAAGCACGACCTGGTATTCGGTATTGGCCCGGCGGGAACCGGCAAGACGTACCTGGCCGTCGCCATGGCCGTGCAGGCGTTGATAAGCAAGAAGGTCACCCGCATTATACTGACGCGGCCGGCCGTCGAAGCGGGCGAAAAGCTCGGCTTCCTCCCCGGTACGCTCCAGGAGAAGGTGGACCCGTATCTCCGGCCGCTCTACGACGCGCTCTACGAGATGCTGGAGGCCGACAAGGTGGAGAAGTTTCTCGAACGTAACGTCATCGAGGTGGCGCCCATCGCCTTCATGCGCGGCCGCACGCTGAACGACAGCTTCATCATCCTCGATGAGGCGCAGAACTCGACGCCCGAGCAAATGAAGATGGTGCTCACGCGGCAAGGATTCAACTCGAAGATGGTGGTAACCGGCGACGTCACCCAGATCGATTTGCCGGTGGGCCGCGGCAGCGGCCTCCTGAATGCCGTCGAAGTACTGCGCGGAATCGGCGAGATTTCGTTCGTTTACTTCGACGAGCGCGACGTGGTTCGCCACAGCCTGGTGCAGCAGATCATCAGGGCGTACGAGCGATACGGCGAAGCGAACGGTCTGAACCGCCAATTGGCGCTCCGCTGGAACGATCCGCCGGAAGCGAGGCTGGCCGAGCCCGCGCCAGAACGCGCGAACGGCGGCGAAGCGGACAGCGCCGCCAACCCCGCCTAATGTCTGAGCCTGGCAGTATAGTCCTCTTTGACCGGACGCCGCGGCCGGTCGGCCGGGCTGGGGTGCGCGCGTTCGCGCGGCGGCTTCGCGACGAAGTCGCCGGCGGCCGGCAGTTCACCTGCCTAGTCACACGCGACGACGAGTTAAGGCGCCTCAACCGCGAGTTCCTTGGCCAAGACTACCCCACGGATGTCCTGTCGTTTCCCTCGCCCGAGCCCGGGCGGCATCTCGGCGAGCTGGCCATCTCGTCCGACCGCGCCGCGGAACAGGCTGCGCGGTTTGGTCATGGCATCGACGCCGAGATCGGCATCCTGATGCTGCACGGCCTTCTTCACCTGCTGGGCATGGATCACGAAAGGGACCGGGGGCGAATGCGCCGCCAGGAATCGCAGTGGCGGCGAAAGCTGGAGCTGCCGGCCGGCTTGATCGAAAGGACCACTCCATGACGGCGGCCCTCGTACTCGCCGCGGTTGTTCTGTGCCTGCTGCTGATCCCAGTGTGCTTCGTGCAGATTCTCTACCTGGAGTCGATGCGATTGCGCGCCCGGGAACTGCCGGCGCTCGAGTTCTTCAAGGGGACGCTGGAGGATCGCATCGGAATTGGCCAGGAGCGCGGGGCCCTGGCTTTCTCTCTCGTCAAGCATTTCCTCCTGATTGCGATGGCCCTCACGTTGCTGGGCATCCTCAACACGGGCGAACGCGCCGAATGGCGCGCGTTCGCGGAAGCGGTCCTCGCGTCCTGGGCGTTGATGATTCTCGTGGCGCAGATCGTGCCTCAGCTTCTGTATCGCAAAACCTCCGGACGATGGGTCGCCTACCCGTTGCCGGTGCTGAAACTGCTCGCGCTGCCAGTGCGCCCGCTGATTGGGCTGCTGCTGTTCCTGCAGTCGCTCGCCTCGTTGAACGACGAAGAACCGGAGCGCGAGGACGGTGGAGCGCAAGCCGAGGAGTTGGAGGCGTTCATCGAAGCGGGGGCCGAGGAAGGGTTGATCGAAGAGGACGAGCGGAAACTCATCCAGTCCGTGGTGGAGTTCGGCGACAAGACGGTTCGCGAAGTGATGACGGCACGTCCCAACATCGTGGCGATCCCGCACGAAGCTTCGCTCGAGGAACTGCGTCAGCTTGTCATTCACGAGCAGTATTCGCGTATCCCCGTTTACCGCGACTCGATCGACGATGTCGTAGGCTTCGTCCACGTGCGCGACATCTTCGAGATGGACTACGACCTTAGGGCCGGCCGCACGGTGAAGGACGTGCTGCGGCCAATCAAAGTTGTGCCCGAAACCAAGCCGGTGGACGATCTGCTGCGCGAACTGCAGTCGGAGCGCTGCCACATGGCGATGGTCGTCGACGAATACGGAAACACGGCCGGCGTGGTGACGATGGAAGACCTGGTGGAAGAGATCGTCGGCGAGATCCGCGACGAACACGAACCCGATCAGGATGTGCAGACCGATTCGCATGGCGGCTACATCGTCTCTGGCAGCTTCGATCTCGGACGCCTCGAAGAGATGCTCGATTTTGAACCCGAGGAAGACCCGGAGTCGACGACCATCGGTGGGCTGGTTTCGGAATGGCTGGGCCACGTGCCGCAGCCGGGCGAAAGCGTCGAGCAGGACGGAATCCGGGTCGAGGTGCTGGCCAGCAGCGAGCGCCGCGTAAACCAGGTTCGCATCACGCGGACGGCGCCGGAGGCCAATGGCGACGGCAAGTAAAGACCGGTTCGTGTCCGGATTTGTCTCGATTCTCGGCCGGCCAAACGCCGGTAAATCGACGCTACTGAATGCCCTCGTCGGCGCGAAGGTCGCCATTATCAGCGACAAACCGCAGACGACGAGGACCACCATCCAGGGCATCCTTAATCTGCCGGGCGCGCAAGTCGTGTTCATGGACACGCCGGGCGTGCACCAAGGCGAGAAACTGATTCACCGGCGGATGATGGATACTTTGCGCGCCGCGGTGAATGAACGCGACCTCCTCCTCTGGATGGTCGACGCCACCCGCGAGTTCGAACCAGCCGACGCGGAGGCGACCGCCCTGCTCGAGCGCGTCGATTCGCCGCGGTTGCTGGTACTCAACAAGATCGACCGGGTGCGGCACAAGGGGCTGCTGCTGCCGCTGATAGCGAAGTACAACGAGTTGGCGCCCTTCGCCGCGACATACCCGGTTTCGGCGGCCAACGGCGACGGCCTAAGCGACCTCCGCGGCGCGATCCTGTCGCGATTACCGGAGGGCCCACAATATTTTCCGCCGGACTTCATTACGGATCAGCCGGAGCGCTTCCTAGCCGCTGAGCTGATTCGCGAAAAGGTCCTCGAAGAAACGCGGCAGGAAGTGCCTCATGCGGTGGCCGTCGTGATCGACAGTTGGCAGGAAACCGCGAGGCTGCTGCGCATCGCGGCGAGTGTGGTGGTCGAGCGCGCGGGACAAAAGCGAATCATCATCGGGGCGCGCGGCGCGATGCTGAAACAGATCGGTTCGCGGGCGCGTCTGGAGATAGAGAGACTGTTTGGCCGCCGGATCTTTCTCGAACTATTTGTGAAGGTGCGCGCCGGTTGGCGCGAGAACCCGGAGTTTCTGAATGAGATAGACTGGCGGTATATGGCAGGAGGTGAAGCGAGTTGAAAAGACTGACCTTTGTGGTCGGCCTGCTCTCGCTGGTGACCCTGCTGGCTTCGGCCCCTGTACTGGCTCAGAACGCCGACCGGGACGACGTGATTTACGATCAGGTTCGAATCCGGCTGGCTGGCGATCCGGACGTGAACGGCGGCGGGCTCGAAGTGGAAGTAAAGGATGGCGTCGTGACCGTGCGCGGCAAGGTAAGAACCGAAAAAGGCCGCGCGAAGGTCGAAAGACTCGCCAAAAAGGTGAAAGGCGTCAAGCAGGTCATCAACGAGGTCAGGGTCGACACCTTGATATAGAATCCGCCCACCCTCGCGTGGGAGCTGGCCGGCGACCGCACGTCGGCCCGCGAAAAACAGAACGGTGCCCCGCCCCAATCATTTAGCACAAACACCCGGGAAGCGGCCTCGCCCCCGAATCCAACCCATTGCGCGCGTCGGCGGGTCGGTCGTGGCGCCTGGAGAGTCGCGGATCACGGTAGAATCGGGTGAGGTTCACACGGGCGGTTAGCTCAGCCGGTTAGAGCGCCTGCCTTACAAG
>CAYPUQ010000086.1:9143-17313 GCA_964413655.1 uncultured Solibacteraceae bacterium | reverse complement strand
TAGAGCTTCCAGCCGACCGGTGGCCACCGCCAGCCCATGCTCGGAAAGGCTTCCCTGCTGGTAGCGGTCCCGCAACTGGAGGCCTTGCTGCAGCAGCTCCTGGACCGCCAGCGGGAAGCGAGCGGCGGCCGCCGAAGCGACCTGGATCATCTCCCGGCAGCGCCTTATCAGGTGGTCCAGGACAGCTTTGGTGGAAAACCTTTTCAAAGCCGTAGAAGCAGCGCGCCCCGTCATGCGCCAGAAAACCGCCGTAGTCCTGACATCGCCGGGCGCGATCATCATCCGGACGGATTCAGTTTGTGGCTGGCCTGCGGCGGAATCCGGGGTCGGCAAGTGATTGGCAACCCACGTGCTACTAAAGCAGACTGCTGGGAGAGAGGGGCGGTTGGCGGATCTCCATGCAGCCGCGGCCGGTGGGGAGGAGTTTGCCGGGATTGAAGCGGCAATCGGGATCGAAGAGGGTTTTGAAGGCTTTGATCTGGTCGAGAGAATCGCCGGGGAACTGGTGGTTCATCAGTTCCATCTTTTCCATGCCGACACCGTGCTCGCCGGTGATGGAGCCGCCGGCGGAGACGCAGAACTCCAGGATCTCGTCGCCAGCCTTTTGGGCCTTGCGAAGCTCTTCCGGGTCGCGGTGGTTGAAGAGGATGATGGGGTGCAGGTTGCCGTCGCCGGCGTGGAAGATGTTGCTGATAATGAGTCCGTACTTTTCGGAAACGCGGCGGATATGTTCGAGGGCAGGGGCAATCTTGGTGCGCGGAACGACCCCGTCCTGGACGTAGTACGACGGGCTGACGCGGCCGACGGCGCCGAAGGCGTTCTTGCGGCCTTTCCAAAGCAGGTCGCGTTCCTCGGCGGACTGCGCGACGCGAAACTCGCGGGCGTTGCAGAGACCGCAGACCTCGCGGACCTGTTCCACCTGCTCCTCGACGGCTTCGGTCAGTCCTTCGAGTTCGATAAGGAGGACCGCCTCGGCGTCCATGGGATAGCCGGCGTGGGTGGCTTCCTCGACCATGCGGAGCATGACACCGTCCAGCATCTCAACGGCGGCGGGGGTGATGGCGCGGGCGGTAATCTCGGCGACGGTGCGGCCGCAGTCGGCCGCGGAGGCGTAAATGGCGAGGATGGTTTTGACGGCTTCGGGTTTACGCATGAGGCGCACGACGATTTTCGTGACCAGGACGAGGGTGCCTTCCGAGCCGGTGAGGAAGCCGGTGAGATCGTAGCCGGGCAGGTCGGGTTCCTTGCCGCCGGTAGCGACAATGTCGCCGTCGGGGGTGACGAATTCGAGGCCAAGCACGTGATTGGTGGTAACACCGTAGGCGAGGGTATGGGGTCCGCCGGCGTTCTCGGCGACGTTGCCGCCGATGGTGCAGGCTCGTTGGCTGCTGGGATCGGGGGCGTAGAAGTAGCCGTCGTTCTGGACGGCGAGGGTGATGTCGAGGTTGACGACGCCGGGCTGAAGAACGGCGCGCTCGTTGGCGTAGTCGAGTTCGAGGATGCGATTCATCCGGGCAAACGAAACGACCATGCCGCCGGCGCGGGGGATGGCGCCGCCAGAGAGACCGGTACCGGCGCCGCGGCCGACGATGGGAATCCCATGCTGCCGCGCGAGCTTGACGAGAGTGGCGACCTCATCGGTGGAGCGAGGGAAGACCACAAGTTCGGGGCGGGCTTTGTCGACGCCGCCGTCGTACTCGTAGAGGGTGAGGTCTTCGGAGCGGTGGAGGTACCCGCGAGGACCGAGCAGGGAGTGGACTTCGCGGCGGGCGGCGTCGGCGATCATGGCGTCAGAACAGCGTGCGAATGAATGCTACATCGCTGTCTTTCAATTCGCCGACGACCTTCTGAATAACGCGGCCCTCCTTATTGATGACGTAGGTTTCGGGGTACTTCCAGGTTCCGTAGAGTTCGTTAATACGGTGTTCCGGATCGTGGGCGGTGGGGAAGGTGACGCCGAAGCGGCGGAGGAAGTCGCGGTAGTTGCGCGCGCTCTTATCGACGCTAATGCCGAGGATGACGAGGCCGCTGTCGCCGAGTTCCTTGTGCAGGCTCTGGAGCAGTGGCAATTCCTTAACACAGGGCGGACACCATGTAGCCCAGAAGTTGAGCACGAGGACCTTGCCACCGAAGCTCGAACGGCTGAGGCTGACATTGTTTGCCGTGAGGACACTGAAATCGGGGGCGCGGTCGCCAGCGCGGACGACTTTGTCGCGCGTAGCGTCCCAATAAACGAAGACGAGCCCGGCGAAGCCGAGCACAAGGATGAATTGCAGCACACGCTGCATTTTGACCGATTCCATGAGCGCCTCCTACAATTTTAGCAGTGGGCGCGGCGCGGCTGGAATCGAACGGGTGCGCCAACGCATCTAAAGTAAAGGTTATGTATATCACACGCAAAGCGGAGTTCTCAGCGTCGCATGCCTGTTTTCTGCCGGGCCTTTCGGAGGAGGAAAATCGGCAACTATTCGGCGAAGGAGCGAACCCGCTGGGCCACGGTCACAATTACCTGCTCGAGGTAACGCTGGCGGGGGAGCCAGATCCGGTGACGGGTATGATCGTGGATCTGAAGCAGGTGAAGGAAGTGATTCAGCGCGAGGTAATCGAGCCGTTCGATCACCGGTTCCTGAATCACGAGGCGCCGCCGTTCGACAAGGTGGTGCCGACGCCCGAGAACATCGCGCGGGAGATCTGGCGGCGGCTGGAACCGCATTTTCCGCGCGGCAACAGCACGGCGCGGCCGGGCGTGGCGGCGCTGCACGGCGTGCGCCTGTACGAAACGGAAGACTTGTACGTGGATTACTCGGGAGAGTGAGGGCGCGATGCGGATGACGCGGCGGTACAAGTTTTCGGCTTCGCATCGTTTGCATTCGACGCAGTTGACGGAGGAGGAGAATCGCGCGATTTATGGGAAGTGCAATAATCCGTTCGGTCATGGGCACGACTATGGGCTGGAAGTGAGCGCGGCGGGTCCGGTGGATGAGAGGACGGGCCTGGTGGTGAATGTCGAGCGGCTGGACCGGTTAGTACAGGAGCGGGTGTTGCGCGATTTTCACATGAAAAATCTCAACTACTGCCCGGCCGATTTCATCGAACGTGTGCCGACCACGGAGAATCTGGCGGCGGTGATCGACCGGCGTCTGCGCGAGGCATGGGGCGCGGAGTTCGGATCGGAACCGCGGCTGGATAGGATCCGGGTGGAAGAAACGAGGCGAAACGTCTTTGAGATTACAGGGAGCGCAGATGAAGTCCGGCAAGGCTGTCGTGAAGGTGATGGAAGCGAAACAGCGGGATGAAAAGCAGTCGGTGGCCGAGCACATGGCGGGGGTGCTGCGCCAACTCGGCGAGGATCCGGAGCGCGACGGGTTGAAGCTGACGCCACAGCGGGCGGAGAAGGCGCTGCGGTTTTTGACTAGCGGCTACTCGGTGCATCTCTCGGAGATTGTGAATGGGGCGCTGTTCGACGTGCAGTACGACGAGATCGTGATTGTGCGCGACATCGAGTTTTACAGTTTGTGCGAGCACCACATGCTGCCGTTTTTCGGCAAGATGCACGTGGCGTATCTGCCGAAGGACAAGGTAATTGGGTTGAGCAAGATCCCGCGCATCGTCGACGCGTTTGCGCGGCGGCTGCAAGTGCAGGAGCGCCTGACGCGGCAAGTGGCCGAGGCGATCGAGGAGATCACGGAACCGCGCGGGGTGGGGGTGATCTGCGAGGCGCAACACTTCTGCATGATGATGCGCGGGGTGGAGAAGCAGCACTCGGCGACGGTGACCAGCGCGATGCTCGGGGCGTTTCGCAGCCAGCGCGAAACGCGCGGCGAGTTGATGACGCTGTTGCAGCGGCGCGGCGGCAGCGGGTTCTGACTTTGGGTTGGGTTACCATAGTGGGGAATGCTCTCTGATTTCCGCGAGTTTGAAGTGGGACCCGATCCGTTTGGGATTACTTGGCGAGTCCGTTTCGTGTGGCTTCAGACCGCCATTTCGATCCGTCACAGCGACTCAGTGGACGTGAAGTTCTTTGTCAGCGATGGAGCGGAGACGCACGAGAAGGTGATCGCGCTGATGCACTCCCATTTGCTGGCCTTGAGCCGCAAGCACGGCGTGGAGATGAGCGACGGTTGGTGCGGCAAATTGGCGGCGCTCCATCTCAAGCAGATGATCGAGACCGGCGAAGATATGGAGAAGACGCTCGTCACGATGACGCCGGCGGATTTAGAGCGGGCACAGGGGCAGTTAAGCACGGCTAAGGCGGCGTAGGGATCCGCCAACATTTTTTGATAAACAGACAAACTCTCTGTTTGAGACCCCGAACCTAATCGGGTTATAGTTGTTTTTCCGTCGTGATAGCCGTTCAGCGGGTCTCGAAGCGTTACGAACTCTACAAGCGGCCCGGTGACCGCTTGCTGGAGGCGCTTTCGTTTTTCGGCGGGCGGCGGCACGACGATTTCTGGGCGCTGAAGGATGTCAGCCTTCGTGTCGAACCGGGCGAAGTAGTCGCGCTGATCGGGCCGAACGGGTCGGGCAAGAGCACTCTCCTTCAAGTGGTCAGCGGGATCATCCAGCCTACGAGCGGACGGGTGCTGCGCAAGGGACGGCTGGCGGCGCTGCTTGAGCTCGGCGCGGGGTTCAATCTTGAATTCACCGGCCGCGAGAACGTGTTCCTCAATGGAGAACTGCTGGGGCTGTCGAAGCGGCAGATCCAGGAAGCGTTTCCGAGTATTGCCGCGTTCGCCGAAATCGGCGAGTTCATGGACCGGCCGGTCAAGGAATACTCGAGCGGCATGTACGTCCGGCTCGCCTTCTCCACCGCGATTCATGTCGATCCCGAGATCCTCCTGGTGGATGAGGCCCTGGCGGTCGGGGACGCGATCTTCGCCAGCCGCTGCGTGCAGAAGTTCGAGGAGTTGCGGCAGCGCGGCGTCACCGTTCTGTTCGTCTCCCACGACCTCGGCCTGGTGAAACGGCTCGCCGACCGGGCCGTGCTGATGCTGCAAGGAAGAGTCGCCGCCGAAGGCGCGCCGGCCGATGTGGTGAACCAATATGTCGGCCTGGTGCTCGAACGGGAAAAGCGGGTCGAGGACACGTGCGCTCCAGAGCGGCGGCTGGAGGCCAAGCACCGGCATGGGGACGGCGCGAGCCGGATCATCGACGTCGCGCTGCTCAACGCCGAGGGCTCACCCGTCCGGCTGGTGCGCACCGGAGATCCGGTCACAATCCGCGTGAGGGCCGAGATACGGGCCGCCGTGGAGGAGCCGGTCGCCGGCATCCTTTTACGGGACCGGCTGCGTCTGGACGTCTACGGCACCAACACACGGATCGAGGGCCACCGGCTGGGCGCCTTCGAACCAGGCGAGATTCTGGAGGTGTACTTCCGGATTCCGTGCCTGCTGACCCAGCAGGAATACACGCTTACGGCGGCGACGCAGAACTGGGACGGCACCAGCCAGGACTGGCTCGACGACGTCCTGACCTTCGAGGTTACCGGCGCGCCGGGCGTGGCCGGCTGCGTGAATCTGCCGGCGGAAGTCACGTTCCAGCGCCATTCGCCGATTCCGGCAAGAAGCTGACCCCTCATGATCTACTCCATCACGCTCTCCCTGGTTGTGCTCACCCTTGTCGCCGTGACCGCTTACAAGGCCTACTCAGTGAGGAGCCGCGCGGACTTCCTGGTAGCCGGGCGGAAGCTGCCATGGGGCGTGCTCGTGTTCACGCTGCTCTCGTCGTGGATCGGCGCCGGCAGCCTGTTCGCGGGCGGCGAGAACGCCTACCGGAACGGGTTCGCGGCGCTTTGGCAGCCGGCGGGCGGCTGGATCGGATTGCTGCTCATCTGGTCCATCGCGCCGCGCGCCCGGCGGTTCGCGCAGTTCACGGTTCCCGACCTGCTCGAAACGCGCTATAACGCGACCGCCCGGCTGATGGGCACCATCGCGATCGTAATCTCCTATACCGTTATCACCAGCTATCAGTTCATCGGCGGCGGCGACGTGCTGCACCTGATCTTTCCCGAGGTGGACCGCACGACAGGGATGTACATCACCGCCGCGTTCGTGATCCTGTTCACGGCAGCCGCCGGAATGGCGTCGGTAGCCTATCTCGACCTGGTGATCGGTCTATTGGTTAGCGCAACAGTCCTGGTTGCCGTTCCACTGCTGCTGAACGACGTCGGCGGGTGGCCGGCGATGCGCGCCAACCTGCCCGCCGACCGGTTCACGTTTCTCGGTCCGCTCACGCTCGACCAGGCGATGGGGCTGCTGCTGCCCGGCATGCTGCTGCTAATCGGCAACCAGGGGATGTACCAGAAGTTTTTCTCGGCGCGGAGCGAGCGCGACGCCAAGCTGGCCGTGCTCGGCTGGATCGTCGGAACGCTGATCCTGGAGACGCTGCTGATCGCGCTCGCCGTGATCGCCAGCGCGAAGTTCCAGATCGAAAAGCCGCGCGAGATCATCCCGGCGGCGGCGCGACTGGGCCTGCCCCCGCTCGCTGGCGCACTGCTGCTCGGCGGGATTTTCGCCAAGGTGATCTCGACGGCGAATAACTATCTCTTCTCCCCGTCGACCAACCTGATTCACGATGTCTACGAGCGGTTCATCGACAGGAAGGCTTCGGAGAAGCGTATCCTGATCGTGTCGCGTGTCATCGTGGTTCTTCTCGGCATTTTTGCGCTGCTACAGGCGGCCCATTTCGAATCGATCCTGAAGGCCGCCCTGTACGCGTATACAGTGTACGGCGCGGCGGTGACCCCAGCGGTACTGGCGGTGTTCTTCTGGCGCCGGACGACGACGGCGGGCGCCATCAGTTCCATCGCTCTCGGAGCCGGCATTACCGTAGCCTGGAACCTAGCGAACATCGAGTGGCTGGACGCGGTATATCCGGCACTGGGCGCCTCGCTGTTCAGTCTGATCGTGGTGAGTCTGCTCACGCCGCCGCCACCGCGCGAGAAAGTCGATCCGTTCTTCCAGCCCCCGGAGTAACCAGCGTGGACCTGAAGCGAATTCAAGAACAACTACGTGAAGCCGGCCTGGATGGCTGGCTGTTTTTCGATCATCACGAGCGCGACCCGCTCGCATACCGGATTCTCGGCTTTCGCCCCGTGCGGCACGTCACGCGGCGTTGGTACTACGTGATCCCGGCGCACGGCGAGCCGCGAGGGATGGTGCACCGGATCGAAGCTTCGATGCTCGATCCGCTCCCCGGTGCGAAGAAACCGTATTCGGGCTGGCAGACGCAGATCGACGGGTTGCGCAAGTTGCTGGCCGGTTGCGGCCGGGTCGCCATGCAGTATTCGCCCAATTGCGCGGTGCCGTACGTGGCGATGGTGGACGCGGGAACCGTGGAACTGGTGCGGAGCTTGAACGTGGAGGTGGTTTCTTCGGCGGACTTGGTGCAGTCGTTCGAAGCGACGTGGAGCGCGGAGCAACTCGAAATGCACTTGGAGGCGGGCCGCCGCGTGGACGGTATCCGGCGCGCGGCCTTTGAAGAGATTGCGAACCGTCTGCGCGCTTCGACTCCGGTGACGGAGTGGGACATCAGGACGTTCATCCTGGATGCGTTTGAGCGCGAGGGCCTCTTCACGGACCACGGTCCGATCGTGGCGGTGAACGCGCACGCGTCGGACCCGCACTACGAACCGCAACAAGACCGTGCGGCGGCCATTCAGCGCGGAGACCTCGCGCTGATCGACCTGTGGGCGAAGCTGAAGCAGCCGAAGGCCGTTTACTACGACGTCACGTGGACGGGTTTCTGCGGATCCGGCGCGCCGGCCGAAATGGATCGCGTCTTCGGCGTGGTGCGGGAGGCGCGCGATCGCGCGATCCGTCGCGTGCGGGAGGGCCGCGCCAGCGGCAAACCGTTACGCGGCTTCGAAGTGGACGATGCGGCTCGCGGCTACATCGCCGAGGAGGGCTTCGCGGAGTATTTCGTCCACCGGACGGGCCATTCGATTGGCGAGGACGTCCACGGCTCCGGCGCCAACATGGACAACCTCGAAACGCACGACGAACGGCTCCTGATCCCGAACACGTGCACCTCGATCGAGCCGGGCGTGTACCTGCCGGAGTTCGGCATCCGGTCGGAGATCAACCTGTTTATCGAGGAGTTTGGGGCTCGCGTTACGGGCGAAATTCAGGAGAGGTTGTTACGGGTTCTGTAGTTCGCTAGAAGTCGCCAC
>CAYPUQ010000086.1:0-9043 GCA_964413655.1 uncultured Solibacteraceae bacterium | reverse complement strand
GCGCCACGGTCCCGCCAAGGTGACACCTCCGGAAGTGCCAGCCTTGCCGGCAAACCGTCCAGCAGGCCGTCAGGCGCTGCCCGGGAACGCCGCGCGAGCGACCCGCATAACGTTGCGGCCGAGGATTTTCTGAATATCCGCGTCGGATATGCCGCGCTGCACCATGCCCACCGTGAACATCGGCCAATTCGTCCAAGCCAGGCTCGGGTGCGACCTCCCGTCCAAGGCGCCCGGCGGCCAGAACGCTTCGTACCGGGTGCGCGCCTTCGGCCGGCGGCCCACCTTGCGGTACTCCGCCTCGGCGCGGCCCGGTATGTAAGCAATGTCCGTTCCAATGGCAACGTGGTCCGCGCCGAACCGTTTCACAAGGTATTCAATGTGGTCGATCATGGCGCTCAGGTCTCCGCCGCGGCCGAGAAACGAAGTGATGCAGTACACGCCCACAAAGCCGCCGCTGTCCGCGATGGCCCGAATCACCTCATCCGGCTTGGAACGGATGTGCCGGTGTACCGCGACCGCGCCGCTATGGCTCGCCACCACCGGCTTGCTCGACGCCTTGGCGGCCTCGAGGCTGGTGCGCCATCCCGAATGAGCCACGTCCACGATCACCCCGGCGCGGTTCATCTCCGCGACCGCAGCGCGGCCGAGGTCGCTGATACCGGCGTCGGCGGGTTCCGCGCAGCCGTCGCCCAGCACGTTGCGCCGGTTGTAGGTGAGGTGCATCATGCGAATGCCGAGTTGAAAGAACAAGCGGATGTACGACAGCTCTTCCGTCACGGAATTCCATTCCTGCGGAAGCGGAACACCGTTGCCGGTGAGATAGAGGCAGTGCCGCCCCTGCTTCTTCGCCGCCTCGATGTCGCCGGGAACGGCGGCCCGCGATACGTAGTTGCGCAGCCGGTCCGTGAGATACGTGAAGTAGGCGAGACGCTTCAAGAGACGTAGGGGAGCGTTGCCTTCTTCGCCGGCATTCTGCAATACGCACGTTACGCCCGACGCATTCCACGCATCCAGATACTCCTGTTGCTGCGATGGGTCGTCCGCGACGCGCGTGAGCAGCATCTCCGTGTGCAAGTCGTCGAGTTCCTGGCTGTTCGCGCCCGCCTCGATCGCCAGACGCATGGCGTCGCCGTCTATGGCCGAACGCGGCGAGAACCCATAGGATTCCACCACCAGCGATTGCGAATGCAGTTCCAGCGCGTGTTCGAGGTCTTTCTCGTTGGGCTTCAGCACCGCAATGGCGGCGTCTCGCGCTTCCCGGATCTTCGGGTTTGTCTCCGCTGGCTGGAGCAGCGCCGCGAACGAAGCGCCCATGAACTGCCGCCGGCTCGTCATGACCGCCCGCCTCCGAGATGACGGTTAAACCAGTCGATCATCCGCTGCTTCTGGTCGTCGTTGTACACGTGGCCCGTTTCGGGATAGATGATGCTCCGGAAGGATTCGGGCTTGCGGTACAGCTTGTAGACCTTGCCCAGGATCTCCTCCAGTTTCCTCATGCCTTCGGGAGGCGAACCAGCGTCGCGGTCGCCCGTCAACGCCAGGAACGGTCGTGGGGCGAGCAGCGCCATTACCCCTTCGCTGTCGAAGTGCCTCAGAATCCGCGGCACGAAATAGTAGATCCCATGCGCTCTCAGTTGCCTGACTGCAATCAGGTCCTCGTAGCGCGTGAAACAAGCCACTCCCACTACCGCTCGAATGCGGTCGTCAATCGCGGCGAGCCACCAGGACCGTGTGCTCCCCATGCTCATCCCTTGGGCGCCGATGCGCTCGGGATCCACCTCCGGCCGCGACGCCAGGTAATCGAGCGCGATCAGTTCGTCCCGCAGCATCATGCCCCAAAGCGTACGCCCGAGCCACAGGTTAAGTTTGAACAGCGACGCTTCCTGGTCGGAGCCGCGCTGCATGGTTTCGATTTCCCCCGCGGGTCCCGTGCCCTTCCGCTCTCCGTTGAAATAGTTGTCGATCCCAAGCACGACGTAGCCGTTTCTCACCAGCAGTTCCGCGACGTCCTGGGAAGTGGGCTGGTATCCGAACATGTTCTCCTTGCTGCTCGAATGGCCGTGCATGGTCAGGATCGCGGGGTGCCGTTTCTTCCCGTCCTCGGGAATCGCGATATAGCCGGGCACCTGCGAATCGACGCCGTTGTCGAACACGAACTTCTCGATTCGCCACCCGTCCCGTCGATCCACGCCGAGAATCTTCACATTCGCCGGCGAGGGTCTGGGCGGCATCTCGCCGAGCGAGTCCAGCACGATGCTCTTTACCTTCTCGCGTTGCGCTTTCCACGCCGCCAGGTCGCCGGGAATCCTCAACCTGCCAACCGGCAAGTTGCGGAAGCCATCGGGCACTCCCTCCCAGGGCGCTTGCAGCGGCGGTGGGGGCGCTTGCGCAAATGCCGACAGCCCGATCAAGGCAACAAAAGCGATTCGCATACAAGAAGCTTACGCCCGCGGAGCCGACGCTCGCCTGGCTTGGAGAATAGGGCGATGGGCCAGAATCCGGCGTCAACTCTGGATCTTCGCCAATACCTTCCGCATGTTGTTGAAGGACGTAATCATGCCCGGTACTGGGTTGCCGGCGTTGATTTCGTACTCCAACATGCAGCCACCGCTGTAATTCATCTTCTTCAACTGGCGGAAGATGGCTTCCATTGGCATCGCGCCTTCGCCGACCGCGCACTGGCTGTCCTTGTCCATCAGGTCGCGGAGATCCTTCACGTGCATGTCCAGCAGGCGTGGCCCAGCCTCGGCGATCGACTGGACAACATCGACGCCGGTGCGGGTCGTGTGCCCGATGTCGATGCACAGCCCCATGCGTGGATCCATTCCCTTGATCGCCTTCAACACGCTCTCCGGGGTCGGAAACTCTTTATCCTCCGGCCCGTGATTGTGAATGGCAGCCTTGATCCCGTACTCCTTCACGAGTCTTTCAACCAGGTGAACGTTCTTCTGCGTGGGCGCGCAGACCATCATTGGCATCCCGCACGCTTTCGCGTACTCGAACCATTGGCGGAGGCCGTCGATGGTGTCTTCCCGCATCCCGACGTTTCCGCCGCTAAGGATCGTCAGTCCGGCATCCTGAAACTCCTGCACCCCCGCCCGGATCTCCTCCGGCGTGCTGTTGTAGCGCAGGTGAAACTCCTTGATGCTGACGTGGGTTACGCCCATCTTCCGGATGGCCGCGATAGCGTCGGTGCGGCTCAACTTCCGCAGCGAGTACGTGGCGACACCCAGCTTGAACGGTACTCCAGCCGTGTTACCAAACGACAGTGCCGGGACGGCGAGGCCGGCCCCAAGAAATCCGCGACGTGTAGTATTCGGCATCATGAAACTCTGCTCCCCAGTGTATTCGATTCAGTCAGTTCCTGGCTTACTTCTCCGCCACCCGCCGGCCGTCGGCGGACCGTGCCGGTTCCGGCTCCGGCTTGTCGTCGCCGAAGTTGGCGGTCAGGTACTCCAGCAACGCCTCGCGCCCGCGGATCACGGCGCCCCAGCGGGTCATCTTGTCCAACTCGCGCTCCCATCCGGCGCGCGGCAAGCGTTGCGCGTGGATGATGCGAAGGCTATGACACGCGACGCAGGAGCGCTTCTCTTCGGCTTGCCCCTTTTCGATCGCCGCCGGATCGGCCGCCCAGGCCGACACCGCCAGAAGTCCAAGTAGTAGCGATCGCATCGGCTATCCCTCCACCGTCACGCCAACGCGGTCGATCGAATTCCACAGATAGCCGGACGGATTCCACACCGCTTCGATCGGCTGCACCCGGCCAGCCGAATCTGTGGCCCGGCAGCACAGCGTAAAGTAGCCGCGACGCTCCGGCGTCCACCGGAACGCCCAGGTTCGCCACGTGAACGGGACATCCTCGCGCGACAGCTCCGCATGCGCCCAGCGCATGCCGCCGTCGGTCGAAACCTCCACGCGGGTGATTCGGTTCTCGCCGCCCCAGGCCGCGCCGCGCAGCACGAGTGGCCCACGCGGGAGCCGCGTGCCCCGCTCCGGCAAAGCGAAGAACGACTTCACCGCCATACCTTCGATCACTTCCAGATCCTCCGGACGCGGCGCCGTCCCCGGCGTCACCGGATTCCTGGGGAACCGGTAGGCCGGGTTCATGAAGAATCCGGTGTCCGGCTCGCCCGCGATCCGAATGTCGTTTACCCACTTCACCCAGCTTGCACCGTCCCAGCCGGGCACGATCAGCCGCACCGGAGCGCCGTGCAGATCCGGCAGCGGTTGGCCATTCATCTCGATCGCCAGGATCGTGGCATCGTCCATCGCCTTACGCATCGGAATCGAGCGGATAAAGTCGGGTGTCATGCCCCCACCAATGTCAGCGCCGTTGAATGTCGCATAGGCGGCATTCGAAGACGCGCCCGCCCGCTCCAGAACGTCCTTCAGACGAGGGCCGCGCCATTCCGCGTTGCCGATCGCGCCCTTGCGCCACTGCAATCCCGGCATGCGCGGGCGGAAATTCCCGCGCCCGTTCCCCGCGCACTCCAGCGTAGCTGGAACGGCGTGCTGGGGCTGCGCGCGCAAATCGCCGAGCGACAGCTTCACCGGCTGGTTCACCATGCCGGACACCTCGACGGTGAAGCTTCCCGCGTTCACTTTCGGCCGTGGCAGGTGCTGCCGCACGAAAAAGGCGTCGTTCGGCGTGATCCATGTGCTCAGATACTCCGGCAATGACTCCAAACATTCCGGGAAATCGTTGCGGACTATCATCGGCCGCTTGCCAGGGAAAACTAATGGTTTGGAGCCTGCTTCGGTCTGTGCGCCGGCCAGGGCGCCGGGCACGGCCGCCGCTGCCAGCGCCATCAATGCGCGCCGGGTCGGCGGATGCGAGATGGCGGACATGGAATCAGCTTAACAGTCCGCGCCGCGGCCGAACTGCACGCCAAATGTCTAGCCCGCCGCGGCGCGTTTGACAAGGTAGCCCGGCGACGACCGGGCGGGTTTCCGCAATGCGGTTCGCCGCGCCAGCGCGCGCAAGCGGGTTTTCAGATCGAGAAAGCCATCCACTGAAATGTTGCTGTCGCGGAGAATCTCCTCGATGGACTCGCCGTTGACGTAGAACCGGCGCAGCGCCTCCCGGTCCTCTTCCCGCAACTCCTCCAGCGCATCCCGCAAGGGGCCGGTTAGGCGGCTCGTTCGATCCTCCCGCACCGCGCCGACCGCGTGTTGCCGCTCAACAACGCCGCGTACCAGCCCGACAACACCGGTAGCGTCCGAGATCCGTCCCCAGCGAAGCTCATGGCAAGCGATGATCAGGGTCTCTTCCAACAGACGCGGCGTGGCTGCCGTCCCAAGGGCTCGATTCAGGAAAAACCGGATTCCCGGCTCGATCACGGCGCGCATGTCCGCCTCGGCGCCGGGTTCGCCGCTGCGCAGCCGCCTTGTGGCGTCCGCAAACGCGAGTTCTCGTGAACCCGCGTTCTCCCTCGCGGCCGCTTTCTTCGTGCCAGTAGTCATTTTGCTCCTTCCGCCAAACGGCACGAATCGTGCCGGTACCAATGCTAGTGGCGAGGGCTGCGAACTATTCTCGCGATGAGAATTGGCGCCCGGCTCGGCATTCTTCCGCCGCATTTGCGCGGACAGAAGCAGAGGAGAGAAACTCATGAAACAAGCAATTCGCAACAAATTTGCCGTCTACGCCATTGGCGTGGCGGCCATGCTCACCTTTTCCGCCGCGGCCTTCGCTCAGTCCCAGGGCGGCTTCAGCTCAAGCCGCCGCAGACGCCGTGATTCTTTGCGAAGTACTTGGCGCTCAATATGCCCGGCACCAACCCTTGGGGTTACGTCGAGGTGCCGGGCGACTTCCAGCGGGTGGTCATCGAGCAGGTCAGCGTATCCGCCAAGGCAACGGCGGGCACAACGCTGCGGTGCGCCTTCGACATGGCGAACCAGCCAGGCGCGCAGTTCCTGCCTTTCGTCACCATGCGCACCAGCCCGGTGAACCGGCTTGGCACCGAAGTGATAGGCACGCAGAGGATGCTGGCATTCCTTAATCCGGGACAAAAGGGACACTTCCGCTGCCACGCGTTTGACGGCACGGTCGACGGAACGGTCGCGGGAACCCTCGTCGGGCGCTACGAGTAGAACAATCAGACGGTGTGGCGGCGCGCGTCTTCCAGCACGCGCTTCGCCCGCGACGGATTGAAAACCCCGCACGAGCAGAACCGGGCGAGGTAGGTGACCGCCTCGTCCGGTGTCCGGCGTCCTTCCTTCACCCAGTCGATCATCTTCTTCGCCAGCGACGACGCGATCATCCCGTGCCCGCACATCGTCATTAGCGTCAACACCTGTGTGTTCGGGAGCTTCTCGGTCTTACCCTCGAACCCGAGCGAATAACCGACACTGTGCCGCTTGATGCCCGCGTGGTGGCAGCATTGCTCGGCGCCGTCGATCGACGTCGAAATGTTGATGCTCAGCCCCAGGTCGGCTTCCTTGACCTTCTTGACGAAATTCTCCGCCTTCACCCGGTCGTCGAACACCGCCGCCGCGGTCGTCACCGTGTCCATGCCATCCACGACTGCCTGCAGGTCCGGCTTCGTGTCGCGGCTCCAATGGTTGGTCGGGTTCAAGGAATAGCACGGCCGCACGGCGCCGCCGTGTCGGGCGTCGCCCAGATTTACCGGGCCGAACTCGATCGCCATCTCGAGAAACTTCTTCAGCTTCGGCAGACCGTCCTGATCGTTCTTCCCTCGGCAGCACATCGCGAACACCACGTAGTCGTCGCGAAAGCTTTCGGAATCGCCGTAACGGTGCAGTGTATTGGTCATCGTCGTTCTCCAGCCTGTCTAGTAGGAAGCGCCCACGGCCTCTTCTTTCTTCTCGGACTCCGGTGCGTTGGTGATGCGCCCCAACCCGATATTCGTCTTGGCGCGTTGCGGGCGGTAGCCGAGCTTCTCCAGGATCGGCAGTACGACATGGTCCTCGCCTTCCGCGTCGCACCGCACCCCAACGCCGAGCGCGACCACCGTGTTGATCTGCTTTTCGATCTCCCAGACCAGCCGGATCACCTCCTCGGCGCGGGCTACCGGCACCTTGATCTCGACGATCGCCGACATGATCTTCTCGTCGAGAATATCGTCGCGAACCTCGCCGGTCTCCTTATTCTTTAGCAGCGTCGTGACGGGATTCTTCTTCTCGAACTCCACGCCAGCCTCGGCCAGCCGCATCGTCATCTTCTGGATCTCCCAGAAGCGCACGCCGACGCCCGGCCGTCCGAACTCGATCGTGAATCCCACTTCGCCTTGATTCACGCGGCCGCTAATATCGTTGGTCTTTACCTCTTCGGTGCCGCGGCCCTCGACGCCCGTGGATTCATGGGGGACACGCGGGTCGGAAAACGCGCGCCGCACAACACGCGGCCACGTCAGGTCCTCCGGCGTGAACGCCGAGGTCGGGCACACGTCGGGCTCGGGGTCGAAGCGAAGGCGGAGAGCCTGGAAGACGCGCCGCATCGTCCGCACCATCGTCGGGTTGAGATGCTCCCTGCTTAAGCCGTTGTAGCAGGCGTAGCATTCCACGCATTCGTCCAGGTCTACCGTGGCGCGTTTGATCGCCGGATCGATGTAGATGGCGCCCATCGGGCAAACGTAGGTGCAGTTGCCGCAGGCAACGCATTTTTGGGTGTCGATTCTCATGATGTCTTCGTCCCAGCCAGGATCGTTCGCGTTGCGTCGATCCTTGCAAATAGCATAGCTGCAATGAGGCACAAACCGGAAGCGACGAGAAACGGCATCTCCCAGCCGTACCCCTTTACGAGCAGCGCGAGGAGCGTCGGCGACAGCGCGCCGCCGATGTTGCCGCACGTGTTCATCACCGCCGACACCGACCCGGCGAAGTCGCCGCCGATGTCCAGCGGAACCGCCCAACTCACCCCCACCGTCACCTCGATGCCGAACACCGCCAGGCAACTGAACCAGACGCTCGTCAACGGATCCTGGGTCAACGCCGCCGGAACAATGGCCGCCGCGGCGATTAGAAAGCCCGCCGCCCCGACCCCGCGCCGCGCCAACTTCAGGTTGCCGGTCCGGTGCGCCCAACGGTCCGACGACCACCCGCCCAGGAGGTCGCCCAGCACGCCTGCCATCAGCGGCAGCGCCGCATAGAAGCCCATCTGCTTCAGGTTGAATCCGCGGTGGTCGTTGAGATACGTGGGGAACCAGTCGAGATAAATGGCCAGACAGTAGCCGTAGCAGAAATACATCATCGACAGCGTCCACAGCGTCCGGCTGCGCAATATGCTGCCCCACGGCACGTTCCGCGAAGTCTTCGGCCGCGGCCCGCCGAGCGAACGGTGGATCAGTTCCTTCTCAGCGGCGTTCACCGACTCGTGCTCGTCCGGGGTGTCGCGGTAGTACCAATACCACAGCGCCGCCCAAAACAGGCCGACGCAGCCGAAGATGAGGAACGGCGCACGCCAGCCGAGCCACACGATCAGCCACACCACCAGCGGCGGAGTCAGCGCCGCGCCCAACCGCGATCCGGCATGCGTCAACCCCTGCGCGTAGCCGCGCTCGGTCGGCAGCATCCATCGCGACAGTGAGCGCGTGGCGATCGGAAAGGCGCCCGCCTCCCCTACGCCGAACAAAAACCGGAACACGCTCATCGAAAGTGCATTCCAGCTCAATGCCGTGATCGCGGTAAACGCGCTCCACCAAGTCACGATCAGCGTCAGCGCCCTCCGCGGCCCGATCCGGTCGCCGAGCCAGCCGCCCGGGATCTGAAACAGCGCATAGCCCCAGCGAAAAGCGGCCATGATGTTGCCCATCACCAGCAAGTCGAAACCGAACTCCTGCCGGATGCTCGGAGCCGCCGCGCCAATCACGACGCGGTCGATGTAGGTGATCATGTAGGCCAGCACGGTTAGCCACAGGACGATATGGCGAACCCGCGTCGGCCGCACCGAAGTTTCGAGAGTGTGCATCGGGAAGGACCGATACTATCAAACTCCCGGGCCGGTTAATCGTGGGCCCTTCTTACGGCGCTAGCCGCGACTTCCGCCAACTCCCACCGCCGTCGCGCTCGTACCGCACCCGGTCGT
>CAYPUQ010000085.1:0-17322 GCA_964413655.1 uncultured Solibacteraceae bacterium | reverse complement strand
AGCGCCGAATCCTGGTTCTTTCGTTGCTTCCAATCCTCATCGGATCGAAAGACCCCAATTCCTTGAGGATCTCCGCTCGGAGAGCGCCCTCGCTGCATTTCAGGCTGAACCAACATGAATTCCTCCTCAACATTTTCTAATCCCTGGCCGATAAGAAAGAGAAGGACCCAGGTGCCTTCCAGTTGTGACCCGAGTCCGCTTCTATAGCTGCCTCCTCCTCGCCGTTGCATGCGCGCAGACCCAGGCGCAAAGGTATGTCTTCGGACGCTACCTGCAAGACCGCGGCCTGAAGAATCTGGCCGTTAACTGCGTCCGCCAGGACGCCGAGGGGTACCTGTGGGTCGCAACGCAAAATGGCCTCTACCGCTTCGATGGTCACCGGTTTCGCGGTTACGGCTTCGCCGAGGGTCTGCCGAGCGCGGACGTGCAAGATATCCTGACGGCGGCGGATGGGACGCTTTGGGCGGGTTCACGGCGCGGTATTTCACGGCTCCAGGGACAGCGGTTTGAGACGGTGGTCTCCGGGGTCGAAGTCTTCGGCAATGGGCGTCTCGCGGGCGGTGCGGGCGGAACTCTCTATGCGGCAACCATTCAGGGTTTGGTGGTCGTAGAGGAAGACAGCGGCGGTCAACGGCACTGGCTGGCCACTCAGACACCCGCTCACGGCGTCCGCGCAATGCCCGACGGAAGCGTCTGGTTCGGCTGTGGGCGTGAACTTTGCCGCCTGCGGTCGGGGACCGTCGAGCCGATGGGCGAGCGGTTGGGCCTGCCGAGGGAAAGGTGGGATAGCATCGTGGCCGACCCGGGCGGGACAATCTGGGTCCGGAGTTCCTCGCGGCTTTTTTCTCTTTCGCCGCGTGACACTAAGTTTCTCGACCGAAGCGAGGGGCTTCCCGTTTCGAGCGCCCCCGCTGGAGAATTGGTCGTTTTGTCCGGAGCCCGGCTGGCTGTCCCGACCGAACATGGACTGGCCTTCGCGTCGGAAGGTGGCTGGGAATTGTACGGGATCGATCGGGGTCTGCCGGGCGATGCGGTGTCGAGTATACTGGAGGACCGCGAAGGTACCATCTGGGTCGGCCTGCGTGGCGGCGGCTTGGCGCGATGGATGGGTTACAGGGAGTGGGAGAACTGGACCAAGGCCGACGGCCTTGCCAGTAACGTGATTTGGGCTGCTCGCCGCGATCCGGCCGGCCGGTTATGGGTGGGTACCAACTCGGGGTTGTGCGTGCGGGAAGCCGGATCGCGGACATGGCAAGTCTGGAACCGGGCCAACGGACTGCCGGGAGAACGGGTACGCGCGGTGGCCGTCGGCCCTGGCGGAGAGGTTTGGGCCGGCGCGGCGCCGGGCGGTGTCGTCCGCTTTGATCGAAGCGGACGGCTCGTGGCAGTGTATGGAGCCGCGGCGGGCTTGGTCAGCGACCTGATCTACGGCCTCACCTTCGATCGTGAGAATCGACTTTGGGTCAGCACTACTAGCGGCCTCTATCGTGCCGGCGTCTCTGGGAAGCCCCTGCGTTTCGAACGAATCGTGACTCCGGACGATCGCGCTCGCGAGCGCTTCTTTCAGGGAATCGTGGATCGGACGGGCGCCGTGTGGATCCCCTCCTCCCGGGGGCTGCTGCGCTTCGAGGGAGACCGGCGGGACCGTTACACGACGCTCGACGGCCTGCGCAGCGATGGTCTCCTCGCCATTGCCGAGCGGGCCGGCGGTGAATTCTGGCTCGCCTATTCCGAACCCGTTGGGATCTCGCGGCTCACCCGGTCGGATTCCGTCCTCTCCATCGAACACTACGACACCACCAACGGTCTGGGGTCGAACAAGGTCTACACCATCGGTGTCGACAAACGGGGCGCGGTCTGGAGCGGAACCGACTCCGGAGTGGACGTTTTGGACAACGGCGTTTGGCGCCACATCGGACGAAACGACGGGCTGATCTGGGAAGATTGCGATACCAACGGGTTCTACGCAGACCCCGAAGGGGGTGTATGGATGGGTACCAGCGGTGGACTGGCGCATTACCACCACCCGGACCGTCCCCGGGATCACGTTCCGCCGAAAGTAGTCGTGACAGCCCTGCCGGAAGGGCAGTCGGAGAGGAAAGGTGCCATCAGCCGGGTTGGATCGATCCACGTGTATTTCTCGGCGTTGACGTTCCGCGACGAAGACGCCGTGCGCTTCCGCTATCGTTTGGATCCGGTGGACAGAACCTGGATCGAGACCACTCAGCGCGAGGCGCACTACGGCGGATTGTTGCCGGGAACTTATACATTCGAGGTTGTCGCTTACGACCGGTTCGGTCGCTGGGTGTCGCCGGCGGCGAGCCTCCGCTTCGACGCGCTGCCCGCTTGGCACCAGACGGTCTGGTTTCAAGGAGCGGCGATGGTGGTGGCGATCCTGCTGGCGGTTTCGGCGTGGTTGTGGCGCGAGCGGCTCATTGTGGCGGAAAAAGCGGTGCTGCGGAGGGCGGTTGAAGCCCGCACCCGCGAACTGGAAGAGGCGAAGAAGCGGGCTGAAAAGGCCAGCGAATACAAGAGTCAGTTTCTGGCCAACATGAGCCACGAGATCCGGACACCCATGAACGGAATTCTCGGAATGACGCAACTCGCGCTGATGACCGCACAATCGGAGGAACAACGGGAGTATCTCGAAACGTCCCGGGCATCCGCCGCGGCCCTGCTCACGATTCTGAACGACATCCTCGATTTCTCCAAGGTGGAGGCGGGCCGGCTCGATCTCAACTTCGAGCCGTTCTTCGTTGGCGATTGCATAGACCAGGTCGTCAGGACTCTGCTCTTTAAGGCGGAGGAAAAAGGACTGGAACTTGGCTGGATCGCCGCGCCGGACGTCCCGCGTACGCTCGTCGGCGATCCCGGCCGGTTGCGTCAAATTCTGGTGAACCTCGTTGGCAACGCGGTGAAGTTCACGAACCAGGGCAAAGTGTCCGTGGAAGTCGGGCTTGCTTCGCTCAAGGACGGGAAGTGTACGTGCCAGTTCTCGATCAGCGACACTGGCATCGGAGTGCCTCCGGACAAGGTTGACACCATCCTCGAACCCTTCAAACAGTTGAAGAGCCCGCAGGCGGCCGGCGGCACCGGGCTCGGCTTGGCTATCTGCTCCCGCCTGATTGCCCTGATGAACGGGCGCCTCTGGGTGGAGAGCCGTCCGGATGGCGGCAGCACCTTCCACTTCACGGCGGAGTTTTCGGAAGGCGGCCCGGGGACACCTGCCGCGCCCGCCGAGGTGCCGGACACAGCGCCGGCTTGGGTCCGGTCCCTTCGCATTCTGGTCGCCGACGACAATGCCGTGAACCGCACCGTCGTGCAACGTCTCCTTGAGAAGCAGGGCATGGAAGTGCTGACCGCCGCGAACGGGCTGGAGGCGGCGGAAACCTACGCGAAGGAGAGTATCGACTTGGTTCTGCTC
This sequence comes from uncultured Solibacteraceae bacterium, assembly GCA_964413655.1. Classification (GTDB taxonomy): domain Bacteria; phylum Acidobacteriota; class Terriglobia; order Bryobacterales; family Bryobacteraceae; genus CAYPUQ01. The sequence continues at coordinate 13,898 of CAYPUQ010000085.1, read as the reverse complement.
GATGTCCAGATGCCGGTGATGGACGGTCTGGCCGCCGCTCGTCGCATCCGTTCGCTCGAAGCTGACGGGTCGAGGCGCACTCCCATCCTGGCTCTTACCGCCCATGCGATGAAAGAGGATCGCCAGCGCTGCCTGCTGGCCGGAATGGATGGCTACCTCGCCAAACCGGTCCACATCAAGGAACTACTGGCTGCCATCGAGGAACACACCTCCGTACGCGCTGGCAGTTGATCGATACCCTGTTCCCCACCGTGGGCACGTTCTCGGAGGCGGTCAGCCGTTCCATGGCGAGAGGCCCGGACAGACTCAAAACAACACGCACAGCAGAATCTCAAATTGGTTCGCCTCAAAGCGCAAGGGACCCGTCTGCCCTGAGGTGAATGCGACCCAGCGCGTGTACCGCAGCTCAGGAGCGATCCTGGCGAATTCGGCGCCAAACTCGAGTCCGCCGGCGAGGGTTACACCGGGGTAGAAGCGCTTGCTCAATTCTCTGACGTCGCCAGTCTCCACTCTTGCTTCCGATCTCTGCACGGCTCCGCTGGCGACCGTCTCGATGACCTGGTTCTCGAACAGGCGGAGTCCCTGCAGATAGCGGCCGGCCAACCCTCCGGCCAGGTACGGGCGTGTACCACCGCGGGGCAAGCGATACTTAGCAACCAGCGGAAACTCCAGCGAGTTGCCCGTGACCAATGCGTTGAACGTGATAGTTGCCGGCGCCAGCGCCTGGAAATCGATGAACGACGTAGTGCCCGCCTTGCTGTAATTTACCCGCTTGTATAAGGCGCCAATCTCCACGCTGAAGCCGTCCAGAACCTTCACCTCCGCTGTCGGCCCAAACGTATACCGCTTCGGAACCGAATCGTAGGTGACGCTGTGCTGAAGTGTGCGGGTACCGATTCGGGTCGATCCGGTTTTGAAGAAGTCGCTTAGTGGAACCCCGCCCTTGAAGCCGAGATGCAGGCTTTGACCATGGGTGTCGATCGCAGCGAGAAATGCCAACGCAAGAATTCTCGCGCAAACTCTCGGCAAGAGCATGCTTGCCTGCAGTCCAATCTGAACCATCAACCCAAAGATCCGTCTGCGTCTAGCTTCAACTACACCACGTCGGCCGTCCCCAAAGAAACGGCAATACTAGACTAGACTGGTTTCAGCAGGCGCCGGCCCGGCGGGTCATCACTCCGGCCTCGACGCGCGCCAGTAACCGGGCCGCGCGCGGATAACCATGTCGTACCGCGCCACTTCGACCCGGATGTCGTGCCAGCCACCCTCCTCCGCATTGTTCGGCGTGTAATTCAACAGGTATTGACTGTGCAACTCCTCGCCGAGGTCCGTCATGACGCGCTCCAGCGTCTTCAGGTTGATGAAAGAATACTCGCGCCCGCCGGTATACTCGGTAAACACCTCCACCGGGTTGTCGATGAAGATCGCCTTCACTTGGCGGAAGATCTCGACGAACACCGGGACGAAGTTCGCGGCATTGCCTTGTACGCCAGTCACCTGCGCCTGGGTGGTTGGCGTCTGTGGAGCCCCCGGCGGCAGCGGTCGCGCCCCTGGCGGCAGATGATCCCACCGCGGCGGTTGCGACGGACCGAGCAGCGTCGTGATGGCCCGGTTAATGTTCACTGTGTAGATGATGATGTTGTCCATCTGCGCGGCCAGCAGCGCCTCCCGCAGCCGGCCCTCGCTGCCGCGGTCCCGCGTTTCGGTGATAAGCAACAGAATCTTGCGGTGGTTGTTTGGCCGCCGCCGCAGCATCCGGCTCGCGTCGAACACCGAGTCGATCATGGCCGAAGTCGTCGATCCCGCATTGATCTTCTCGAGCGCCCGCGTGAACAATCGGCCGTCCGACGTGAAATCCTGCATCAAGCGGAACCGGTGATCGAACGCCACGATCGCCGCTTCGCCGGCCTGGCCCACCAGCAACCCTTCGATCAGCGGGCCGATCTTCTTGATCTGCCCCAATACCGGCTCGACCGAACTGTTGGCCTGAATCGCCACCACCATCGAAATCGGCTGGAACTCAACGTCCAGCTTGATCTCCTGCAGTTTGTTGTTGTCGTACAACCGGAAGTCCTTCACTTCGAGGCCGTTGACGAAACTGCCGCGCTTGTCCGTTACGGTGACTGGCACGACGACTTCATCGACGGTCACGCGAATCACTGGACCGGCGCCTTCCACGGGAAGTTGCTCCTGGAGCGCCTCGGATTGGGCAAACGCAACGATCGCGCTCAGGAGAATAGCGGGAAGAAGTTTTGCACGCATAATCGGATCAACTGTTCCTCGGACTGTCCGGACGTCCGCCTGCCGCAGCCCCTAATCGGGGTGCCCAGTCTCCCCAGCCAGAAGACGCACGACATGGGGCACCAGTTTCACGATAGCATTCAGTGACTCCACCGCGCCCTTCGGCGACCCCGGCAGATTCACGATCAGGACCCGTCCGCGCGTGCCCGCCACGCTCCGCGACAGCGGGGAATAGATGGTCGACTTCAATCCTTCCGCCCGCATCAACTCTCCGAGCCCCGGAATCTCCCGCTCGACCACCGACCGCGTCGCCTCCGGCGTCACGTCCCGCGGCGCGACGCCGGTACCGCCCGTCGTCAAGACGACATCGACCTGGCCCGAGTCGGCGATCTCACACAGCCACGAAGCGATTCGCTCCGCTTCATCCGCAATCACGTGCGCCAGCGGTACCTCCCAGCCCTGTTCTAGACACACCTGCCGCACCGCCGGCCCCGACCGGTCCTCACGCTCTCCGCGCGCCGACCGGTCGCTCACCGTCAAGACTCCAACCCGGATCACGCGCCCGGCCTCCGGAAGTCGCCGCTCTTGCCGCCCGTCTTTTCCAACAAGTACAGGTCGGTGATCTCGATGCCCTTATCAAGGGCTTTCGTCATGTCGTAGACTGTCAGCGCCGCCACCGCCGCCGCTGTCAGTGCCTCCATCTCGACGCCGGTCGATCCCGTCGTCGATGCTACGGTCGTAATTCGCACGCCGCCTTCTTCGACGCGAACGTCCACGTCGGCGTGCGACAAGGGCAGCGGATGGCACAGCGGAATCAGGTCGGCCGTCTTCTTGGCGGCGCCGATGCCGGCGATGCGCGCCACTTCGAGTGGATTTCCTTTCGGGTTGCGCGGCAGCTCCGCGAGTACTTCCGGCTTAATTCGCACAAAGGCGTGCGCGCGGGCCGACCGCTTGGTCGGCGTTTTGGCCGACACATCCACCATGCGGGCGCTGCCCGCCTCATCGAAATGCGATAGCGAACTCATTTCAGCAGCACCTGCATCAAGTCGCCTGCCTCCCACGACTCCCGCTCCGCGTCGGCCACCAGAAAGGCATTCGCTCGCGCCAGCGCCGCCACGTCCGACGATCCCTGCCACGGAATCGGCGTCAGCTCCGGCGTCCCGTTGCTCACCTGCGCCGGCAGAAACCGCGTCAGGCCCGTCTTGTGCCGGAATGGCGCAGTCAGCTTGGCAAGGGTGAATGGCAAAACCGGATCGGCTTCGCCATGCAGCAGTTGCACCGCCGCCCGCGCGAAGATCTCGAACGTTACCATCGTCGAGGCCGGATTCCCCGGCAGTCCGAAAAAGAAGGTCCGGTCGATCCGGCCGAACACCAGCGGCTGGCCGGGCTGAATCAGCACCCGGTCGAAGTAGAAATCCGCCCCAAAGTCGCCGAGCACTTTCTCGACGATGTCGTATTTACCCGCCGATACGCCGCCCGATAACAGCAGGAGGTCCGCGTGCAGCCCCTTCTCGATCAGCCAGCGCGTCGAGTCTTCATCGTCGTGCGCGACCGGCAATATGCGCGGCATACCGCCCGCCCGCTGCACCTGCACCGCCAGCGACCGGGCGTTCGAGTTCCGCACCTGGTGCGGCTGCGGCGTTTCGTGAATGTCCACTACCTCATCGCCGGTTGACAGGATGGAGACCACCGGGCGCCGGAACACGCGAACCTGAGTCTTGCCGATCGTCGCCAGCAGCGCGATTTGCGCGAAGTCCAGCCGCTGGCCCGCGGCCAGAAGCGTCTCCCCGCACTTCGCCTCCGATCCGCGAGGATTGATGAACTGCCCCGATTCCGCCGTCCGGTCGACCCGTACGGAAAATCCCTGCCGCACGGTGTGCTCCACCATCACCACCGCGTCGGCGCCCGGCGGAATTGGCGCGCCGGTCATGATCTCGATCGCCTGGCCCGCCTCCAGTTTCATTCTCGCCGCCTGCCCGGCCCGTACCTCGCCCGCCACTGGCAGATCGCCCGGCAAGTCGGCCGCCCGCACGGCATAGCCATCGCGGACCGAGCGGTCCACCGGCGGATAGTCCCGGTCGGCCGCCGCGCTCTCGGCCAGCACCCGCCCGGCGGCCGCTTCCAGTTGAACCAGTTCCGATTCCAGGTAGCGCGCGGCGCGGACCTGCTCCACCACAACACGACGAGCTTGCGCAAAAGTACAGGTCGCCACGGGCTTATTCTAACAGCGCGTTCCGGGTATGATGCTTGGCGTGGCTCTTCTCAAACCATTTGCCGCGATTGCCCTGCTGGCGGCATCGCCGCTTCTAGCTGCCGATCGGATTGACGTCGGTCTAACGCCTCAACGCAACCTCATCGAGGCGCTCAGTTCGCCCGGTCCTGCGCCGGACTCGTCCACGGTGCTGCTCATCGGCGGCCTCGACGGCGACACTACCACCGCCCGCGCCGTCAGCGAAGAGGTGCGCCGCTTCGATTCCACGCGTCCCGCGCGCCGCCGCTATCGACTGCTGGCCGTTCCGCTCGCCAATCCGGCGAACACTCAACTCGCGTTTCCACCCGTGGGCGCGGCCTACAAGGAAAACACCGAGTCGCACGTGCTCTGGCGTTGGATCGCGATGCAAGCGCCCGACCTCGTCGTCGTCGCCGGACCCGATCCGGGCGGACTCGCCGATGCTTTATCCCGCGAGCCTGTTGCCGGCACGGGCCGCATTCCGGTCCGTCGCGTGGAAGCGGGACGTGCCCTGCTCCGTGGGCTTCCGCGATCCATCCCGCCATCGGAAGCCCGCCGCGAAATCGAAAGCCGCCTCGCCCGTTCGCCGCGCGGCACCGCCGAACTCCTCGCCACGCACTACGGTCACGAGTTCCCGGCCGCGGTCTACATCCCCGCCGTCGCGCTCATCGGCCGGATGCGCCTCGGCCAATTCGACGATGTTCAGCGCCTCGCCGAGCCCTTTCTCGATGGCTCCCGCGACAGCCTCGCCAAGGCCAGCGGCAGCCACCTCTCCGGGCATCTGATATTCGCCGAACTCGCCGAGCGCTCCGGCGACGCCCGAGCGAAGGCGCGCGTCCTGGCCGCGGCGAACCTCGGCTTCAACTCATCCGGCGAACCGGCCGAGTCCATGCCGCTTCACAACGAAATGAGCGACGCCGTCTTCATGTCTGGTCCGCTCCTCGCCAAGGCCGCCAAGCTCAGCGGTGAATCCCGCTACGCGGACATGCTGCTGCGCCACGTCCGGTTTATGCAGAAGCTCTGTCTCCGCGCCGACGGCCTCTATCGCCATTCCCCGCTCGACGAGGCCGCCTGGGGCCGGGGCAATGCGTTTCCCGCGCTCGGTCTCGCCCTGGCGCTCTCCGATCTCGATCCCGCGCATCCCGCCTTCGCGCCGCTCCGGCTCGCCTTCCAGAACCACATGGCCGCGCTCGCGCGCCACCAACAGCCGGACGGCATGTGGCGTCAGGTGGTCGATCTGACCGGCGCTTGGCCGGAGTTTTCCTCTACCGCCATGATCGCCACCGCGATGCTGCGCGGCGTTCGCCGCGGCTGGCTCGATCCCGGCTCCTATCAACCCCGCATCGACCAGGCGTGGCGCGCCATCCAGCGCCGGGTCGCCGCCGATGGCCGTCTCCTCGATGTTTGCGAATCCACCGGAAAGCAGAACTCCGTTGACGACTATCTGCGCCGCATCGCTATCTTCGACCGCGACCCCCGCGGCGGCGCCATGGCGCTGTTGCTCGCTACCGAACTCGCCGGCGCGCCTGCGCGGCAGGCTCAGGAATAACTCTGGCCGCTTTTCCGCGCTGCCCGCTCGATCTCCTCCACCAGGTCCTTGGCTTCCTTCAAGCCCAGCCCCGTCGCCTCGCGCGCGACCTTGATCGCCTGGATCTTCTGTTTCCTTAAAACGAGTCCGGCCACCTCGTTGAACTTCTGCGAAGACGGGAACCTCTGTCGCAGCGAGCCGCCTGCAAAGCGTAGCGAATTCATTTGCTCGCTCAGTCTCGCTTGCGACGCCAGATCGTCTTCCGCTCCGTCTGACCGCGATCCGCGCGCGAACAGGATCAGCCCCATCGCGCCGTCTATCGCCGCCACCGCATACAACACCTTCGGAACGATCGAATCGCTCGGGAACTCCATCAGGATGGCGATTGCCGCCAATAGGACCGCGCTCAACAGGAGCGCCAATCCCACGATTCTCGTATTGCCTCGGACCGGCATAGAGCTACACTACTGGAATCCGTGACGAAAAGCGAGTCCTTACCGCGACGCGTCCTCGACGTCGGCTGCGGCGTCAATAAACACCCCGGCGCCATCGGCATCGACCGCAATCCGAACACACGCGCCGACGTCGTCTGCGACCTCGACCACCGCGTCTATCCCTTCCGCGACAGCGTCTTCGACGAGGCCCGCGCCATCCACGTCGTCGAGCACGTTGCCGACGTAATTCGCTTCGTCGAGGAACTCCACCGCGTCGTCCGCCCCGGCGGCCGCATCGTCATCGTCACGCCGCATTACACCGACTTCAGCTCCTTTTGCGATCCGACCCACCGCTGGCACCTCAACAGCTTCTCGTTCCGCTATTTCGGCCGCGACAACGCCGGCTTCGGTTACTACTCGCCCGCGCGCCTCGGTGAGATTTCCGTCCGAGTCCGTCTACTAGCGTTGTGGAGGTACCTCGGCTTCGAAGTCCTGGTTAACGCCTTTCCGCGCTTCCGCCTCTTCTGGGAACACTATCTCTGCTTCATCGTCCGCGGCAAGGTAATCGAGTTCGAGTTCGAAGTCGCCAAGTGACGCGGTGCTGAATCGCCTCTTTGGCATAGTCGACCGCTTGCGCCAGTTTCGCGAACGGCGAACCCTCGCGCCCGACGCCGCCCTCGGCCGGCGCGGCGAGGATCTCGCCCACCGCTACTTGCAACGGCAGGGTTACCTGGTCTGCGCCCGGAACTGGCGCACTCCCTCGGGCGTCGAACTCGATCTGGTGGCTCGCGACGGCGACGCCCTCGTCTTCGTCGAAGTGAAGACCCGCCACAGCGGCGAGCATAGTGCGCCCGACCGGGCGATCGACGCCGAGAAACAGCGCCACGTCGCCCGCGCCGCCGCCCTGTACGCCCGTCACGCCAAAGTGGAATGGCTGTCTGTCCGCTTCGATGTCGTCAGCGTGATCGTCGAAAACGGTTCTCGTCCGGTCGTCGAGCACTTCCGCGACGCTTTTCGCCCGGCTCGGAACGGTGTGAGATAATCAAGCGTTTCGGACAGCGAGGAACTAATCGAGTTTGCCTGAACTCAGGAAAGACCCCGTCACGGGCCGCTGGGTCATTATCGCCACCGAGCGTTCGCGGCGGCCCAGCGACTTTTTTCGGCAGCCCGTCGTAACCCAGGGAACCCGCTTCTGCCCGTTCTGCCCCGGAAACGAACAGAAGACCCCGCCGGAAGTTCTCGCCTTCCGCGCCTCTGGCCACCCCAACGGACCCGGCTGGACCGTTCGCGTCGTCCCGAATAAGTTCCCCGCGCTTCGCGTCGAAGGCGACCTCGAACGGCAGGGCGAAGGCATCTACGACCGGATGACCGGCATCGGCGCCCACGAGGTGATCATCGAAACCCCCGAGCATCAGGCCTCCCTCGCCGACAGTTCCGACAAACAAGTGGAAGAGGTCTTCTGGGCGTTCCGCGACCGCGTCCTCGATCTGAAGAAGGACCAGCGTCTGCGCTATATCCTGCTCTTCAAGAATCATGGCGAGGCGGCCGGCGCCTCCCTTGAACATACCCACTCCCAGTTGATTGCGCTGCCTGTCGTGCCCAAGCGGGTGCTCGAGGAGATCGAAGGGTCGCGCCGCTACTTCGATTTCAAGGAACGCTGCATCTACTGCGATATCCTCCACCAGGAGGTGAAATCCGGCGAGCGAATTGTGCTCGAAACGGACCACTTTGTGGCTCTCGCGCCTTACGCCCCGCGATTCCCGTTCGAAACGTGGATTGTGCCTCGCCGGCACAGTTCCCACTTCGAGGCCGCCGAGACCGCTATCCTGCCCAATCTCGCCTGGATCTTCCGCAATGTCCTCCGCAAACTCGATAAGGTGCTGGAACGTCCCGCCTACAACTGCGTTGTCCACACCGCCCCGCTTCAGGACGGGACCCTTGCCCATTACCACTGGCACATCGAGATTATCCCCCGGCTCACCAAGGTCGCCGGCTTCGAATGGGGCACCGGCTTCTATGTGAATCCCACCCCGCCCGAAGAAGCTGCCCACTTCCTCCGCGACGCCGGCCTGGTGTAGCGGCTACTTCACGAACGGCTGACCTTCAGCCCGCCCTTCCCTCCGTCTCATCTACGCCCGTCCGGTGCATTCCAGGATGTAGTACTTCTTGCCGTTCTCCTTCATGACCTGCCCGGCCACCACCCATTCGTAGCCCTCGGCGATATACACGCGGCGGTAGGAGTCGTACTCCAACCCCTCCTGCCGTTCAACGCGCCAGTCCTCCACTTCGCGCGTGTCGCCCTCCGACCACGAATTCTTCACCACCTGGAACGGGTCCATGCCCCTCAGCCTACCATCGGCTATCCTGTCTATTTGGCTCGCATCCCCGGTACGGTGATCGCCATGATCCCGAGGAAGCACGGTCTTGGTGACCGGGCTGCTGGCCGTCGGGATCGGCCGGTTCGTCTCCGGTCTCCATCCCATCAAATCAACCACGCCGTTCGCGGCAATGTCGTGAAGAACCTGCTGGCGAAGGCAGTCAACCCCATGAGGCTGTTGACGCTCGCCTCCTAATTATTCAGCGATCTTTGAGGCGAACCTTAAGAACCCGGCCTCCCTCTCGCACGCTGAGTTTCGCGAAGTAAAGGTGGCCGGATGCGTCAGCCCCGAATAGCAGGCCGGGAAATCTTTCGTCCCCCACAACGATTCCGCCGGCTGTCAGTCGCAATTCGGAGTCGAAGACGTTCAGTGAGCTATATGGCGCGCCGGCGGACTCGCCAGGAAGGTCGCCCCGCCTCACCACGTGAGCGACGACCTTACCGTCCGGTAGTTCGACTGAATTCACCACCCAGTCCACCCGCGCCGCCATTACTCGTGACGCAAGCTGCGACGAGGGGTCTACGTTGCGAAACAGAGGCACGGAGGGCCGTACTACATCCGCGAGGCGGCCATCGCCATCGAAAACGTGAAACTCGAAGGGATTGGCCGGAACGTAAAGGAGCCGCCCCCTGCCGCGTTGCGCGATCAGAGAGCCCTCCGGCGCATATAGATTGACGGCCTTTCCGAGGTGAAGAGGCACATCCGGCGCCATCGTTCCCAATAACTGGCCTTCCCGCCAGAGATACCGTCGAATCATCGCGGGCGCGCCGTCGGCCCGGGCGTATCCAAGGATATACAAGATGTCCCCGTCAACGAGCAAGCGAAGGCCGATCCCAGTGACCCAAAATGTATGCTTGGGGGCAAAGTCCCATGGCGCCGCCATCTCGAACACATGAATGTAGCCTCTGGCCGCGACAAACAGCCTGTTCTGTTCGTCACAGGTGCTGGCGGTCCCATGCTGGATCGCAGTACCCGATTTGCGCGTAAGGACAGAACCGCTTCTGTCCAGAACGACAACATCGCCGTGCTCGCTGTGAACAACGACGACACCGTTCGGACAAACCGCCCCTCGGTATCCAACCCCTTGTTGAACGGCGCCAACCGGCATGTCCCGAACGACCTCGGAGCTCAGTCCGCCCTGGCTCCATAGCAGCCCCCATCCCGAAGCAAGCATGAAAAACACTTTCGTTTTCATCGCTCCACCCTTCGGCGGGTGCCGGCCTGCAACGAGGCGCGGCTCACTTGGGCGGTCGCGGGCGTACATTCGCTCATGGGGATCCTGGCGCGCGATTCGCTCCCTCCGGACTGTTCGCGGTGCAACGTTTGGCAAACCCAAACGTAAATGAAGAAGCTGTAACAAGGACAGAGGACCTGATCACACGCACACCGGCTGATGCATTCGGGACATTCCATGCATCTCCAGTCTTCGCACCAGTGACCTCAGCACTCCTGACCCCACCAGGACACTGGATACAGGTCATTGCAGGGCGGCTGGAGCGGAGACAATGGCGGCGGCGATAGGACACTCAAAAACAGCGGTGCCAGCAACACGGGTGCCAAAAAGCCCAATCTCGTGATCATTCTGCACACCTGTCACATAATTTTACTTTAATGATACCGATATCATGAATATATTCCGCAGTCAAGCAGAATCGACTGTGAATCGAGTGGCCGTGTGGGTGGTGTCCGGGACGGCTCGGCAGAATCGACGGTACACCCCAGCGGGCGCTGCTGGAGTCTGGAGGGTACGGAACCTGCAGGCGAACTGTTGGCCGATCAGTCTCCGTAAGTCTCCAGTCCGCTATCCCTTTCTGCACTCACCGGCATCGACCAGCTCTGTGGCGACGGGTGCGTCAGCACTCGGCTTGCCGGCTTGTTCATCCTCCTGGCTTTCCTTCGCGGCAACAGTGAAGCATCGCCGTCGCTGCATTCGCACCGGGGATTGTCTGTCGCGCCTTCCAGCCGGCGTCCGGTCCGCACCTCCGCAGCCTGTTCGGGAACCCACCTTTATGCCCGCCGGTGGTTCATGACCTGGCCGGCCACACGAACCACTCGTGCCTCCTTCCGACATCCGAGGTCTTAACGACATCGAACGGGTCCATGCCCCTCAGCCTACCATCGGCTATCCTGTCTATTTGGCTCGCATCCCCGGTACGCTTTTCCTCCGTAATCTCGTCGAGCGCCGCGCCCTCATCGCACAACTCATCCGCCGCGACTTCGAGCAGCGCTACGTCGGATCGGTCGCGGGCTGGATCTGGGGCCTTATCCATCCCCTGGTGCTGCTGTTGTGCTGGACCTTCGTCTTCCAGATCTGCCTTGACATCAAGCTGCCCCGCGGCGAAGTCACCGAGAACTACACGCTCTTCCTGGTGGCCGGCTACCTGCCCTGGCTCTTGTTCCAGGAAACCGTGCAACGCTCGGCCGGCTCGCTGGTCGAGAGTAAGAACCTGATCACCAAGACCGTCTTCCCGTCGGAGATTGTACCGATCGCCATCTTCTTCTCGTCCCTCATCAACCACCTGTTCACGCTGACGCTCGCACTCGCCGCCATTGGGCTCGTCTCGAAGTTCATCAGTCCGCTCGCACTTCTGCTGCCGGTCTATATGCTTCTGATTGGGCTGCTTGCCGTCGGCGTCGGCTGGATCGTCTCCAGCCTCCATGTCTACCTCCGCGACACGGCGCAGATCGTAATCGTCGCGCTCACGCTCTGGTTCTGGCTCACGCCGATCTTCATCAACGAAACTCAGTATCCCGAGCGGTTGCGATTCCTCCTGCGCTGGAACCCGCTCGCCTACCTGGTCCGCGCCTACCGCAATCTTCTTCTCTCGGATCAAATGCCGGCGGCCGTCGAGATCGCTCCCCTCGTCGCGTTCAGCGTTGGTGCCTTCGTCATTGGCGGACTCTTCTTCCGGCAACTGAAGCGAGGGTTCGCCGACGTGCTGTGATCTCGCAGTACGCTAAGAAAGAATATCCTATGCCAACCTCCTTGTCCCGCCGTGGCTTCCTCGCCTCGGCCGCCGCGGCTCCGCTACTGCGCGCCCAACAGCCGGCTTCGCGCCCGCCCAACATCCTCCTGATCCTCGCCGACGACCTCGCCTCGTGGATGCTCGGCTGCTATGGCAACCAGGAGATTCGCACGCCGAACATCGACAACCTCGCGCGTGCCGGCCAGCGGTTCGTGAACAGCTTTGTCGCCACGCCGATCTGCTCACCCAGTCGCGCCACGCTTTTCACCGGCCGCCTTCCGTCCCAGCACGGTATCCACGATTTCTTGACGGCCCGGCCCGTCGACAATCCGCCGCAAGGCCAGCAGGCCCCGCCGCCCTCGTTCGACAAGGAGGTCATGATCTCCGAAGTGCTGGCGAACGCAGGTTACCGCTCCGGCTTCATCGGCAAGTGGCACATGGGCAACGACGAGAAGCCGGGCCACGGCTTCGAACACACCGTCACGATGATCCCGCGCAAATACGACGACCCGGTGTTGCACGTCGATGGCAAGCCGGTCGAGCACCAGGGATTCCTCACCGAGATCAAGACAAAGTACGCCTGCGATTTCCTCGATCGCCAGTCACCCGATCGTCCGTTCTTCCTGACCCTCAGCTATCTGAACCCGCACACGCCGTATACCGGCCACCCGGCCCGCTACTACGACATGTATTCCGGCGTGAAGTTCGATACGGCGGGCTGGGAACCGGCCGCGCCGAATGCCCTGCGCGAAAAGAACTACCTGGAGGACACCGTCGCCAACATCCGCAAGTGCGCGGCCAGCGTCACCGCCCTCGACGATCAGATTCCGGTTCTCCAGCGTAAGCTGGCCGAACGCGGCCTCACCAACAACACGCTGATCGTTTTCACCGGCGATAACGGCTACCTGCTTGGGCGTCACGGGCTATGGAGCAAGGGGCACGCCTCCGACCCCATCAACATGTACGAAGAGGTGATGCAGGTGCCGATGATCCTGAGTTGGCCCGGACGAATTCCGGTCGGGTCCACGCGGCCCGAACTCGTCAGCTTCTACGACTTCCTGCCGACCGTCTGCGAAGCCGCTGGCGTGCCCGTACCGTCCAGCCGGAATCTCGTGGGCCGGAGCTACCTCCCACTCGCGATGAACCGGCCGCTGCCGCGCCGCCAGCCCTGGCCGTCTACCGTCTACGGCCAGTTCCGTTACGCCGAAATGATCCGCGACAACCGCTACAAGCTCGTAATCCGCCACGACGGCAAGGGACCGAACGAACTCTTCGACCTCCGTGAGGACCCCCGCGAGAAGGTCAACCAGCACGACAACCCGCGGTTCATCACCGTCCGAAACCGCCTCAATGGTGAACTCGCCGCGTGGCGCAAACGAGCGGCCGGCGCGTAAACGCTCGCCGCCCGATCACCGAATCCGCTCGAACGGCGCATTCTGAATTCGATATTGCCGCCAGTCGCGATAATCGAAGTGCCACCACTCGTTGCCATGGACGGTAAACCCTTCGCTTTCCATTGCCTCGCGCAGCAGATCGCGCAACCGTCGCGACTCCGGCGAGCCGCCCGCATAATCCGGCTTCGCCCGCTCCGAGAACTCGTCGTAGAGTGACGGCATCTCCACCGGACTCCCGGTCTTCAAGTCGTAAAGCGTCAGGTCCACCGCGCAGCCGCGGTTGTGGCGCGACCCAGCGGCCGGATCGGCCACAAAGTCCCGCATCGATTCCGGCGTGGCGTGCCAGAAAATCCACGTGACGTGCCAAGGCCGGTACCCGTCATGAATCAGCAGGCCGTAGCCATTCCGCACCAGCTTCCGGTGTGCCCGCAGCAACGCCTGAGCCGCCGGGCGCTGAAGAAACGCGCGCGCCTGCGTGTACACCGGAGTGGATAGGAAGTTCTCCGTCGAAGCATAGCGGATATCGAACCGGATGAGCGGATCGAGCGGCGCCAGATCCACCAGGTCCGATCGCGGGAAGCGGCCCGTCTCGCGTGGCGGCTGGGCCGCCAGCGCATCGCGGCGCAGCTCTTCCACTGGCCGTAGCGGCTCGATGCGAAAGACGCGCGGCGCAACCTGCGCCCCAACGGCGGCCGCGACTGCCGCCAGCAGAGCGAGCCGCGCGGCG
>CAYPUQ010000084.1:0-17408 GCA_964413655.1 uncultured Solibacteraceae bacterium | reverse complement strand
CGGCGTCGATGCCGCGCTTGATCAAGGTTTCCGTTACTTCCCGGTCCAGCGAGTAGACACGCTCGAGGATTCCCGTCTCGATTGCCCACTCCCTTTGAATGCGCCCGAGGAACTCGTCGAGGAGATACTCAGCCTCCAGCATCGCCCGCTGGTCTGCCCAGACTTCGTACAACCAAGTCAGTTCCCCGTCGGTGAGTGAACCGGCATCCGCATCCAGCCCACGGATCGGTTTCCATTGATACGCGACGCGCGTCACACTGCCAATGATAGCGGCCGGTCAGACCTTGCGGCGCATGATGGGGCGGGTGGGAGATCGCCGCGCGATTTCGATGAAGCCGGCTTTGGAAAAGGCCGGGGCGAGCCCGGTCCAGACGAAGGCCGCGGGTTGCTTCCTGCCGTCGCGGGGATCCACCGGGTACCCTTCGACGAGCCTTGCTCCGTGTTTCTTCGCGAAGGCGGCCGCGGCGCGCAAGAGTTCAACGCTGAGGCCCTGCTCGCGGGCTTCCTTCGCGACGAAGAAGCACGTGACCGACCACACCGGCTCGTCGTCCACCCGCTTCAGGACACGAGAGCGTTCGAGCACCGGATACTCCGCGCGCGGGCCGACGGCGCACCAGCCAGCCGGCTGCCCGTCCCGGTACGCCAGAATTCCCGGCGGCGGACCTTGTGCCACCAGCGCGCGAAGCGCCCGCTTATTAGCCGCTCCCTTCCTCCGCTCAAACTCGGACCGCTTCAGCCGCCACCACATACACCAGCAGCCGCCACAGGCGCCGCGAGATCCGAACAGCGTTTCGAGGTCCGCCCACCGGTCCACGGTGAGCGGGTGAAACTCGATCTTCATTCCACACCCGCGCCGAGCGGCAACCCGGCGCCGCGCCAGGCGTCGAAACCGCCAGTAACGTTGTAGACTTCGCGGAAGCCTTCTCGGCGCAGAAGGCTCGATGCAATTGAACTCCGGTAGCCGCCTTTGCAGTACGTCGCAACGGGGCGCCGCGGATCAAGGTCGTCAAGCGAACGGCTCAGCTTGTCGAGCGGCTTCCGCTTGGCGCCGCGGATGTATCCTTCCGCCCATTCGACGGGGCGCCGGACGTCCACTACCTGCAGGTGATCGGAGTCGTCCGCCAACAGCGCGTGCAACTCAGCCACGGCGACCTGTGGCGTCTCGCCGGCGGGCAAGCCGTCGCGCACCCACGCCGGGAGGCCGTCTTCGAGGTGCCCGGCGACGTTTTCCATACCGACCCGCGCCAGCCGGACCCGCGATTCCTCGACGCGCTCCCGGTCCTCGGCGACCAGGATCACCTGAGTATCGAGCGGAATGAGGGTGCCCGCCCAGGAGGCGTACTGTCCCGCCAGCCCGATGTTCAGCGAACCGGGCACGTGGGCAGCACCGAACTGGAGCGGCGGCCGGGTGTCCAGTACCAACGCTCCCTCCCGTTGGCGGTGCAGCACTTCGTGCGGCGGCAGCGGCGCGAGCGGTGGTAAGGCCGATAGCGGCAGCGCGCCTTCCCGGTTGATCTCGGCATCGGCGGCGAAGTAGGCCGGCCGCTCGGGTTGATCGGCTGTGACAAGCTGAACGAACTCGTCCATCGTGGCGGCCCGCAGGGCGTAATTGGTGGCACGTTCGCGGCCGATGGTCGATTTCTTCTCGCTGCTCAATTGACGTCCGCACAGCGACCCGGCGCCGTGGGCCGGCCAGATCTCCACGTGATCGGGCAGTTTCATGAGCTTGTCGTGCAGGCTCCGGTACAGCAACGCGGCCAATTCCTCGGGAGTGTGCGACGGCGACAGATCGGGACGGCCGACGTCGCCGATGAAGAGGGTGTCGCCGGTCAGGACGGCAAACGGCTCGGCGGACCGCTCCAGATCCGTCACCACGACGCAGATGCTGTCGATGGAGTGTCCCGGAGTCTCGAGGAACCGCAGGCGGCACGCGCCAAACGCCAGGTTCTCGCCGTCGCGAACCGCCACGTGCGGAAACTTGGCGCCGGCGGCATGGCTGAGCCAGATCTGCGCGCCTGTCAGCGCCGCAAGTTCGCGGTGGCCGGAGACGAAGTCGCGGTGCATGTGGGTCTCGATGACGTAGGCGATCCGGAGTCCGCAGCGGTCGGCCTCCTCAAGGTAGATACCCACGTCGCGCTGCGGGTCGACGACGGCCGCAAGGCCATCGGCGCCCAGCATGTAGGAAGCATGCGACAGGCACGTCAGGTAGAACTGCTGAAAGTGCATTGCTAACACCAATAGCGCGGAGCCGCGTGAGACCGCAAGCACCCGGAGTAACGCGGCTACACGACGAACATGTCGGCCGGCGCGGGCTCAGGCGGCGCGTGGGCCGGAGTTGGATTGATCGGTTGCGGGGCGGGCAGCGGCTCGTTCGGCGCTGGCGTCAGCGCCGGTTCCGGCGCGGTAAAGCCGCCGACGTTATAAACATTGGCCTGCCACGTTGAGGCTGTTGGCTTGGGCGCGCCGGGGGCCGGGGGCGGAACGTGGATGGGTCCGCGGTCGACGTTCGAGGACCGGTACTTGCGCATGCTGTAGCACTGGCCCGTGTGGCTCGCGACATCGCCGTCCTGGAACTTAACTGGCACGTAAGTGCTGGCTTCGCCGGGATTGGTTGGCGCCCCTTGCGCGGCGGCCACCGTGTAATGCAAGTGGGGAAACATGCTGATGCCGACGTTGCCGTTGAGCGCCAGCCGCTGGCCCACGTGGACGTGCACCGGGTTGGCGACCAGTTCGTCTTTCACTGGCCCAAGTTCAGGGCTAGCGCCGGTGACGCCGTTCTGTAGCAGGTGAAGATACATCGCCACCGTGCCATCGCGGTGCCGCACGCGAATCTCGTTGGCTGTATCGTTGCCGCTAAACGCCTTCGTTCCGGTCTTGTCTTCGCGGTAGCCGACGATGTGGCCTTCCTTGGTACAGAGGAACGGCACGCCCTCCGGAATCGACCAATCGTAAGAGTATTCCTGCCAGTCGAAGTGACTGATCCAGCCGCGCAGCCCTTGGACACAATAACGATCGCCTTCGTAGGGAAGCAGGAAGTCGGAGGGTCCCCAGACGGTGGCGTTGGTGCGCCCGTCGTTCATGAAGGCGTGGCCCAGCAGACCGGAAACCAAGCTCAGGACCAACGTCAGCGCCACGATACCGATAACGGCCCAAACGCCGAAACCGGGCGGCGAAAGAACGAACAAGACGAGCGCCGCGGTCACCGCGCCGACCACGCCGCAGGCGATCGGAACGCCCCAATCCTTGTTACTGAACCGTTCGGTGCGGCCAATCATGAGTGCGATCGTAAAACCGGCCCATACGCCCGCGACAACGGGGAAAGTAACTGGATCGATCGCAGGGAACGGCAGCAGGCTCGGAACGGCACCGAGCACAATCAGCACAACAAAGAAAGCGAATGCGGCGACCATCATGGCAATGCCGGGGCCCATGCCAAAGATCACGTGCCAGAAATAGGCGTGAAACGCGGACGCGAGCGCGGCCAGCGACAGATTAGACACGGCGAATCCGACGATCAGGATCACCAGCGATCCCAACCAGCAGACGGTGTCGCGAACGCCGGCGAGAAAGAACGGTTCGCTCCACGGCAACCAGAAGATGGGCATCCAGATGGTGGGTCCGCCGTCGCCGGCCGGGCCCGGCATCGCGGTGTGCTTGCGATTACACTCCAATCCCTTCCGCCAGAGCTTGCGCCGTCCAAATGAGGTACTGCCGATATGGACGTCGACCGGCTGGTCGGCGCCTGGGTCGGCGGTGGGTGTGATGTCTTCGAACTCCGCAACGATCGCGTTGTGTTCGTCGCGGTCGATCCGTTTCGCCGAGATGGTGTACCGGCCCGGCGGCAGGCCGGTGAAGAGCACCTTTCCGTCCGCGCCGGTTCGATCGGTGCGGCTGGCCGGGCCGCTGATGCTGACCTCCACGTTCTCAAAGGGCGGGTCGGGGGTTTCCTCGCCCTCGGGCCCAGTATCCCAGCAGACCTTCAGCCAGTAGGCAGTCACTTCCAGACTACCGGTGGTACAAGGTACGCAGGGGCTCGCGGGGGGCGTTCCCGCTCCGCCGGGTGCGCCGGTCACCGGACCACCTCCGCGAGGCTGCGCTTCCGGAAATCCTCCAGCCACTTCTGCCGCTGGTAGGTGGGCACGCTCAGCATCTCGCGGCGCAGTCTCTCGTCGGTGCCGAGCAGGATGGACTCTGCGAGCCAGGAGATATCGCGGCCGGCCGTGATACCCAACGGCGGGCCTTCGCGGCTCGCCCGCTCGATGATCTTCTTGATCTCCTCGTCGGGAACGTCGCCGAGGCGTTCCGCGTGTTCGGCGCGCAGCCAAGCCAGGCAGCGCTGCTCGTACCGCGCAAGACGGTCGCGCGCGAACTCCTCTTCCAGCTCGGGCCGGAGCCGAAACGGATGGTGAGCGTCGGGCGGCCGGGCGGCCTCCGGGCGGGCCGGGTCCAGCCAGACCGTCAGGCTCAGATACTCCTTGATCTCCACATTGACGGCGGCAAAGGCGTACACCGGACCGAAGAACGCGCCGCGCTCCTCGGGATTGGACATCTTTAGGAACGGGCCGATCACACGCGGGTCGTAGAACCGGAAAAAACGCTTCCGGTTTTGCGAATCGCGAATCTGCAGGAAGCGCCGGAAATGCGTGTGTAGTTCGGGCAAGCCGGCGGGGGAAGCGACAAACAAGGCCGACTCCAGCATGCCGTCTTGGAGAACGAGCAGGTTCCACGGATCGTTGCGATCGAGCGGCAGCGCGGCCAGAAACGGCGCGACGTGTTCCAGTTCGCGGGCGGCGTCGCCGCGGTAGAGACAGTCGTGCTCGAAGGGCAGTTCGCGCAACAGGACTTTTAGGCCGCGGACGCGCGTGGAATCGAACAGCGCGTAGAGGTGCATGCCATCGCCTAGCACCGCGAGGTAGGCGTGCAGGTCGGCGGCCTGAGGAAGTAGTTGAGTTCCCGCGCTCATTCGTGTTCTTGGGTGTAAGGGCAATGTTCGACCAGCGGAATACCCTCGTCGCCCGCCTCCTGCATCGCTGTCGTTTGCGCCGCCTGGTTGCCGCCGCCGCCGCTGCCGCTGCTACCGCCGCTGCCGCCACCGCCACTGCCCCCGCGGGATGTCCTGGCACTCAGCAGCGCTTGCTGCACAGCCGGTCCGACTTGCGGCGAGACGGAGCCACTGGCATCGCTGATCAAGACAGTCGGTTCGCCGACGGTAATCAATCCGCCGTGAACCGTCATGTCGCCGATGCGTGCGGCCGGCTGGTAGCCGATGAAGACCGTCATCGCGCCCTGAACGATGGTATCCGGGGGCCCCACGCAGGTAGCCAGATCGCCGACGCGGGCGGCCGGCATGTAGCCGATCAGGACCGTAGGGCAGCAGGCCGGGAGGATGGGACCTCCGACGTGGGGCACCGGTGGGGTGCCGGGCGTCTGCATCGGACACGTGTGCATGTCACCCAAGCGGGCGGCAGGGGGCATCGATAGATCTCCTGATTCGTAATGCGAAACCTGGGGAGAAATTGTCTCATGCGGCGGGGAGAAATGCCAGCACGGGGCGGCCGCAAGAAAAAGAAGCGGTATTCACCAGAGCAATCGCGCCATTTCAATAAAATTCTTGAATTACTGGCCGAGGTCGGTTATATTCAAATTCCATCTGAAGGAGATCGTGCTATGAGACTACGCCACTTTGCATTCATTCTCTGGATTGGCCTCTTGGCCGGCGGAATTATTCCAGCGGGAGCGCAGACTGCCAATGGTATGGAGAAAGTCCTCATCCGAGCCTCGAAGCCTTACGGGCACCTTGTTGCCAGGATTCAGGCAGCGGGCGGGCGGGTGACGCACGAATACCGCCACGTGGACGCAGTCGCGGCGGAAGTGCCGTTGGCGGCGCTGCAATCGATTGCTTCGGCTGCCGGTCCCGGCGCCGTGTCCAAGGACGTGATCATCGCCGCGCCGGAGCCGGTGGACACGGTGCGCGGGCGCTTGCCTGGCGGCCAGGAGCCACTCGTTGCGGCAGGCGAGGCCCAGCCGCTGTCGGCCTCGGATATCACGGCGCTGGCAAGCGCCCAGCCGGCGGCGTATCTGATCAACAATGGCATTATCAACGCGAGCCCGCTGCACGCGACCGGGATCACCGGCGAGGGCGTGGTGGTCGCGGTGATCGATTCGGGGATCCGGCCGGGGTTCCCGCACATTGAGCTTGATGGTTCGGTGGTCGGGTGCGACGACTTCGTCGGCGATGCGCTGGGCTGTTCGCACATCGACAACGGCGGTCACGGAACGTTTGTCGCGGGAATGATTTCGGCAAACGTTATTTTTACGTTCGGGGATGGCAACCCTCTACGCCTCAGTGCGCTAACCCATTGTCCAGCCTGCTTCGCCAATCCCCCAACCAATACTCAGCTCCCAATGATTGGAACCGCGCCGCTGTCGAGCATATATGCCCTGCGGGTGTTTGGCCCCACCGGGGGTTCCCCGACGTCGCGGATTCTCGCGGCGATCGACCGGGTGATCGATCTGCGATCCACGTATGACGCCGGGCAGCCCGGTGGATCGAATATCGGCATCGTCAATTTCAGTCTCGGCGGCGCTACGCTGTTCGCGGGACGGGATCTGTTCGATCGGGCGGTAGGAGCGATGCTGGCGCGCGACATCCTGCCGGTAGTTGCAACGGGTAACACGGGACCGGCGACGATCACCACAGCCAGTCCGGGAACTGCTGTGGGGACGCTGTCGGTTGGAGCGGCCAGCTTGCCACATAACGAGCGAATTCTGCGCGACCTCCAATTTGGGCTGGGTATCGGCGCGCTGTACCGTCCGTTCCTTGGCACGCAGATGGCTTACTTCAGCGGTCGCGGTCCGAACGCCGATGGCCGGGTGACACCGGATGTGGTGGCGAACGGATTCGCCTCATACGGGCAGGGATTCGCGACACCACCAGGCGGAATCAGCATTGGAAGCGGGACCAGTTTCGCCACCCCCAGTGTCACGGGCGTTGCGGCGCTGCTGCGGCAAGCCTTCCCAAGCGCCACCGCCCGACAAATCCGGAACGCGATCATCCAGTCGGCCAACCCGAACCTGATCCACGATGGTTCGATCGGTGTGGACCGGGGCGCCGGCTATGTGGATGCATTGGCCGCCCGCAACCTCCTCTCGTCGGGCGCCGTTCCCGACTCGGCTCCGACGTGGCCCAAGACGACCAAGCAGGTTCAAGTGAATGTCCAGCAGGGGTCTCCGTTGCGTGTCCGGAACGGGCTCGTCAGTGAATCGATCAGGGGCCTGAAACCCGGCCAGCGGCACGACATTCTTTACAGCGTCCGTCCCAACGTTAAGCAGGTCGTAGTGACCCTCACGAACGTGACACCCGCTCTTCCGCCGGCCCAGCAGAACGCTTTCTTCGGCGACGACATCCTGCTGGCGATTCATTCGGCCAAGACTTCGGCTATTGGCGGCGCCGGCGACTACCCGGTATTCACCTTCACCACCGGCGGGACGTTTGCCGTGGATGCGCCCGAAGAGGGGATCATGCGCATCAGCGTCAGCGGCGATTGGACCAACGCCGGCGAGATTTCGGCGCGGGTAGCGGTTTTCTCGACCACCGAGCCGGTGCCGGGGTTCACCTCCCAGGGCCGGATTGCGGAGGGCGGACTAGTCGCCGTCCCTTTCAGTGTGAAGGCAGGGGCCAAACTAGCCCAGCTCCGGCTCGAATGGCGCGAGGGCTGGGGCAGCTATCCGGCGAACGACCTCGACCTGATTCTGGTACGACCCGACGGGTCACTCAGTTTCGCCGGTGCGACTCTGCGAAACCCGGAACTGGTCAACATTTCGAACCCGATAGCTGGTCAGTGGGTGGCGCTAATCGAAGGCTTCGAGGTCAACTCGGGCGAGGACCGGTACGAATTTCGAGCGTTGGTCGATGGGAAGGTCGTGAGATAGACGGGCGGATTCAAGGCCGCGTGAGCTGCACGTGGACCAGGGCCGAATCGCCATACTCATTGGGATCGGGATCGCCACACTGAAGGGCGATAGTGGTTCGTGAAGCATCGGTATCCAGCGTACGAGGGTTGGCCGGCAGCCGGACCGAGACCTGGTGAATACCGATCATGCCTGGAGCGAGCCCGGCAAAAAGCACGTCGAGTGGCGCGGCAAGGCCTTCCTGCCACCAGCGGCAAGCAAGCGGCTCCCGCAGTGAGGTAAGCCGGTCAAGTGGCGCCGGATCACCTGTGCCGACCGGCGGGATAACCGGGCCGAGACCCGTCATGTACAGATCGACGATCTCGGCCGGCCCGACGGAGAGAAGCGGTACGGTCGCGCCATCGAGCGTTAGGGCTGGCGTTGGCATACCCGCTCAACGTGGCGGAAACAACACTCTCCCGAAGGTTGGTCAACCGCCGCCGTTCACCACCGGAGACTGGGATTCGCAGCGTTCCGGCCGCGCTCCAAAGCAGCAATCCTTCCGCATCGCGCGCCAGAGCAAGACCGTCGTCCGCGAGCGCCTGCCGGCCCATGATGGCGATTTCCCGTCCGGGCCGTTCGATGCGCTGTCCGGTGAACAGGTCCGTTAGGCTCGTCACTGGAAACACGTCGAGCCCCCGAACTGAACGACGTATCGTCCGTTCCCGCTCACCTAAGCACGACCGGTGAATTGCATCGGCTCGGCAAGCCCCCCGCCGCGAACCACACCGCGATTCCGCTCGACGAACGCGCACCCGCTGCCGCCCACGCAGTCCCGCTGGAGCGAGTAGCCGATCAAGGTGCCGTCGCCGCTCACTGACGCTCCAACCGGTGCATAGAAGTTGCTTGTATTGTATTGCCGCCGTCCTCCGGGTAGCGCCGCTCCACCTGTACAAACAGTTCGATGACACCAGTCTCGACAATCCGAAAAAGCTTGGTGTGAGCGGACTGATCGGCGTCCTTCATGCGCGCCTGCGAGGAGAAGTAAAGCTGGGCGCCGTCATCGGTCACAGCCAGATCGGCGATTTGGGCCGAGGCCGGGAGCAGAGGCCGAAGAACAGTATCACCGGGACCATCGAGAATCGTGGCAGCCCGGCAAGGGCCATTCGACAGGCGGCTCTGTCAGCCTCATCGTCGAGGCGCTACGAGAGGCTCGGCCGCGGTTCCTCGCGTTATCTCAGGAGAGCAGATTCATGAACCTACCAACTTTTCGGTATCACCCCGACCCAATCGGCACCGGCTCGATCGTCGAATCGCCGGAACCATGCCGTGCTTGTGGCGAGCCGCGCGGATTCGTCTATGCCGGTCCGGTCTACGCGGAAGAGGATCTGGACGACGCCCTGTGCCCATGGTGCATCGCCGACGGGACCGCCCACGAACAGTTCGACGCCGAGTTCGTCGATGCGGCGGCGATTGGCGGCGACGGTGAGTGGGATGCCGTCCCGCCGGAAACCGTCGAGGAAGTGGCCTATCGCACGCCGGGATTCAGCGCCTGGCAGCAGGAGAAGTGGTTCACCCACTGCGGAGACGCCGCCGCATTCCTGGGTCCCGCCGGCTGGGCCGAATTGCAGCGCTTCGGTCAACAAGCTATCGACGCAATTGCGGAGGAAAGCGGGCTGGAGGCTGATCAACTCGAGGATCACTTACACTCGCTCGATCGGGATGGCGGACCAACCGCCTACATGTTTCGGTGCCGGAACTGCAACCGGTTCGGTGGCTACTCCGATCGCGACTGAGATTCGAGAGGCTACCTGAGGTCTTCCTGAAGATCGGCCCCCGCAGGAACCCGAGCGGCTCGATCGCGAGCGGGTCCAGTGTCCGCGAGACTCGAAGCCTGCCGCCAGAGCGGTTTGGGTGCAATGCGGGCTCGTTCCCAGAGTGCGATGGTGGTGGGATCACTCACCGGCTCCTACTCCAAATCGGGCAGGGCTTCGCGCGGGAGCAGCAGACGAATCGACCGGGCCTGGCCGGGCACTCTTTCGATGAGACCGTTGGCTTCCAGCGTGACAACCATTTGGTGGACCGAGGGCGCAGTAACACCGAAGTAGCGCTGCATATCGAGCTCCGCCGGCGCCCGGCCATTCATCTTGGTGTAGTAGTAGATAAACGCCAAGTACTGGCCTTGCTTGTCCGTGTAGCGCTTCTTCATCCGGCGGCACTCACTGTTCCTGCACCGTAAGTGACGGCACCGGAGTCTTCGGCACGCTAACCGCGGGCGGGGTGGGTGGACGCGGCGGTTCGGCGCCGGCCTTGTAGAGGCGGATCGTGCCGCGCTCGCTGACGAGGCTGACTTCGGGGCCGCCACCCACCGAGCCCATCAGCACCTGGCCGCGGCCCTCGCGGCGGCCTTCGAGCGGGGCGCCGAAGTCGTCGACGATCTCGCCGCGGCTGGTTGTGGCACGGAGTTGGAACTTTGCGCCCGCGGGCACCGCGAAGTCGATGTCTCCGGCATTGGTGCGGACGTCGATCTTTGCCAGCGGGGCGCGGGGCCGTACCTGCACATCACCGCGCTCGACATTGAGTTCGAGGGTCTCGGTGAAATTGGCGAGGATCACATCCTGGTTGCGCGCGCGCAGGACGACGGGGCCCACCAGGTCCTCGCCGTTGAGATCGCTCCGGGTCATCCGCAATTGACCAGGCACCCGTTCGAGCCGGAGTTCGTTCGACCGGTTCTGGAAACGGAGCGCCTTGGCGAGTCTGCGCAGCCGGACCTCGCCCGAGTAGGAACCGTTGATCGTGGTCGTACCCTGAATATTTTCGAGGTCCACGTCCCACCCGCTGCCCTTCATGTCCACGTTCCCGGCGACGTTCACCGCGCGCACAACATCGCTCTTACCGAGCGAAACGCGCACGTTTCCACCGATGTCGGCGAGGCGCACGCCGGCGTTGGCGCTGTCGATCTCTACCGAGCCGGCGATGCCGGTGATCTCGAAATCCCCGTAGCGGCCGCGGCCCTCGACGGACGCGCCGCGCGGAACCGTGATGTCGAGTTCCGACGAGATGCGGCTGGCCTCGGCGGCGCGTTCCTGATTGGTGCGCACGACAATCAGGTCGCCTTGCTTCACGATCTCGAGCGGGCATCGTTCATTGACACCTTCGGCACTGCCCTGGTCGAGCGCCCGCACGGTGGCGCGGCCGCTGACGGCAATGTTTTCCGTATCGGCGGTAATAACGCGAGCGTTCCCGCGCAAGTTATCGATGACGACGCGGGGCGCTTTGCCGGCGCCCTCATAGGAGGCGGATAGGGGGAAATCGAAGCTCTCGCCGAACAGCTCGACGCCATGCATGGTGATCCGGGCGCCGGGCCAATGGTCGCGGAAGCGGTTGCTGGCTTGAATGCCCCCACCAACGAGTGCGATCAGGACGATCAATGTCCATTCCCCGCCGGACAGGCCCGAGCGTGGCAGCGGCTTGCCTGCGAAATGCCAGTAGAGAACCTCGATCAGCCGCAGTCCGCCCCAGGCAATGAGCAGGTAGGGCCAGTAGCTGCCGAGCAGGCCCAGCAGCGGGATCTCGGGATACAGGTTGTTGACCAGGAAAACGAGGCCCAGCGCGATCAACAGCACCGGACCAACGAGGGATGATCGGCGCATGTCAGTTCTCTCCCTGTGGCGGCCCCGTGGGCGGCTGCGCGGTTGGCGGCCTCATATACGGTCCCTGCGGAGGGGCCGGTGGCTGGGGCGGCGGAGTCCAATCCGCGAACTCCGGCTTCGGCGCCAGGCTCCGCTCCAGCAGCTTCATCACGCCAAAAACGATGAACAGGATGGGCCACGTTTGCGAGAACCGGAAGCCGCCGGCGTGGTCTACCGCGAACAACGCGCCGAAGGTAATAAGAACGATGGGCCCGCGAACGGCCGTCACCAGCGGAACACTAGCGCCGTTCATGGCTCACCTCCGGCTCCACGGAATCGGAGTTGGTCAGACGCACCCAGAGCATATAGATGCCGAGGCCGATGAGCAGCATCGGCCAGTAGCGAAAGAGATGTCCGATGCGCAGCAAATCGAGATTGTGGAGCAGCAGCAGCGCGCCGGCGGCGATCATGACGATCGGCGCCACCGGGAAGGCGCCGGTTCGCGACCGGAGCGGCACGAGGCTGGAGAACTCGTCGACCACCTCGCCCAATTGCCGCCTGCGTGCGGTGTGATACGCCTCGAAGGCCATGTAGAACACCCAGGTGGGAATCAGCATCCCGATGAGCGGTTGGAGTTCGCCGATCCCGCCGGCGCTGGCGATGCTGATGAGCAGGCCGAACACAACGACGTGGATCAGCCCCTTCGCGTATTGGGCGTTATAGATGGCGCCCACGCCGGGAATAAGGCCGAGAAGAAAAGCGAGGCCGGGCGATACGCTGGTTGCCGCCGCGTACGGCGCCCCGTAGGGCGGCGGAGCCGCCGTGTACGGGTTGGGCGCGTTATCGCTCGGTGGGGCTGCCGGCTCGGTGGCCGGCATGCACTCGCCGCACTGGATACGGCCCGGAATGGCGAGCTTCTCTTCTTCGGAAATAGCCTTGCCGCAAGTGCGGCAGAACAATGCGGTAGTAGTCATTGCACTTCCCTCCCCTCGGTTGCTTGGCCCTTTTGGTCTTCCTGGCCGCCGGCGTTGCCGGCCGAAGGCGTAATCGGCGCTCCGGCGGCGCGTGCGCGGCGGTCTTCTTCTTCGCGGGCGGACCACTCTTCAAGTTGCGCCTGGATCTGGTAAACCAGGCGCAGATTTTCGTAATACTTCACGGCGCGGTCCCAGGCGCGAACCAGCTTGTCTTCGATGGCCAGCACGATCCGCGCGGGCTGGAGATCGTCGGCCGTCAACTGCCGCTGCGGCAGGCCGGCGACGCGGCCGAGCAACGAGAACGACAGAATCGTCATGGCCATGCCCATCGCGAACCGCGGCTGCAGCAGTGGCTGCAACCAGCCGGCAAACCAGCGTTTCGGCGACCAGCGGCTGTGCCGTTCCGGCTCGGGCGCGGTGCGCGGCGCATGGAACAGAATTCGAGTCAGCAGTTCCTGGGGGACTTCGACATCCGGCACCCGCTCCAGGAAAGCCGTGGTGGCGGCGGCGTCACGAGCCAGTTCGGCGCAGGCGGGGCAGGCGGAGATGTGCCATTCGGCCTGCTCGCGCGCCGCCGCGCTCAGCACGCCGTCCATGTAATCGCACAGGACAGTTTCAAACTCGGCGCAGTTCATAACGCCACCTTCTGTCTGCGCAGGATCCGGGCCAGCTCGGCCCGTCCCCGGTTCAGCCGCGACTTGACGGTGCCCTCGGGCACCTTCAGAACCTCCGCAATCTCCTTATATTCCAAATCCTCCAGGTCGCGCAAAATCACGGTTTCGCGCAACTCCGGGGATAACTTTCGCAAAGCGCCCTGCAGGATCTCCGATGCCTCCCGGCCGGCGAGCGGCGCTTCCGTGCGAAACTGGCCGGATTCCTGCTCCAGGCGGGGCAACTGATCTTCGATGGACTCGGTCATGCGCTGCATCTTGCCGCGCCGGTAATGGTCGATCAGCAGGTTCCGTGTCAACCGGCCGAGCCAGACAGTGAACGACCCCTCGCCGATGCGAAAAGTCTTCAGCGACTGGAAGACCCGCAGGAATACTTCTTGCGCGACATCCTGAGCCTCGCCATCGGCGCCGGTGAAGCGGTAGCAGATCGCATAGACACGGCGGGTGTGCGTGCGGACCAATTCCTCCCAGGCGGCGTCTTCGCCGGCCAGGCACCGTTCGACGAGTTGATGATCAGCGTCCAAGATCCTACCCGCTACCGGCCACGACCGTGCCGGCGGGGTTAAGATCCAAGTTGCCGCAATCGCCGCCATGTTCTACCTCGTCCGGCCGGAGCCTCCGGCGGCTCACTGCCTGCCTCCACTCCGGCTTCCAGTATGAGAAACGAGGATTTATCATGAGAAGTTCGAACGAATCGCGGTCACCCGCCGTGCAGAGTTATATTCTAGACCCTTCCGCTCAGCAGCAAGAAACCCCTGGCGCCAACCGCGGCGGCCGAAAGGGGCTGATCGCCGGCCTCATCCTGACTGCGTTGCTCGCCATCGTGATCTACCGGGCGTGGCCGGATGAGGGCTTCGAGTGGTCGCGTTTCGTGGCGATCTTCCGCGAACTGAAGTGGTCGTGGATCGCGGTGGCGGCGGTCTTCGCGCAGTTGACCTACGTCGGCCGGGCTTTGCGGTGGCAGGTGATGATCCGGCCGCAGAAACCCGATGCCAGCTTATGGCGGCTCTACGTGGCCACGGCGGTGGGCTTCACGGCCATCGTGTTCTTCGGCCGGGCGGGGGAAATGGTCCGGCCATTCCTGATCGCCAAAAAGGAAAACGTAAGTTTCACTTCGCAGGTCGCGGCTTGGTTGCTCGAACGGATCTACGACCTGCTGATGGCCCTGTTAATCTTCGGCTTCGCGCTGTCGCGGGTTCACGGATCGGGCATCGCGGTTGGCGACAAGCTCCAGTGGGTGCTGCAAATCGGCGGGCACGCGGTTGGAGTGCTGGCGACCATCTCGCTGGCCATCGTCTTTATCCTCCGCCGCTATTCCGACTGGATGCGCGAACGCCTGCTGGCGGCGCTCGCGTTCCTGCCGCCGCACCATCTTGAGCGGGTACGCGGCCTTGTCACCGCCTTTACCGAAGGCGCGAACTCAACCAGGGACACGCGAGGGCTGGTTGGCGTAGCGGTCTACTCGTTTTTGGAGTGGGGGTTCATTGTGGGGACCTCGGTCTGCGTGCTGCGGGCATTTCCCGCGCTGGCTGAGTTTACGCTGACCGATGTGCTGATTTTTGTTGGGTTTGTGTCGTTCGGGGCGGTGGTTCAGATTCCCGGTGTCGGCGGTGGCCTGCAACTCGTCGCGGTGATCGTTTTGACGGAGTTGTTCAAGGTCCCCTTGGAGACCGCCACTGGCGTCGCGATTGCCTTCTGGAGTATAACTTTCCTGGTGATCGTTCCGGTGGGAGTCCTGCTGGCCTTACATGACGGGATTAAGTGGCGCAATTTGAAACACATCGAGATACCACCGGGTGCCGTGGGAGGTTGAAACCGAATGCTCTGCCCGTTCTGCGGCCACGTCGAAGACAAGGTGATCGACTCACGCGAAAGCCGCGAGGCGGACGTCATCCGCCGGCGACGGCAGTGCCTGAAATGCGAGAAGCGGTTCACCACCTACGAGCGGATCGAAGAGATCCCCTACATGGTGGTGAAGAAGGACGGGCGGCGCGAGAAGTTCGAGCGCCAGAAGGTGCTGAACGGGCTACTGCGGGCGTGCGAGAAGCGGCCGGTGAGTGTGGCGAAAATGGCGGAGATTGTCGATGAGGTGGAAGGGAAACTGGCGTCGAACCCGGAACGGGAACTATCTACTACAGCAGTCGGAGAGCTGGTGATGGATCGGCTGCGTTCACTCGACAAGATCGCTTATGTACGATTTGCCTCAGTGTACCGGGACTTTCAGGACGTCGAGGCCTTTCTGGGCGAACTGCAGCACCTGATCCGGCAAAAGCGAACCTAGTCCGAAACCTTTGAAAACGCCGGAGCATCATTAACATAGAGAGCCGGGAGCGGTCATGCTGTCGGCATGAGCCGACGATTGGTGTAGAGACGGTTAGCGGCTGGTTTGGCCACGAACGGAGGGCGAAAATGGCCGTCATGTGCAGGTTACTCTTAACTTTGCCGTTAACTAGTGGTATACTCGCTTGTGCTACCCCGAAAGCTAGAGGGTTGGGCCTTCGTGCGCCGAATGGGTGTTTTACCCCATGTCGTGGCGCTGGCTCCTCTAGCGCTCTTTTTTTATGCGGGGAGGTGATTTTACGTGGATCATTTCGAAGACCAGTACGATGCGCATGAGCCTCTAAGTCTCCCGTTCGACGAGGACTCGAATTTCTTCCATCCGGAAGAGGTGCATGACGGCGAGGATTTTCATGCGCAGCATCCGCAGGAAGAGTCTATCTATACGGACGACCCCGTCCGCGTGTACCTGCGCGAGATGGGCGCGGTGCCACTGCTCACCCGCGATGGCGAAGTCGACCTGGCGCGGAAGATGGAGCGGGGCAAGCTGAAGATGCAGCGGGCGATCAGCCGGTCGCCGCTCGTCCACAACCTGGTTTCCGGCATCGCCCAACAGATCAAGGATGGCGGCGCCGACGAGGTGGATGCCTACGTGGAACTCGGCGACGTCGAGACCGGCAGTCCGGCCGAGGCCAAGCGCCGGGCGGAGATCAAGCAGGTTTTCGTCGAGTTCTTGAACCAAGTGAAGAAGGCACAGCAGGTAGGGGAGAAATACCTGGCCGTGGTTTCCTCGAACAAGAAGCTGAAGCGGCGCTGGGAGTGGCGCTGGAACCGTTGCCGGGTCGAGTTGTCGCGGGCCATCCGGTCGATTCCATGGCAGTCGAGCCGGTGGCGGGATTTTTCGCGAGAGCTGGAGCGGGCGGGCGAGGACCTGATTCACCTCGAAGCAGAGTTGAAAAGGCTGGACACGAAGGGCAACCCGTCCATCCTGCCGCGGGCGCGAGAGTTGCGCAAGGAAATCAGGCGCCGCGAGCAGATGGCGGCGGCCACTTTGCCCGAATTGCGGCACACTCTTTCGGTGATCCATGAGGGCGAACAGGAAGCCGAACGGGCCAAGAAGGACCTGGTGGAGGCCAACCTCCGGCTGGTCGTTTCGGTGGCCAAGAAGTACGTCAATCGTGGTCTGCACCTGCTGGACCTTATCCAGGAGGGCAACATCGGCTTGATGCGCGCCGCCGACAAGTTCGAGTACCGGCGCGGCTACAAATTTTCGACCTATGCCACTTGGTGGATCCGGCAGGCGATCACGCGCGCGATCGCCGACCAGTCGCGGACGATCCGTATTCCGGTCCACATGAACGAGAGCATGAACAAGTTCCTGCGCGCCACGCGGGAGTTGGAGAAGGAACTGGGCCGGGCGCCGACCAACGATGAGATCAGCCGGCGGATGGACATTCCGGTCGAGAAGGTCCAGAAGCTGAAGACCATTTCGCGCGATCCGGTGTCGCTGGAGACCCCGGTGGGCCGCGACGGCGAATCGGCGCTGGGCGACCTGATCGAAGACCGCTGGGTGGGCTCGCCCGTGGACGCGGTGATCGACACTAACGTCCGCGACGAGACCGCCAACATCCTGAAGACGCTGTCGCCGAAGGAAGAGAAAGTGATCCGGCTGCGCTTCGGCATCGGCTGCGACCGCGAGCACACGCTCGAAGAGATCGGCCAGCAGTTCGACGTCACGCGCGAGCGGATCCGCCAGATCGAAGCGAAGGCGCTCCGCCAGCTTCGCTCGCCGGAGCGTGCCCGGCATCTGCGGGCGCTGCTCGCGGCGCGGTAACCGCCGATCACGAGGGTCCGGGCCCCCCGCAATCCGGTGCGCGGCGACATTGAGCCGCGCGTTCTAAGCACCGCCATCGATCTCGCCGGTTACCTGTTTCGATCTCGCCCATCGCGAGGCGGATCGGATC
>CAYPUQ010000083.1:0-17534 GCA_964413655.1 uncultured Solibacteraceae bacterium | reverse complement strand
GGTCGAAGTTGACCGATGGTTTTACGCAGTCGCTGCCGGCGTTTCTCGCCTCCCTGTATAGGTACGCCCGCGCTCTTTGCCACGATGCGGCACAGGCCGAGGAGTTGGTTCAGGAAAGCTGTAAGCGGGCGCTCGCGGCCCGGAGGCAGCCGGCCGCCGATGCGCCCGACGAAACGCGGCGGTGGTTGTTCA
Source organism: uncultured Solibacteraceae bacterium (assembly GCA_964413655.1). Classification (GTDB taxonomy): domain Bacteria; phylum Acidobacteriota; class Terriglobia; order Bryobacterales; family Bryobacteraceae; genus CAYPUQ01. The sequence goes on along the minus strand of CAYPUQ010000083.1, from coordinate 17,342 downwards.
CGATCCTGCGCCACGTCTGGTTGAACCAGGTGCGGGACCGGCTGCACGAGCCGGCCACGGGCCTGGAATGCGAAGGCATCGCCGCGGCCGGGATGGATTCGCCGGAGTCCATACTGTTGCGGAAGCTCCTGCAATATGAAGTGCGGCACGCCGTGGAGTCGCTGCCCCCGCTGTTTCGCGAAGTCATCGTGTTGAGGGACATCGAGGACCTTTCGTATGCGGAGATTGCCGAAGTTTTGGAGTGCCCGAAAGGAACCGTCATGAGCCGCCTGGCGCGGGCCCGCGGGATGCTGCGCCGGGCGCTGATCAAGGCGGCGCCGGCCAAGGAGAGCCGTAAGCAATGAACTGCGAGGAAGCCCGTGCGCAGTTGCACGCCTACGTCGATCAGGAGGTGCCTGCCCGCGGGTTGTTGGTGCTGGAGGAGCACCTCATGGTGTGCGCGGCGTGCCGCCGGGAGTATGAAGCCTTGCGGAGCGTGGTGGATTCCGTGCGGGGCGCGCGTCCCCTGTACGAACCGCCGGAGGGACTGTCCGCGCGCGTGAAAGAGAAAGTGGAAGCGGGTGGGTTGCGCTCCTGGGTGCGCGCAGCCTGGAGGCCGGCGGCCGTCGCGGCCGGCATCTGTTTGGTGGTGGTACTGGCGCTTCATGTGGCGCGCCAGCCGGCCGTATCGTTCAGCATTTACGCCGCCGATACCCATCTGCGTTACGCGCGGGGGTTGATGCCCCTTGACGTTTCTTCCTCCGACTCCGAAGTGGTTTCGGCTTGGCTGGGCGGCCGGGTGCCGTTTCACTTGACGCTGCCGGATTTTCCCGGCAACGAGAAACCATACGCGCTGCGCGGCGCCCGGCTGGTGCAGTACCACGAACAGGACGTCGTCTACCTGGCGTACGAGATGGACCGGCGGCCGATTTCGCTCCTCATCGCGTCTTCGGAGCGAGTGCGCCCGTCCCACGGCGAAGTACGGCGCCTCGGCGGCTTGGCCTTTCACGTCAGTTCGGTGAAGGGATTGAGCTTGATCACGTGGTCCGACCAGGGACTCACCTACGCCCTCGTGTCCGACGTCGCCACCGGAGCTGCTGAATCCTGCGTTATCTGCCACGGCTCGGCCGCCGAGCGGTCGAAGTTCGAAAGCCTGCACCGGTCCCGTTGATCACTTTTCCTCGGACTCGGCGAGCAAATCGCTCAGCCGGTCAAGCCGGCGTTCCCACAACGAGCGGCGGTCGCCGATCCAGTGCTCCGCCACCGAAAGGCCCGCGGGTTCGAGGTGGCAAGTGCGTACCCTTCCGGCCTTTTCGGTTCGTACCAGCCCGCTGCCAACCGCGAGACCGAAATGGGCCCTTCGCTGAGCCTCTCCACGATCGCCCGGCGCGTGGGGTCGCCGAGAGCGTGGAAGACACGATTGACGTTGGTTTTCTTGCCAGCCATGAGCCGTGCCTTCCGGTACACGTTGCGCCCAGCTTGGCCACTCCTTTGCCAGCCGATCGAGCAACTCGCGCCAGCCCTCTTCACGAATTTGAGGACCATCGGCGCCCTCGAAGAATGCGCCCTGGTGCGCGAGGATGAGGCCGGTCCCTTTTTCCGTGGGCAGGAACTCAACGGTGGCCAGACACACTGGGTACGCCGATCGCCGAAGGTCGTGACATAGGCCATCACAATCCGGCGGTTGGGCACAATGTCGTGATGGGTGGTGTCGGTTTAATAGGTGGCGCCCGGAAACGGCGTGCCCTCTTTGAGACGATAACGCGCCCGTTCGCTGCCTCCGGCTCGAAAGTCCATCGCAAATTCCTCGACTTCGGCCCCCCTTCCGCAAACCAGCGGCGGTTCTTGGCCGGGCCGGCGAAAGTGCCGTATACGCGTTCCGTCGTGGCAGGCTCTCCGCCTTGGTCCGCTCCTCCCGCCCCACGATTGAGCCGAATCCCCGCCGCGCGATACCATGTGAACCTCATGAAACTCGCCGCTCTCATCTTTGGTCTGACGCTCGCATGGCCGGCCGCCGCCCGCGCCGAACTGCTCGCGGGCGTTGCCCGCGTGGAAATCACGCCGTCGGCGCTCATGCCCATGTACGGATATGCCAACCGCAAATGCGGTCCCGCCAACGGCACCCACGATCCCCTCTTCGCCAAGGCCCTCGTGCTGCAGGCCGGCGAATCGCGCCTCGCCATCGTCACTTTGGACCTGGGCAGCATAGTGGCCCCGAACCTTCCGCGTGAGGTTGCCGCGAAACTCGGTATCCCCGTGCTCTTGCTTGCGGCGTCGCACACGCATTCGGCGCCGGCGTTTCTGCCCTACGGCAGTTCCCCGTCGAGCGATGCCGCCGCGGCCGAGTACCTCGCCGCCTTGGAGGCCAAGGTCTTCCGGGCGGTCCAGGAAGCCGCCCAATCCATGTTCCCGGCGCGGCTGGGCATCGGGCGCGGTTCGATCCAACTCGGCTACAACCGGCTTCTTCTCCGCGACGATGGCCGCGCCCGCGCCCTGTTCAATAACCTCGAACGAGTGCCTTATGGTCCGGTGGATCCGGAATTCGTCTTGTTGCGAGTGGACGATGCGGACGGGCGATCTCGTGCCCTGGTCGTACATTATGCGGTCCACCCCGTGGTGCTGGGTCCTACGAGCTGCAAATACTCGGCGGACTTCCCGGGCGTGATGCAGCGGAACGCCGAGCAAAACCTCCAGGGCACGCAGGTGATGTTCGTCCAGGGTGGCGCCGGCGACGTGAACCCATTGTTCATGGGCCGGTCCGGCAAGGAGGAGGAAGACTTCGGCGTGATGGAGAAAATGGGCGAACTGCTCGCCGCCGAGGTGCTCCGCGCCAACAAGACCGTCCAGAGCGTGCCGGTCGACTCCATCCGGTCGAAGAGCGAGGTGCTGACCTTCGCGGATCGCTGGGAGAAACAGCGGAGTGTCGAAGTCGGCATTGGCACCGTCCTCCTGGGCCCGCATATCGCCATCGCCGCCGTGCCCGGCGAGGCGATGCACAAACTGCAGACGATGTGGAAGGAGCAGGCCGGCGTGCCGCATCCGTTGTTCTACGGGTACACCTACAGTTCCGGCGGAACATGGGCCGGTTACATCCCCGACCTGCGCACGGCCGCCCACGGCGGATACGGCGCGGATGCCTCAACGAGGATCGAGGTCGGCGCCGGCGAGAGAATCATGCTGCGGCACCTGATAAACCTCTACGATCTGCGCGACATGTGGCGCGCCTCGCCCGGCCAACCCTAAGTAGCGCACGCACTTTTGTGTGCCGCGTCGCCAATCCTGGCGACGCCTGGGCTTGGCTTCTGCCGCCACAGACGCTCCCGGTGGCGCAACAGAGCGGTGCGAGCGTTGCGGACCTCGCCACCTGAGTGCTACGCTCCCGCTAGAGCAAGAGGGCCGTCCCGCGTTTCAATCGCGCGGTGTGCCCCGCGCTCACCTGCACGAAAGGAGACCAGAATGAAGTTCATACTTTCCATGCTGTTCGGTGTGTCGTTCGCCGCGGCGGCCTTTGGCCAGGCCGCGCCGCCCAAGACTCACCTGAAGGTCGGCGATATGGCGCCCGACTTCACGCTTCCGTCCACGAAAGGCGGCAATGTCAAACTGTCAGATTTTCGCGGCAAGAACACCGTCGTGGTGGCGTTCTTTCCCGCCGCGTTCACCGGTGGTTGAACGAAGGAGATGAAAGCGTACCAGGATGGTATCGCCAAGTTTAAGGCGCAGGGCGCCGAGGTTTTTGGAGTGAGCACCGACAATCTCCCCAGTCTTCGCCACTGGAGCGACGAGGTGCTGAAATTGGACGTTCCGCTGCTCAGCGATTTCATGCGGACAACCGCCACCGCCTATGGCATTTTGATTGCCGATCGCGGCATCGCCAACCGCTCCACGTTTGTCGTCGATACGGAAGGCAAAATCCAGTTCATCGAGGAAGGAGGCTCGGCCATCGATCCCACGTCTGCGCTCGACGCCTGTAGCCGCGTGAAGCGCTAACGGCGAGGTCAGACCGCGCTGAGCTGGGCGATAATCTCCTTGCCCTTCTCGTACAGCATCGAAGTTTCGCTGCTGCAGCCGAGAAATAGCATGCCCCGCTCCTTCCAAAACTTCGCCATTTGCAGCGTGCGCGTCTGAATTCCGGGAATGATGCCGTGCTCCAGGCAGGACTCGCGGATCTGCTCCACCGTGTCCACCAGCTTCGCATTCGAGAAGTCGCCGGGGACGCCAAGCGAGATCGACAGGTCCGCGGGCCCCACCATCACGGTGTCGATTCCCGGAACCGCCAGCAGTTCGTTCCGCGCCTCGAACGCCCGCACCGTCTCGATCTGCAGCACTACCATGGTGTTCTCGTTGACGAACTCCATGATCTGCGGCATGCTCACCGCCTCGAAGTCGAAGTTGAACGGCGAGAGCCCGAAGCCGCGCACGCCCGCCGGCGGGAACTTCGTCCAACTCACCGCCTTCTCCAGCAACTCCGGCGACTCCACCCGCGGAAAAATCACGCCCGGCGCGCCCATGTCGAGCGCCCGCGCCACCAGCGAATACTGCAAATCGGCCACCCGCACGATCGGCGCGAAATTGTAGAACGGCGAAATCCGGCAAATCTCCTGCACCGTCTCTAAATCGAAGCCGCCATGCTCGGTGTCGATGAACGCCCAGTGGAAGCCCGCCGCCGACAGAATCTTCACGACCTCTTCCGAGCGGATCTGCCCGAAGTTAGTCCCATACTGAACCTTGCCCTCGGCAAGATTTTTCTTCACGGAGTTTGGTTTCATGTCTTAAACCGGCAGCACGATGTGATCGGGGCATTCCAGGCGGACATGCTGATAAACATGGTCCACCAGGCCCATCCCGTGGCGCGCCAGAAAGGGAAGGATACTATAAACGCGCTCCTGCAGGTGTTTATTCGGATACAGCAGTCCATTCAGGTAGTCCGCGTCGGACGCTGCCCGCTCGTCGCGCCGCACCGACTCTCGGGCGATCTTCGCCTCGATCTTCTCCACCTGGTGGAGCATCTTCGACCGGCTCTTCGCCGTCGCCGCCGCGAGCGTCGGATCGAACGCCGCCGTCTCGCGTTCTAGCGCCGCCAGCAGCCCCGCCACTTGCTCGCGGGCCGATCCAACCGCGTCCCGCAAACCCGGCGGAATCAACTTCCGCGAGATCCCCTCGCGCACCGCCTCCGGCCCGCCAAAGAATTCCTGATGCGTCAGTCCGTAGCGCGCCGTCAGCTTCGCCGCCCGCTCCTCGATCAGCGTGAATGCGCATCGCGGCACGATAACCGGACCGCGCCCAAGCAGCGCCTGGTGCAGAACTCGCGTCTGCGCCAAATACGTCAGCTCCGCCGGTCCCGCCACCTGCGCCACCGCCGGCAGCAGGTAGTCCTGCATCACCGGCCGCAGCAGCGCGTTCGGCGACAGCCGCTCCCCGTAATCGGCAAGCCCCGCCTCGTCCAGTTGCCCGTCCGGTCCCTCGTAGAAGTCCCCGTTCCTTCGGATCGCGACCCGCCGCCCGTCCCGCAGCACGAAGAACAACGAACTCTTCGGTTCCAGGTGGACCTGCGCGTGATAGCCCGCCGCGGTGAGTTCGCCGTTCCGCCGCAGCAGCGCCTCGGTCAATTCCGGCCCCCGGCCCGCCGCTTCCCGTAACAGCGGCGCGGCGATCCGCCGGATCTCCGCCTGCATCGGATCGACATAAACGAATGGGAACGCGCCCAGGATCTCGCGGAGAAAAGCGTGGAATGCCGACCCCATGTTGCGTCCCGGCGCATAGCTGCGCCCGATTGTCTCCAGCGCCGAAGTGCCGTATGGGAATCCGTCGAAAAGAGCTTCGATGCCATCCAGCGGATACGACTCCGGGATCACCTCGCCGGCCGGCCGATGGTCGCCCGCGGCTTGAACCGCGATCCGCCGTGGCTGCGTCCGGCCGTCGAACACCCACGTGTGATTGACCTCGTTGAAGTCGTGATCTTCGGTGGCGAGCCAAAAAACGGGCACCGCTGGAATGCCCTGCTCGCTCAGTTGGGCCGCCAGCCGCGCCGCCGTCAGCGCCTTGTAAACTGTGTACATTGGCCCGCCGAACAGGCCCACTTGCTGGCCCGTGACGACCGCGACAGCGCCCGGCCGCGCCAACTGTTCCAGTTGCGGGCTGGCGCCGTTGAATGCCCGTAGGGCCGCCACCAAGGCTGCCCGGCGATCCGCCGGAAATTCGATCTCCCGCGCGGCCGCCGCGAAAGCCGCTGGATCCTGATAATGCCACCCGTAAAAGCCGGCCACCCGGTCAAAATGATACAGGTAGTCCAGAAAGAGCCGGCTGGCGTGAGGGACCTCGGAATGGCGGAGGCAGCCAGGTTGCATGAATAAATGACCAGCTTAACAGATGCCCCTCCGGCCCAGAAAGACTCGCCTTTTGTTAATGTTGGAGTTAGCGAACTGATTTCAGAGGGAATAATGGACGATCAGGATTTTCAACAGAACGCCGACCACTCGCTGACCAAACTCTACAAAGCTCTCATCGGCGCTGCCGACGACTACAACTTCGAGGTGGATTTCAGTGAAGGCGCGTTGACCATTGAGTTCGACGAGCCCCCGGCCCGCTTCGTCGTCAGCCCCAATTCTCCCGTGCAACAAATCTGGGTTTCGGCCAACGTCAAGAGCTACAAGCTCGGCTGGGACGAGGTCGCGCACGACTTCGTCTTGCACGCCACCGGGCAGACCTTGCAGTCTCTCGTCGAGGAGGCGATCGGCCGCCACCTGAATCAGGACGTGAACCTCTAAAGGAGGATTCGGCGTGGCCGGCGTCTACATCTCCTATCCGTTCTGCCGGCAAAAGTGTACTTACTGCAACTTCGCTTCCGGCGTCCTCCCGGCCGAATTGGAGGCCGCGTATCTCGACGCCCTCGTCGGCGAGATTCGCGCGCATCAGTGGGAATGGTCCCCCGATACCCTCTATCTCGGCGGCGGCACACCAAGCCGCCTTTCCGCGGACGCGCTAAACTGCCTCCTCGACGCCCTGCCCGTTCGCGATTGGACCGAAGCCACCATCGAAGCGGCCCCCGGCGATATCACCGCGGAACTGGCGCGCGCCTGGCGCGACGCGGGCATCAATCGTGTCAGCCTAGGCGTCCAGTCGTTCGTCGAGCGCGAACTGCGCCGCGCCGGCCGCATGCACACCGCCGCCGTCGTCGAGCGCGAAGTGGACGTGCTCCGGCAGGCCGGCATCGGCAATATCAACATCGATCTGATCGCGGGTCTCGCCGGCCAGACTCGCGAGAGTTGGAACGACTCGCTGCAGTGGATCGAACGGCTCGCGCCGCCGCACGTTTCCGTCTACATGTTCGAGGTCGACGAGGACAGCCGCCTCGGCCTGGAGATCCTCCAGGGCGGCGAGCGCTTCGGCGCCGCCGAAGTCCCGAACGACGAACTCACCGCGCACCTCTACGAACACGCCGTCGAGTGGCTCGCGGCCGTCGGCATCCCCCGCTACGAGATCTCGAACTTCGCGCGGCCCGGCTGGGAATCGCGCCATAACCTGAAATACTGGCGCCTCGATCCGTACGCCGGCTTCGGCGCCGATGCCCACAGCTTCGACGGCCGGGTGCGGCGCCAAAACGCCGAAACGGTTCAGGACTACCTCGATCGCCTCCGCCGCGGCCTGCCGCCGTGGATTGCCGCCGATCCCGCGTGCGCCGAAGAGGAGCACTTCTTCGTCGGCCTTCGCCTCAGCGCGGGTATTGAACCGACCGGCGCGGAACGTTCCCGCTTCGCTGAACCGATCGCCCGGCTCGTCGGCGCGGGCCTGCTGGAGCACCACCGCGGCCGCCTCCGCCTCACGAGCCATGGCGTGCTACTCTCCAACGAAGTCTTCCTGGAATTCATCGCATGACCCCGGCCTACATCGACCTCCGCAGCGACACCGTCACTCGCCCCACGCCCGAGATGCGCCGCGCCATGGCGGAAGCCGAGGTCGGCGACGACGTCTACGGCGAGGACCCCACCGTCAATCGCCTCGAAGCGAGCGCGGCGGAGATCTTCGGCAAAGAGGCCGGACTCTTCGTCCCCACCGGCACGATGGGCAACACCATCGGCATCAAACTGCACACTCGGCACGGCGAGGAAGTCATCTGCGAGGCGCGCTCGCACGTGCTGAACTACGAACTCGCGATGATGGCCTGGTTCAGCGGCTGCGTCGCGCGCCCGGTGTCGGCGCCCGATGGAATCCTGCGCTGGGACCGGATTCGCCCCGAGATCCGGCCGCTCGGACCGCACTGGGCGCCGACGGGACTCGTCTCCATCGAGAACACCCACAACATGGCCGGTGGCGTGGTCACCCCGGTCGAAGTCATCGAAGAAATCTGCGACGGCGCGCACGAACTCGGCCTCCGTGTCCACATGGACGGCGCTCGCGTATTTCATGCCGCCGAATACCTGCGGCGGCCAGTCCGCGACATCTGCGCGAAAGTCGACACCGTGATGTTCTGCCTGTCCAAGGGCCTCGGTGCGCCCGCCGGCTCCATGCTCGTGGGCGCCGCGGAAGCACTGGACCAGGCCCGCCTCTATCGTAAGCGCCTTGGCGGCGGCATGCGCCAGGCCGGTGTCCTGGCCGCCCCTGGGCTGATCGCGCTGGAAAGAATGCCCGCCCGCCTCGCCGACGATCACGCGAACGCCAAGCTGCTGGCCGCGGGCTTGGCCGCCCTGCCCGGCGTATCGCTCGATCCGGCCGCCGTGCAGACCAACATCGTCATCTTCGACGTGGCGAAAACTGGCCTGACCGCCGCCCAGTTCAGCGCCGGGCTAAACCACCACGGCGTGCTCGCCAACCCCGTTGGGCCGTCTGCCCTCCGCATGGTCACCCACTACGACGTCACCACGCAGCAGTGCCGCACCGCGCTCGACGCCGTCGCGGAGATTACTCGTACCGCTCCAGATCTTCTAGCGGTGGAATCGCCAGCAGGTACTCGGTGATATTCTCCATTTGCTTGTCGGGGAACTTGTAAGCCGGCATCGTCGTTCCGGGCGAGTACTTCTGCGGCTCGACAAAATGCCCGATCACCCATGCCTTTGTGCGCCGCAGCTTTAACCCGTTCAGCGCCGGCCCGGTCGTCTGCCCGGCGCGATTCACCTGGTGGCACGCCGCGCAGCTTTGAGTCTGATACAGTATCGCGCCCTCCACCGCGAAGTCGGGCGCCGAGTGCAGCGCTTCGGCGTTCCGCGGCGTGAGTTGAAGCAGAAACGCCGCCAGCGCGTTCATCTGCCGCTCGCTAAGCTGAATCGGCGGCATGCTCGTGCCGGGAATGCGCTGCTGCGGATTCTTGAAATGATCGATCATCCACGCGGCGTCCCGCGTCACCGAAACCTTGGTGAAGTCGGGCGCGCCCTCCGGAGCGCTCGGGCCGCTGCCATGACACGATCCGCAGCCTTCGCGCCGGTAGTAGCCGATGCCCGCGAGTTCCTCTGGCGTCAACTGCTGCCAAATGTCGATTTCGGCGAATAGCATGCCCTCGTGGCCGCGGCCGGCTTCGGCGGGCGTGCTCATGATCGCCGCCACTGTCAGACTCGTCCACCCGATCGCGCTCAGCGCCACCACGCCAATCGCTGTCGTCCGCTTCGTCACGGCGATCACCCGGCCCCGGTCGAGGAACGGCACCAAAAACAGCAACATCGTCGCGATACCCGGCAACACCACGCTGCCCAACACCTCCAACGGACCCTCGAAAAACTTCAGCGTCTGGAACAGAAATAGAAAGTACCAGTCGGGCCGCGGGATGTACGTCGTGTCGGTAGGGTCGGCCAGCCGCTCCAGCGGCGCATGCACCGCGATCGACATCACCAGCAGTATCGCGAACGCGGCGAAGATCCCCATGGTGTCCTTGTACACCTGCCCTGGAAAAAACTTCTTCTTCGGCAGATTGTCGCCCGCCGCCGGCGTCACGCCATGCTTGCGGACCAGGTACACGTGGACTGCAATCAACAGCACCGTCAGCGGCGGCAGCATGATCACGTGCAGCGCGTAGAACCTTGTGAAGGTCACGACGCCGACGTTGCCATCGGCGGCCCCCATCAACTGCGCCATATATGGCCCGAGCATCGGCGCTTTGCTCGCGATCTGCGTCGTCACCACCGTGCCCCAGTAGGCCCGGTTATCCCACGGAAGCAAATATCCGGTGAGACCGTAAGCCATCGTCAGCATCAAAAGCACGCAACCCACCATCCAGGTCGCCTCACGCGGCTTCTTGTAGGCGCCCCACAGGAACACCTGCATCATGTGCAGCGCCACAATAATCACCATCATGCTGGCGCCCCAGTGGTGCATGTTGCGGATCAATCGCCCGCCGGTTAGCTCGGTCATGATGTAGCGCAGGCTGTTGTAGGAGTCGCCGGGCGCCGGCGCAAAGTTCAGCGCCATCAGGATTCCGGTGAACGCCTGCACAAGGAACATGAACAGCGCCACGCTGCCCAATACCTGGTGCCAGCCCGCCGAAGCGGGAATGTCTTCGTAAAGAAAATGCTTGACCGCCGTCTCCAGGCCGGTCCGCGTTTCGAGCCAATGAAGGATCTGTTTCCGCATCCGCTCCTCAGCTCAGCGTGGATTCGTCGCTGCGCACGATGCGCCCGACCAGCAGCTTCGAACCGTCGACGCGTGCCTCGTAGCGGTCCAACGGCCGCGGCGCGGGTCCGCTCAGGATGCTGCCGTCCCGGTCGAACGTCGACGCGTGGCACGGGCACAGAAAGTTCTTGTTGCTCTCATCCCAGTGGTAGCCGCACCCGAGATGCGTACACTGCGGCGCGAACGCAACCACTTCGGTCTCCGAAACGCGGGTCACCCAGGCGGCGGTTTTCTCGCTGATGATCTTCCAGCCATCCTTGCGGCGGCGGCGGAAAATCATCTCTTCCGGTGCGTTCGGCTTCAACCCGCCGATGTCGCCTACTTCCACCCACTCCTCGCGGGTGGCACCGCGGCCGGAGGAAAACAGGTACGCGAACGCGGGCAGCGACAAGACCGCCCCAATCAGCCCCCAAATTCCATAGATCACTGACAGGTAAAAAGATCTGCGCGAAGATTCGTTTTCTGTTTCCATCGGCTTCCATTTTATTGAACGTACTGCCCGCGGTGAACTAAACAGACGTAAACAAGTGGTAAAACCGAAGCGTCCTAGTTCGCCGTCAGGCCCTCATCGTTTACCGATCACCACTACCTCGGATGAGCGGCTTCCGATCGCTTGGTCGAACGTTACGAGCCTGACGACGGCCGGCTGAGCAAAAGCCGGCAGGTAAGAATCCGCCGGCAGCTTGGGCGAGGCGCTGGCTACACGCGAGTGCCTGCGAAAGGGCCTTTCCAGGCCCTCCGGCTCATTCAGGAAGCCGACCTGCTCGTCGGATACGATCTGGTCCCAGATCGTCCACGCCTCCGCGAAAGGTACGCAGATCCGAACCCATGACAGCCTTCGTGGTGAGTAGACGGAGAACGGTCATCTGGGTGAACCGGCAGAACAGGAATTGCTCCTCGCTGGCCCGCTCGAAGCAGGATCGTGGAATCTCAAACTGCTCGTGACGATTCCAGATCAGCGCCAACTAGACATTCGCGTCAAGGAAATTCGGCATAGATCTGGTCGTACGACACCGAAACCTTCGACCCTTGGGAACTCAGCGGCAAATCGACGCGGCGCGACGGACGGTGCGTCGGTAGCAAGACCTTCTCCAGACCCGTAAGATACTTTTCCACTTTCACCGATCTTTTTCCTTCCATGAATATGGCAGAGTTTCGACCTCTCCGGAGATCCTTCTCCGGCACCCGCTCACTCACCGCCCTCCGCGACAGGCCTGTAAGCCGCCCCCGCTACCCGCCACAAGCCGCCAGCAATGCCGCCCGAATAGCCGCCTGCCGCTCCTCGGCCACCTTCCCGCCCTTCGAAGTCACGTAGAACACGTCCAGCGCCCGGTGCGATTCCGTGTCGATCAGGACCACTTCGATACTGCACCCGCTGTCGGAAAAAGCCGATGCGAGATCGTAGAGTAGACCGGGCCGGTCCTCGGCCACCACCTCCACCAGCGTCGCCGTCTCGGAAGCGTCGTTGTTGAACGACACCCGCGGTTCGATCCGGCTGCTCCGGCTCGGCGGCTTCGGCCGCGGACGGCTCCGCAGCAATCTCTTCACGTCCAGCCGGCCGAGCGCCACGTTCTCCAGCGTGACCCGCAGCCGCTCGATCTCGGACGGATTCAAGTCCAGCGTCCGCGTCGGATCCGCGAACACAAACGTATCCACGGCCGTGCCCTGCTGGTTGGCAAACGCCTCGGCCTTCAGGATGTTCATGCCCGCCGCCGAGAGCGCCCCAGCGACGGAGGCCAGCAGAAACAGCCGGTCCGTGGTCAACGCGGTCAGCTTGTAGACGCCCCCGGCCTTCCGGATTTCGATAGCCGCCCCGCGTTCGCGGCGCAACTCGTTGAGTTCCAGATGATGCCGCAACTCCTTCTCGTCGTGCGTCCGCAGGTAACGCGTCGGCAGTCCCTTGAGAAACGCTTCCGCGCCGGGAACCGGCGTGTCCGGCGCGGCGATCCGGTCAGTATCCAGTTCGCGCGTCAGTTCGTTGTAGACGATCACGTAGACCCGCCACAGTTGCTCCAGCCGCCACGGCGACATCGCGGTCGGATGGACCGCGCTCATGTCGGCGTACGTCACTAGCGTGAGCGCCTTCAGCTTCTCTACTGTCTCCACCTTCGCCGCCAGTTCCTCGGCGGTCCGCGCGTCTTCCAGATCGCGGCCCGTCATGGCCGCCGAAAGCAGCAGGTGATTCTCGATCAGGAACGCCGCGAAATCGATATCCGGCTCGGGCGTCTGAATGCGCCGTAGCGCTTGAACGGCCATTTCTTTCGACGCTTCACTATGCGGTTCCTCGGCGCTGCCTTTACCCACGTCGTGAAACAGCAAGGCGGCACAAACGAGATCCACGCGTTCCGTCTCCGAAAGCAGCGTCGAAAAACGCGCCCGCGGCCGGTCGTCGTGCTCGCGCAGCTTCTCCATGTGCTCGATCGCGATCAACGTGTGCTCGTCAACTGTGTAGCGATGATTGAAGTCGCGCACGACGAAACAATCGATCGCGGCGAACTCGGAAAAGATGGCGCCCAGCGCTCCGGTCTCGTGCATCCATCGCAGTGCGAAGCCGGCCCGCGGCGTCGACAGGATGTCCCGGAACCGCGGCCAGAACGGCTCGGGCCCGCGGCTCCATTCGGCCAGCCGGCCGGCATTCTCGCGCACGCGCCGCTCGGTCTCCTGGTGCGGTGGAATCCCATGGCGCCCAAGAAACTCGAAGAGCCGGATGGCGAGGTCTGGCTCCGTCTCCAGATGTTGCGGCGCCTTGAACAACACGCGCTCGCGCGACACTGTGAAATCGGCGTTGGAAAGCCGCGACCGCCATTCGCGAAAACCCGACAGCAGCGAACTGGTCTGGCCCTCGCATGCTTCGACTGCCCGCACCGCCGTCATGAAGATGGTCCGGGCGTGCCGGTAATAGTCGCGCATCCAGGCGGCGACGTTCGGGGAGTAGGAGCGGAAGACGCTCTCGACGATCTCTTCCTGGTAGTCGAAGTTCAGCAGATTGCTGTCGCGCCCCGTTTTGTAGTGCAGGAAGCAGCGCGCGGCCGCGAGGAATTTCCGGGGCGCGCGCAACTCCTCATCCCAGGCCGGCGTCTCCGTCCAACTGTCGGCGCGAAGCTTGCCCAGCCATCCGAGAACGTGCAAGTCGCGCAGTCCGCCCGGATGTTCCTTGATATTGGGCTCCAGGTGGTGAATGGACTCCTGGTACTGCCGGTGGCGTCCGCGCGTCATGCGACAGAGTTCCCTCATCAGCGTCTGGCGCTGCCCCTGAACGAACTTCGGGAAACGCACCGCCAGCGTCTCGTATTGGCTTAGGTCGCCCGCGAGATACCGCTGATCGAGCAGACTGATGCTCAGCTCGACGTTGCCGTCGTGCAACTCGCAGCAGTCCTTCACCGTCCGCACGGACTGGCTGACGCGCAGGCCCGCGTCCCAGAGTTGTTGCAGAAAGCGCGAGATCGCCTCTTTCCGCCGGCCGGCCGGATTCGGCTCGTCGCTCAGCAAAAGCACGTCGACATCGGATTGAGGGAACAACTCGCGCCGGCCATACCCGCCCACGGCCAGCACCGACAGTCCGTCCGGGAACTCGGGCCGCAGTCCCGCCTCCCAGGCGGTGAGAACAAGGGAATCTACTAGGTCCGTCCGGCGCTGCAACACTGGCGCCGCTTGTCCGGAAGTGAAAAACTGCTCGCGAATTGAGTCCGAAGTCCCGGCCGGCCCGCGCACCCTAGAGGGCGGCATCTCCCCGGTCGTCGTTGCGGATCCGAATGGCTTCGGCAACGTCATATACAAAAATCTTTCCGTCGCCGATCTTGCCGGTGCGGGCCGACGAGACCAACGTCTTCACTACTTCCTCGATTCGCTCCGTTGGCACGACCATTTCGATCTTCACCTTGGGCAGCAGATCCACCTGGTACTCCTGTCCCCGGTAAACCTCCTTGTGGCCCTTCTGGCGGCCATGGCCCCGGACCTCGGAGATGGTCATCCCGTCGATGCCGACCCCAATCAACGCTTCCTTAACCTCCTCCAGCTTGAACGGCTGAATGATAGCTTCGATCTTCTTCATGAGACCAGTCCTTTCCTAAGATTCCAAGTTGTAGCCTTCCTCGCCATGCATGGCGAGGTCCAGGCCCTGCGTTTCCTCGTCGCCCGAAACGCGAAGACCGCCGCAAACAAGGTCGCACACTTTCAGGATGACAAACGTGCCCACCGCCGCCAGCGCCCACGCGACCAGCGTGCCCAGCAACTGATTGACGATCTGACCGGGGTTTCCGTCCACCAGGCCGATCGGCGCCGGTTGGCCGTTGATTTCGTATGCGTTGTTGACGGCCATCGTCGCGAAAACGCCGGTCAGCAGCGCGCCCACCGTACCGCCCGCGCCGTGTATACCGAAGACGTCCAATGAATCGTCGTAGCCGAACTTCTTCTTGACGCTCGCCACCATCAAGTAGCACACGATGCCGGCGATGAAGCCAATCACCAGCGCGGGCATCGGTTTGACGAAGCCCGAGGCCGGCGTAATCGCCACCAGCCCGGCCACCGCGCCCGAGATGCCGCCGAGCACACTCGCCTTGCCGCTGCGCAGCTTCTCCGCAATCAGCCAGCCCAACGTTGCGGCGGCCGCGCCGAAGTGCGTCGCGACGAAGGCGCTCGACGCCAGACTCGACGAAGCGAGCGCGCTGCCGGCGTTGAACCCGAACCAGCCGACCCAAAGGAGACAGGCGCCCATGAAACTGTACGTCAGATTGTGCGGCTTCATCGTCTCGGACGGCCAGCCTGCCCGCTTGCCAAGGTACAAGGCGCATACGAGCGCCGAAACACCCGACGTGATGTGAACCACCGTGCCGCCCGCGAAGTCGAAGCACGGGATGGCGCCGCCGGCGTACGCATTGAAGAGACCGCCCTCGCCCCACACCATGTGCGCCATTGGGCAGTAGACCAGCAACAGCCACAGGGCGCTAAACAGCATCATCGCGCTGAACTTGATTCGCTCGGCGAAGGCGCCGCAGATCAGCGCCGGTGTGATGATGGCGAACATGAGCTGGAAAACCATGAAGGTCTGCTGCGGGATCGTGCCCGACATCCCCTCCACACCGTTCAGAAACAGGTAGCGTAGGTCCCCGAAAAATGGCGTCGCCTCCCCGAACGCGATGCTGTAGCCCACCACCGCCCACAGGACGGTCACCATCGCCATCAGAATGAAGCAGTGCATCATGGTTCCGAGCACGTTCTTCTTCCGGACCAACCCGCTATAAAACAGTGCCAGGCCCGGGCCCGTCATCAGCAGCACTAGCGCCGAGCTTGTCAACATCCATGCGTTGTCGCCGGCCGACTGCGCGCCGGCGATCGCCGCTTCCATCTCGGCGATCTTTGCCTCCAGTTCCTGACAAAGACCCGGCGCCGCCGCGGCAACAAGGCCCGCCAACACCCTCATCGACATCCTGGTCATGCGTATCTCCTTAAACAAGTCCTTCCAAACCTCTCGGGGTCCTTCCTATCTTCCCCGGATTTCTCCTGTTCGCCAAACTGAAGGTTTCTATAGGCGTTATCAAAAAATTGGATTGGAAAAGCCGGTGGCATAAAGCTAGACTCCACTTAGCAGGGAAGCAACGCTACTGACTCTTCTCTAGCACTGGAGCTACTTACGCAGATGAACAACTCTTCGTGTCTTTGCACGGCACTCGGACTATGCCTCTCCGCGGGAGCGATCTTTGCCCAGTCGCAAACTTCTGATACCCAGCAGGACCCTGCCCCGTCCGCACCCCCTGCCTGGTCCGCCGGCGCCATCGAATTCAGTGGCCTCGTCGATGGCTATTACAGCCTTAATTTCAATCATCCGGCCTCAAGAGTGAACACCCTACGCAACTTCGACGTTCAGGCCAACCAGTTCAGCCTCAACATGGCCAAGCTCGTCATGGAGAAGGAAGCCGACCCCATAGGCTTCCGCGTCGACTTCGGATTCGGCCGCGCCTTTGAGATCTTTCATTCCCTCGAACCCATGGAGGACGGCCTCAACGTGATGCGCAACATCCAGCAGGCCTACGTGAGCTTGAGACCCGAAAAGTGGGGCGGTCTCCAATTCGACTTCGGCAAGTTCGTCACCAGCGCCGGCGCCGAGCCCACCGAGACCGACGTCAACTGGAACTATTCGCGCTCGCTGTTGTACGCTAACGGACCGTACTACCACTTCGGCGCCCGCGTCACCCGGCCGTTTGGCGTCTGGACGCCCGGCTTCCAAATCCTGAACGGTTGGAACAACGTCGAGGACAACAATAGCGGCAAGACGATCGGCATCACCAATGCCTTTACGGGCAGCAAGGTCTCTTTGTTCAATAACTACTACGTCGGCCCCGAGAAGACCGACAGCAACGTCGGCTACCGCCACTTCATCGACACCGTGCTGTTGCTCACGCCGAACGAGCGGACCAACTTCTACATCAACTACGATTACGGTCTCGAGAAAAACCCTCAGAAGCCGAACGAGAACTGGTGGGGCGTGGCTTTCGCCGGCCGCCAGCAGCTCACGGACATGTTCGCGATCGCGGCGCGCTACGAGTACTACAACGACATCAACGGCTTCATCACCGGCCAAAAGCAGAAGTTGCAGGAGTTCACGGCCACCGCCGAAATCAAACACTCCCGCGGCTTCCTGACCCGCTTCGAGTACCGCCGCGACTGGTCCAACGAGCCGTTCTACGACCGCGGCAACGAAATGGCCTCGGCCAAGAACATGGATACGCTCACCGCCGGCTTCGTGGTCTTCTTCGGCCCCCGCTAATGCTAGC
>CAYPUQ010000082.1:0-17646 GCA_964413655.1 uncultured Solibacteraceae bacterium | reverse complement strand
CAGCCGGTTCCGGTCCCCGCGATCCCCACCGCCAACGCGACCTACTCGCAGGCCGTCCGGCTGGGCGACTTGATTTTCTTGTCCGGCCAGCTCGGCATCGATCCGAAGACCGGGCGCTTCGCGTCGGAAGAAATCCGGGGCCAGACGCGGCAGGCGCTCGACAATATTACCGCCGTGCTGGCCGCGGCCGGATCGTCACTCGACCGGGTGGCGCGGGTCAATATCTATATCCGGGATTTTGCTTGGCTGCCGGCGATGAACGAGATCTATGCGAAGTATTTTCCGCACCGGCCAGCCAAGACCACGGTGGAAGTTTCCGGGCTCCACATGGGAGGTTTGATTGAGATTGAGGTGGTGGCTGGCGCTTAGTTTGGCGCTGCTGGCCGGGTCCGTCTTCGGGCAGGACTGCGCCGCCTACCTGGAGCGCGCCCAGGCCGCGTTTCAGACGCGCTCGCTGCCGGTGGCTGTTCGCGAATTCGAGCAGGCGTTGGCCGTTTGTGCCGACCGCGTGCCGATCCTGATCTCGCTCGCCCAGACACAATACTTGCTTGGGGACGAGATCCCGGCGGAGAAGCACCTGCTGCGCGCCATCGAACTGGACCGCCGCGGGATGGCGGCGCCGTACGCGCTGGGCCGCATCTACTATCAGCAGAAGCGCTATCCCGAGGCGGTGGTGCAGTTCGCGCGGGTTGTGGAACTCGACGCCGGCCATTACCGCGGGTGGGACAATCTCGGGCTTTGTTACGACGCCCTTCAGCAGGACTCCGACGCGCTGCGGTCGTACTTCCGCGCGTTGGACCTGGTGAAGGAGAAGCATCCGGACTACGACTGGGCCTACGGCAATCTCGCGGATTTCTTTCTGCGCCGCAACGAATTCGAGAAAGCGTTCCATCTTGCGGCGGAGGCAGCGCGGAGGAATCCCACTTCGGCGCGCAACTTCTTCCTTACCGGCAAGGCGCTATCGAAGCTGGACAAGACCGAACTGAGTCTGCGATGGCTGGAGCAGGCTGTCCAACTTGATTCGGAATACACCGAAGCGCTCTACCTGCTGGCGCAAACCTACCGGAAGCTGGGGCAGCCGGAGCGGGCCGCGCAAACACTGGCGCAGTTCAAGGAAGCGAGTAAGAATCCCCGGCCCCGGCGTTGAGATAGATAGCCACCCGGCCAAGCGTGTGCTGGAGCGGCTGACGCGAGAGGGCCTCAACCGTCACGAAGCCACTATGCCATTCGCTCCGTTGAAATTGAAAAACAGGCAGCGCGGCCTGAGAGGCCGCCGGTCGCGGGTGGCGGCGGTGGATTCACCTGGAAGGCAATACCTCACCACCCCCATTCCCACTTCCGCCGTTCGACCACGTGATTTTATATGTAAACGTGCCCGCGGGCTGCGCTGCCTTTACGGTCTTGTCAGCGGCACCGTCGTTTTCGGCTCCGTCCGACTCGAGATTGAATCTGGGCGGACCCTCGAAGGGCGACTGACTGTTGTCGAATTCTATGCGAGCCGACGGTACACCTTGGAAGCGGAACTTCACGGTGTCGCCTGGCCTTGCGGAAAAGGGATCGGCAAAGCAACTGCTCGGATTGTTCGTCATCCCTCTTCGAATCACGACTGAGTGGACCTGTGCCATGGTTATGCTCCTTTTACCTGTTCGTTATCTGCTGCGCCACGCTCCGATACCGCGGATCCTGGCGCAGTTGCTCGGTTCCCCAAGCCAGTTCCAATTCCTCCAACACCTGTCTCGGCGCGCCGAGTAAGACCTCCAAGGCTTTCTCGCGCTGGCCGAGGCTCTCGAAAGTCAGGACGCCGTACCTGCGGACATCCCAATCTTCGGGAGAACTGTGCAGGACCTGTTCCAGTTCGAAGACAGCGCGGTCCGATTCGCCCAGTTGCGCGAGGCAATAGGCGAGCATTGCCCGTCGGCCACTCTGTCTCAGGTTGGTCTTCAGGTCCTCCTGAAGCCGTTCCACAGCCTGGCGAAAGAACCCGGCGGCCGCGGCGCGATCCCCAAGATACGCGTAGGCATCCGCTGTGTTGAATAGCAGCAGTGCGGTAGGCTTGCCAAACTCGATCGCACGCTCGTAAGCGGCAATCGCCTCGTGCGTTCTTCGTTGCCGCTGGAGGGCGAAGCCGAGATTGGTGTAGCACGTTCTTCCAGGTTGAAGCGAGCAGGAGCGCTGCGAGACCCGCGCCGCGTCGCCGTTACGTCCCAATGCCACGTAGACGCCCCCGAGCGCGGCCAGGATCTGAGCATGATCCGGAGCGCGGGCGAGAAACCGATCCAGCAGATCCGCCGCCTCTTGAAACCGCCCCCTCCGGTGATGGAATACGGCGTAGTCGAGATGTCCGGCCCAGGAGAGCGGTTGCAGCCAGATCGCCTTTTCGAACTCGCGAATGGCGCCGGCCTCGTCCCCGGATTCGTCGTAAACCAACGCGAGGCGGCGGTGGTAGGCATCGCTGGACGGATCGATTTGCAGTGCCACCACGAGGTGGCGGGCGGCATCCTCATAACGGCCCTCCGCCCGGTGCAGCATGGCGAACGAGGCATGCGCGTCGGGCAGATCGGGGTGGGTGGAGAGCACTTCCTCGAGTATCTTTCGGGCCGCGGCGAGCATTGTTTTGTCGGCGTTTGCCCGGAACCGCAGCAGGTACGCGTCGGCCAATGCGACGCGTGGCTGGACAGCCGCGGCGTCGGCCGCAATCGCTCGCAGCAACAAAGGAATCGCCAGCTCGTAGCTTTCCGAATCCCGGCGGAGGTAGTAAAGGCCCTGCAAGTAATCCTGCAGCGCTTGGCTGGAGATTGGAGGGGGGGTCACGGATGCATAGGTTTGTGGAGCCAGAACACGGGCTATGGCGTTCAGGATTCCATCTTGCAGACAGACCGAATCGTTCAGGGGGCAGGCCTTTTGAAACGAGCCGATCTTCCGGAGGCTTTTCGCCTCGACAAGCTCACCGGCGATGCTGAGCGACCGGATTTGGAGCGTGATGGTTCCAGTCAGTACGTGGCTGGCGCCGAGTATCGCGCTGGCCTGGGCGGCTTCCGTCACGCGCATCCTCCGTACCTCGGCCGGCGAGAAAACAAGCCACTTCCCCCGAATGGCGGGGTTCCGCTGGATTTGCTCGGCCAGGTACTCTTCGAGCCCTTCGTGCGCTTCCGATCCGCCGGAGACTTGGAAGGGGAGAAAGGCGACAGCCTGAAGGACCGGGCCAGCCGTCATGCTCGGGACGTACTCTCGCAGAAGCCCGCCGGCCAGCAGGCAAAGGAGAACGAATGCAGCCACGGCGGCGGGCCAGGGCCTGGTCCGCAACGCGGCTACGGCATCCGAGGCCGTTGCGAAACGCTTGTCGGGCGAGGGATCGAGGCACCGCAGCGTCACCCGCTCCCATTTCCGGCCAATCCCGCGCCGGAAAGCGCTCGGCGCCGGCGGCGCGCTCCGGCGGTGCTCCAACGGAGTGCCGGAGTCGAACGGCAGGCGTCCCGTGAGCATCTCGTAAAGGATCACGCCAAAGGAATAGATGTCGGCCGCGGGCCTCGTAACCGGTTCGGTCCATCGTTCGGGCGCCATATAGGCCGGCGTACCCGGACTGGCCGTTTCCGCATCGGCCTCGTCCTGGCTTCGAGCAATGCCGAAGTCGGTGATGACCGCGCGGGTGGTCCCATCCCTGCGGGGAACGAGCATGACGTTGCTGCTCTTCAGGTCCTGGTGAATGACTCCTTCCTCGTGGGCCGCGTCCAGGCCAGCGGCGATCTGTGCGGCAATCGAAAAGGCGGCCGCTTTGGACAGGGGGCCGGTACACCGCAGGCGTTGCGAAAGAGTCTCCCCTTCGAGGAAGTCCATGGTGAGATAGAGCAGATCCCTCTGTGGGCGCCTGTCTATACCGAGGTAGTGAACCTTACAGACGTTGGGGTGAGTGACCTTGTGGATCAGTTGGACCTCGCGGCGGAGGCGGTTCACGATCTCGTCCAGGCCCGCCAGTTCGCGCCGGATTGTCTTCAGAGCAACGCGCTCGGGATGATCGGGATCCGCGGTGTCGACCGCCTCATAGACTTCGCCCATGCCACCGGCCCCGAGCAACCGTACGATCCGGAAACGCCCCTCGACGAGGTCTCCTCTTTCCAGCAGGGGGCAGGTGAACATCTGCATGAAGACCGGTGTTTCGAGGAAGCGGGTATCTTCTTCCTCGACAGCGACCATTCGCAGGATGTACTCACGCAGTTGCGGATCGCTCGGGCAGGCGTCCTCCAGGTAAGCGGCGCGCTCTTGCGGTTGGCGCTCGCGTGCTCCCTCAAAGAGCTTCTGCGCGAGTTCCCTTCGCTGAGGACCTATCGCCACTTGGCGCCCCTTCCAATTCGACGCGCAGCCAGGCCCGCGCGAATCTCCAGTCGGCTTCCACGGTGGAAAGACTGATATCCAGAACGGCGGCGATTTCCGGATTCGACAGACCGCCAAAGAACCGCAGCTCGACGATTCTGCCCTGGCGCGGGTTCTCCTTCTCCAGCCTCTCGAGGCACCCGTGGATGGCGAGGATACTTTCCACCTGTTCGCCGGGAAGCGAGAGGTTCGGATGGAGGCTGACGCGCTGCCAGTCCCCTCCATGTCTTCGCGAAATCTTCTTTTTGGCGTGATCGATGAGCACTCGCCGCATGGCCATCGCGAAGGTGGCAAGAAATTGCGCCCTGTTCTCCGCCGGAAAGGTCTGCTGCCTAGAGAGACGGAGGTAGGCTTCGAGAACGAGGTCCGTGGTGCCCAACGAATGTCCGGACCTCTCGCGGCGCAGCCGGGCGGATGCGATTCTGCACAATTCGGGCAGAATGAGCTCAAACAGCCGGTCTTTCGCTTGCTCGCTGCCGGAGGCTGCCTGTCGCAGCAGCTCAGTCACTTCTCCAGCCGGTGGTTTCAAGGCGATCCCCTCCGTGGGCGTATCATACCCTCTCGAAGCGGAGGCCGCAACCCGCCGCGCGGCCTCGGCGCCCTCGCGTTTCCGCCAGGGAGCATTTGCAACCAGAGTGACGCCGCTCATAGTGTTCCGCTCGCCCTGCGTTTGTACGCGAAAAAAACAGCCGATCGCCTTGGATGAATTTCGTCAAGGTCTTTGGCCGCCGGCGTCGCGTACCTGTTCTGGTCGGGGCGCCGCGAGATTCGGGAGAGAGGGAGGAGCGGATTATGAAGTGCCACGGCATCGTAGTGCACGCCGTAGCGCGAATCCAGCACAGCAACATTCCAGGCGGCAGTTCGGTAAACACCCAATCAGCGGCCAAAACCACCAGGGCTACAGCAAGTCCTTCCGCGCACTAATCGCCAATTGTATGATCCGCCACAATCAGGGATTATCCATTACCAACCACAAAAGGAGAATCAAACATGAAAAACGTACTGGGATTTGAAGCACGAGTTACAGGCGGCAGCGATCAAACGAGCGGAGGCAAGTGTCGTACCTCGCCTGACATTGCAACACACGAGAATGCTGCCGCTGCGGCCGGAGGAGGAGGAGGAGGAGCCACTGGCCATCCGATACCGGCACTACAATGTGCAGGGGAACCCCCGCGCAATCACAGCCGGACGCGCTCGATGACTCGATCCATAGCGCTTTCAGTCATCGCTCTTGGTCTCGGTAGCATTTCTGACGCTGCACTGGCACAGTCCCGGATAGTATGGTCCTCCAACGCGATGGCCTGTGAGCCTGCCGGCGCGCCCATTGCCAGGGACCTGCACGACTCTCTGGCTGGTGTTGTCCGGTTCAAGGACGGCCAAATCGGAAACATCGCATTGATCTGTCCCATCTCTCAGAACCTCGGTAGTACGATGTTGCGTAGTCTTCGTATCACGTATCGTGACGGAGACGGCAGGCAGGGACCCTCCTCGGTTACCGCGGCCCTCAGGAGAGTCAGACGAACAGATGGCCACGTAGCGACGCTAAGGAACGGCGAAGTCGGGTCGAATCAACCCACAGCCCCCAATAGCGGTCCCAATGGCTGGGCCACGCACCAGTCAGGTGCTCCTGGGCAAGTCCTGAACCACTCGTTGGATCTGGCCAACTTTTACTACTACGTTCAGATCAACCTGCGAAGGACAGACCCGAGTGTCCCACTCGCGGTGATGGGCGTGCATCTTGTGAACTGAGGATGCCGGGATTCTCACCCGTTTCCACAAGTTGGCGATCCCCGCCTTCCCGGGCGGGGCTATGGTTCACAGCACAAGACCGAGACTGAAGAAGCTCGCGGCGCGTGCGGGTCCGAGACGGCCGGCCCAGCAAGCCGAAATCCCGGCCGCTGTCCTTTTTCGTTCAGTCTGTTTCCTGCGGCGCGGGCGTCCGTGCGGTGCTCGCCGGGAGTTCGGGCTTCCGGATGTACTCGGCCGGGATCTCGCCGGTGAGCGACTTGAGCCACGTGACGATGGAATCCACGTCCTGCTGCGTGAGCCGTTTGCCGAGTTCGTACTCGGCCATCAGCGGCACGGCTTCCTCCAATGTCCTCACCTTGCCATTGTGGTAGAACGGTGCGGTCTTTTCGATGTTGCGCAGCGAAGGAACCTTAAACACCATCTTGTCCGCTTCGCTGCCGGTCACTTTGAAGCGGCCGAGGTCGGTCTGATCGGGCCACGGCTTCGCAATACCTAGCCGCTGAAACATCTGGCCACCGACATAAGGGCCGCTGTGGCAGGTGACGCATCCAGTCTCGACGAATTTCACGAGGCCGGCCCTTTCGGCGGGGATAAGGGCATCCCGGTCCCCTTTGAGGAATTGGTCCCAACGCGACGGCGTCACGAGTTTCCGCTCGAACGCGCCAACTGCCAATGCATAATTTTCGAAAGTGACGGGATCCTTGTCGTCCGGAAAAGCCTTTTGGAATGCCTCGACGTAGCCGGGCATCGACTTCAGCGTGGCGACTACTTCGGGTTCCGACGGCATGGCCATCTCGACCGGGTTGAGCACCGGCCCCTTGGATTGCTCTTCGACGGTCTTCGCGCGGCCGTCCCAGAACTGGGCAACGTGGCCGGCGGCGTTATACACGGTTGGCGAATTGCGGTCGCCGCGTTGCCCTCTGTGGCCGAGGGAAGTCGGTTCGTTGTCGACGCCGTAGGTGTCGAGGCCGTGGCAACTGTTGCAGGAGAACTTGTGGCTGCGCGAGATCCGGTGTTCGTAATACAGCATGCGGCCCAGATCGACTTTGGCCGTGGTCACCGGGTTCGCATCGGACGTCATCTCGTCCGGCAGCGGCGCGAACATCCTCAATTGGCCGGCGCCAATTTCAACCGGAGGCGGAGTTATGGAACAGGACAAGGCCAAACAGGCAGCGAGAGGAGGAAGAAGGTATTTCATACAATAGTAGCCTATTAACGATTTTTGCAGGTCCGGCCTGCGCAGTAAAGCCGACCAAGCGATCACGGCACCGTCAACCGCCCCGCCCAGTAGACACACCCACCGCCGACTCGGTACACTGCGCCCGATGCCTGCATCACCTGGAGAAAGCCCCCCTGCGCTGGCCGCCGTCGTGATGGGAAGCCGCTCGGACTGGGAAACCATGCGCCATGCCGCCGAGAAGCTTGAAGCGTTCGGAGTGCCGCACGTTTGCCGCATCGTCTCGGCGCACCGGACCCCGGACCTGATGGCCGAGTTCGCCCGCGGGGCGGAGTCCGAGGGTATCGAGGTGATCATTGCCGCGGCCGGAGGGGCGGCGCACCTGCCGGGCATGGTAGCCGCCCATACGGCGCTGCCCGTACTCGGCGTGCCGATCGAAAGCGCGGTCCTGCGCGGCGTCGATTCTCTGCTCTCGATCGTACAGATGCCGGCGGGGATCCCCGTCGGGACTCTCGCCATCGGCAAGGCGGGGGCGGTGAACGCGGCGCTGCTGGCGGTCTCGATCCTCGCCAACAAGTATCCGGGCTACCGGGAGAAGCTGCACGCCTTCCGCGCCGAACAGACCCAACGCGTCTTGGCCGACCGCCTGCCGTGAGCCGCATCATTCCTCCGGGTTCGACGGTCGGCGTGCTCGGTAGCGGGCAACTCGGGCGAATGTTCGCCATTGCCGCGCGCCGGATGGGGTATCGCGTGCATACCCTGTCGCCGGACTACGACACGCCGACCGGCCAGGTCGCCGACGTGGAGATTACCGCCGCCTACGACGACCTCGACGCGGTGCGGCGGTTCGCCTCCCAGGTCGACGTTGTTACCTTCGAGTTCGAGAACGTTCTGTCGGCTACCGCGGAGGCCGCCGCCGCGGTGGCGCCAGTGCGGCCGGCCGGCCGGGTCCTGCATATCACCCAGAACCGTAAGCGCGAGAAAACGTTCCTGCGCGACCAGGGCTTTCCCGTTACTCCCTTCGCCGTCGTTCACAGCGCCGCCGAGCTGCGAGCGGCCGCCGCCGGAATCGGCATGCCCGCCGTCCTGAAGACGGCTGGATTTGGCTACGACGGCAAAGGACAGATCAAACTCGGCCCCGACTCCGACCTGGAAGCCGCCTGGCGCCAACTATCCTGCGAAGAAGCGGTGATCGAGGCGTTCATTGCCTTCGAGCGCGAGGTCTCGGTCGTGGCGGCCCGCGGGCTGGATGGCAGTTTCGCCCACTATGGCGCCGTGGACAACGTTCACGTCAACCATATTCTCGACTTCACTTCCGCGCCAGCCTTCCTCCCGCCCACCGTCGCCGCGCAGGCAGTGGAAATCGCCCGCGGGGTTCTCGACGCGCTCGATGTCGCTGGCGTCCTCTGCGTCGAGTTCTTCGTCCAGCACTCCGGCGATCTCCTCATCAACGAACTCGCCCCGCGTCCCCATAACAGCGGGCACTTTACCGTGGACGCCTGCCTGACCAGCCAGTTCGAACAGCAACTTCGCGCCATCTGCGGGTTGCCGCTCGGCTCCACCGAGCACCTCCGCCCGGCCGCGATGGCCAATTTGCTTGGCGAGATCTGGAGGAACGGCGAGCCCAACTGGGCCGCCGCCTGCTCCTTGGCCGACGTGAAGTTGCACCTGTACGGGAAGTCCGAGCCGCGCCCCGGCCGGAAGATGGGACACATGACGGCGATGGCGCATTCGCCCGGTGAGGCTGCGGAACATGTGCAGCGGGCTCGGCGGTTGCTTGCTCCGTAGTTTATCAATCTCTTCAAAACCATGTATGCAAATGCCTTATTCAGGATCGCAATTTTCTTTGTGAAAATACTTGACAATGAAGCACGCAGGTTTTATATTGGAATTGTGCTAAGCACAAAAGCTATGGAGGTAGATGGAAACCATGATCATGAAATATCGCCCGCTTGACGACTTCGCCGACTGGCCCAGCGGTCTTCGGCTGTTCCAGGATACTCTCAATCGCGTCCTGTCCGACGAGTCCAGTGGCCGCCCGTGGGTTCCGCCGGTCGATATTATCGAGAACGACAACGAACTCGTGATCAAAGCCGACCTGCCCGACATCAGGATGGAGGATATCGACATCCAACTCGAGAACGGCACGCTCACCCTGAAGGGCCAGCGCCGGTTCGAGGAAGTGAAGGAGGGCAAGGGTTATCACCGGATGGAGCGGAGCTACGGCACCTTCGTCCGCGCCTTTTCGCTGCCGGAGACGGTCGATCCCGAGAGAATATCGGCCGATTACAAGAACGGCGTGCTGACGATCTCCCTCGGCAAGAAGGAGATCGCCAAGCCGCGCACTGTCAAGGTGACCGTACACGCGGAGTAGCCGGACGGCGTCACAAAGGTTGAAAGCACGGGCGGGCCACTTGGTCCGCCCGTTTTGTCTCGCGCGAGTTCCCGCGCCTTCGTATGAGAAAATAGACAGAGGAGTGACCGATTCATGAACGGAATCAAAACGGTATTGCTACTCGGTTTGATGAGCGGCTTCCTGCTCTTCATCGGCGAGGCGATGGGCGGACAGCAGGGTTTGTACATGGCCTTCGGCTTTGCCGTTCTGATGAATTTCGCGAGCTATTTCTTCTCCGAGAAAATCGCGCTCACCATGTCGCGCGCGCAGCGGGTCAGCCCCAGCGAGAACCCGCAGGTTTGGAGCCGCATCGCGCCGATGACCCAGCAACTGTCGCAGCGGATGGAACTGCCGATGCCCAAGCTGTGGGTGATCCCGGAGCAGGCGCCGAACGCCTTTGCCACCGGGCGGAACCCGAAGCACAGCTCGGTCGCCGTGACGGTCGGCCTGCTGAAGATGCTGGAGAACCGTGAATTGGAAGGCGTCATCGCGCACGAGCTGGCCCACATCAAGAACCGCGACATTCTCATCAGTTCGGTCGCGGCCACGATCGGCGCGGCCATCACGATGCTGGCGCGCATGGCGTTTCTCTTCGGCGGGCGTCACAGCGACGATGAGGGCCATTCGAGTCCGTTCGCGGGGCTGATGATGATGATCTTGGCGCCGATCGCGGCGATGATTATCCAGATGGCCATTTCCCGCACCCGCGAATATGCCGCCGACGCCACCGCCGCCAAGTACACCGGTTCGCCACGCGGCCTGATGGGCGCGCTCGAGAAGTTGGAATACTATTCGAAGCGAATCCCGATGGATGTTTCGCCGGCCGCCCAGCACATGTTCATCATCAAGCCGTTGAGCGGCATGAGCCTGGCGAGTCTCTTCTCGACGCACCCGCGCACGGAGCAGCGAATCGCGCGGCTGAGCCAGATCGAGGATCGCATCGTCAACTAACTCCGGCGCACGAATGCATACCGTCCGGGTGACGCGTAAGGGAGCGGCGGCGCTCGCCTCCGGACATGTTTGGGTCTACTCCTCCGATGTGGCGGATCGCGGCGCGGCCGAGCCCGGCGACGTGGTTCGTGTCGCCGAACCCGGCGGCCGGGCGCTCGGCGTCGCTCACTATAGTTCCACCTCACAGATCGCGCTGCGGCTGATCGATCGCCAGGTCAAACCGGTCGATCGCGCGTTGTTCGAGCAGCGCCTGCAAACGGCCGCTTCTTTTCGGAGGACGGTGGTCCGCGATAGCGAATGCTTCCGGCTGGTTCACGGCGAGGCCGACCTGCTCCCCGGCCTCATCGTCGACCGGTACGGCGGCTGCTTCGCCGTTCAGTTCCTCGACCAGGGCATGGACCGCGCCCAGCCGCTTGTCGCCGGCCTGTTGGCCGAACTCTTCGGCGCCCGCGCGGTCGTCGCGCGCAATGAGGCGGCCGTCCGTGACAGGGAATCCCTACCGCGTCAGATCGTGCTGCTCCATGGCGAAATTCCCGACCCGCTGCAGGTGACGATGAATGGCCTGCGCTGGGAGGTCGACCTGCTTCGCGGCCAGAAGACCGGGCTTTTTCTCGATCAACGCGAGAACTACATGGCCGTGTCGCGGTGGGCGCGCGGCCACGCACTCGACTGCTTCACTTCGACCGGAGGGTTTGCTCTTCATCTCGCCGCCCGCTGCGAGCGGGTGGAGGCGGTGGATAGTTCCGCCGCCGCACTGGATCTCGCGCGCCGGAATGCCGCCACCAACGGCATCGCGAACGTGCATTTTCGCGAGGCCGACGTTTTCGACCTGCTGGCCGGCTATGCCGCGGCCCGGCGCCAGTTTGATGTTGTCGTGTTGGATCCGCCCGCTTTCGCCAAATCGCGCCGTGCGCGCGACGGCGCCCTACGCGGTTACCGCGACCTCAACTACCGGGCGCTGCAGTTGCTCGCCCCCGGCGGCGTGCTCGTAACCTGTTCCTGCTCGCATCACATAAGCGAAGCTGCGCTGCTGGAAACCATCGCACAGGCCTCGCTCGATGCGGGCCGCACGCTGCGTGTCCTGGAGCGGCATACGCAGGCCCAGGATCATCCCATCCTACTCACCGTGCCGGAGACGCACTATCTCAAGTGCGTCGTCCTGCAAGCCATGTAACCCATTGGTCCCGGCGGCCGGCCGCACCCAACGATCCAACATCTTGTACAGTACCTGGGGGTGGACCGGCTTGCTGAGGTAGTCGTTCATCCCGGCGCGAAAACACGCTTCGCGGTCCTCCGGCAGCGCGTGCGCCGTCAACGCCACGATGGGTGTCCCGCGGTTCAATGCGCAACCCGTACGGATCATCGAGGTCGCCGTCAACCCGTCCATCTCTGGCATCTGACAGTCCATCAGGATCAGATCGTAAGCGCGCCGCGCGGCGCAGTCAATCGCCTCCAGTCCATTGCCGGCCACGTCCACCCGGCAGCCCACTTTCTCGAGCAGGCGCAAACTGACCCGCTGGTTCACGAGGTTGTCCTCGACAAGCAGAACGTGGCGCGCCTCCGGCGGGCGGCCGGCTTCCACCTTTTCGGCCGGCGCTTCGCTGGCTGACGCCGCTGCTTTCGTACACGCGGCCGGCACGCCCACCGGCAACGTGCAGACAAAAACCGAACCTTGGCCGACCTGGCTGCGAGCCTCGATACTGCCCCCCATGAAATCGACCAACTGCTTCACGATGCTCAGGCCCAGTCCGGTGCCGCCGTAGCGCCGCGACACCGACGAATCTGCCTGCGTGAAGCGCTCGAAGAGCTGGCCGATCCGGCTCGGATCGATGCCGATCCCAGTGTCCTCCACCTCGATCCGCATCGCCGCCGTCCCCCCGTCGAGCGGCGCGACACCGATGTCCACGCGAACCGATCCCATCTCCGTGAACTTGACGGCGTTGCTCACCAGGTTCAGCAGGATCTGCCGGATCCGTCCCGGGTCGCCGACGACGTTCGGGCCATGTCCGCCTGGGCACCCGACGATCAGTTCGAGCCCTTTGTCCCGCGCCGTCGGAGCTATCAATTCCAGGACATCGTCCAGTGTCTTCTTCAGATCGAATGGAATAGACTCCAGTTCCACGCGGCCCGCTTCGATTTTCGAAAAGTCCAGAATATCGTTGATGAGTGTAAGCAGTGCCTCCGCCGACTTCATCACCGTTTCGGCGTAACCCCGCTGCTCGCCGGTCAGCGGCGTGTCGAGCAGCAGGCTCGCCATGCCAATCACGCCATTCATCGGCGTGCGGATCTCATGGCTCATCGCCGCCAGGAACTGGCTCTTGGCCAGTGCCGCTTGTTCCGCCTTCTGCCGCTCCGCTTCGAGCGACTCTTGAGCCAGCTTGAGGTCCGTGACGTCCCAGACGGCGCCTGTCACCTGGACCGGCAGCCCGTCACTGTTCCGGTACACCGTAGCGGCGGCGTGCAAATGGTGAACGCTTTCATCGGGCCGCACGATGCGAAACTCCGAGCAGAATGGCTTCTCCCCGCTCCAGGCGTCGAGCGCCTCCCCCTCCACCCGCGACCGGTCGTCCGGGTGGATCTGTTCCAGCCAGAACCATCGCGTCAGTTCCACCGATCCCGGTTCGTGACCGTAAAGGCGGTGCATGGTGTCGTCCCAGGTGAGTACGTCCCGCTCCAGATCCTGGTCCCATAGTCCGATCGCGGCCGATTCGACGGTCAGCCGGAACCGGGCGCTCATCTCGGCCAGCCGCCGCTCGGCGGCCTGCTGTTCGGTCAGATCGCGTTTTACCGAAATCGAACCGGTGACGCACCCCTCCGGGTCGCGCAACTGCGAGATCGTCGTCTCGACCACGACTTCGCGGCCCTGCCGGTCCTTCTGTCGCGCCATACCATTCCAGGCGCCGCGTTCTCGAACCTCCCGGCGGATCGCCTCCCGCGTCGCGAGTTCCGACTCCAGCGGCAGAATCTCCTCGATCTTGCGGCCCAGAACCTCGGCTTCCCGCCACCCGAACAGCCGCTCGGCCGCGTGATTCCAAGCTGTTACGCGGTAGTTCAGATCGACGGCGACCACGGCATCGCTGACTTGCGCCAGCACCTGGCTCTGATAGGCAAGGCGGGCGGTGGCCTGTTTGCGTTCAGTGAGATCCCGCGCCACGCCGGCGATTCTCGCAATGCGCCCGGACAGGTCGCGGATCGGTATCAACTGCGTATCCCAGGTGCGAGTCCCTCCGGGAAGCGCCAGCGTCTCCTCATACCGGATCGGCCTGCCGGTCCGCAGACACTCCCGGTAGCGGGCCTCGACTTCCGCGCCTACCCCCAGCGGCAGGCACTCCCTTGGCGTCTTCCCATGCACATCCAGCGTGGTCAGGCCGGTCGATGCCACGTGCGCCGCGTTCAATCCCTCATAGCGCAGTTCGCCATCCTCTCCCACCGTCAGCCAGAAAATGGCGTCCGACGTGTTGTTGAACAGCCCCAGGTAGCGCGCCTCGGTGTCCTTGAGTGCCTCTTCCATCCGCCGCTGGTTGGTCACGTCGAGCAGCGCCGAGCGAATGCCCACGACAACGCCTTCTTCGTCCCGGATCAGGTTTTCCTGAATGCTGAACCACAGGCGCCTGCCGTCCCGGCGCACGTAGGGACGCAGGATCGGCTCCAGGTGTCGCATCTCGGCCAGCTTTTCACGAACGGCCTGCCGGCTGCATGCCCGCGCTTCGGGTGCCACAAACTCCCACACCGGCCTTCCAATCAGTTCCTCGGGCCGGTATCCGAGCAGGTCGCACTCGGCGCGGTTGACCCGCCGGATGACACCCTCGGCGTCGATCTCGTGATAGGCCACCGGGGCCTCGGCGAAGAGGTCACGAAACCGGGTTTCGCTGTCGCGCAAGAGCTTGCCGGACCGATGCCGTTCGGTCACGTCCTGCTTGACCGCGATGAAATGCTCGATCTCGCCCGTCTGGCTGCGGACCGGCGTTATGGTCATCTCTTCGGTGTAGAGTGACCCGTCCTTACGCCGGTTGATCACCTCGCCGCGCCAAACATTCCCCCGGTGAATCGCGCTCCACATCTGGCGGTACAGCTCTGGGCTGTTCCGTCCAGACCGGAAAAGGCGGGGATTTTGACCCAGAACCTCCTCGGGCGAGTAGCCGGTCAGCACCGTCACCGCGGGGTTCACCCAACAAATCGTCCCGTGCCGGTCGGTGATGACGACCGCATTCGCGCAAGCCTCCAAAGCCGCCAGCGCTAGCGGCGCCTTCATGCTATTGCTCGGCAAAACCGGGCTCGTTGCCACCCGAAACGGCCTCCCTGAGTCGATCCAAACGTCGGCCCGCGCCGGGGCCGCGGTACCTGCCGGGACGCGTAGTCCTATTCGGTCTATCGGCCGAACAGGCAAAGAAGTTGAGTGTGCGGGGGGCGTGCTAAAATCGGAGAGTTATGTCGATTCCCAATGCTCGTCGTTTTCGTATCTCGAACCCGGACGGGACCGATTCGGCGACCATCGTCGCCATTCTTCCGAAGGGCACCGATGTCCAGGCCTATCTGGCGGATGCCACCGCGCGCTTCGACTGGAAGGCCCATGGCGAAGCCAAGCAGCGCCAGTTCAAGATCCGCGTCGGCCAACAGAAACAGAAGAAAGCAAAGTAGTTCCAGCTATTGGATGCGCGCTCGCAGCGTACGCAGGGCGCGCGTTCCTTCCTGGGCCACCGCCGGGTCGGGATCCATGCTGAGTGATTGCAGCGTGGCCTCGCTGTCCTTGCCACCGCTCGCCGCCAGCACCGAGGCGATGCCGATCCGTTCGTCCTTGCTCCAGCCCGCCATTCCCGGATAGAGTTTGCCCCGCACTTCGGGATTCCGGCACAACTCCACCAGCAGCGGCTGCGCAATTCCCTTGTATGACGCGGAATTCAAGGTGTTCACGAGGTAGGTCAAGGCCGAAAACTGGCCCGTGTCGAGCTTTCCCAGCTTCACCACCGCGAACGCCATGCTCAAGCGCGGCTTCATCCGGCGCTCGTTCTGAAAGGATTGCTCCAACCGGGCGAGGTCGTTTGCGCTCCCCAGCCGGCCCAGTCCCTCGGCCGCCGCGGCCCGCACCTCTTCGTCCCGGTCCGTCAGGTTCTCCTCGAACAGCGGCCGGCAGGATTCGTCGGGGGCCATCGCAATCGCAGCGATGGCGGCGCGGCGCACATCCCGGTCCTTCGTCCGGCCAAACACGTCTCTGAGCGATTCGATGGCCTCCGGCGTCCGCAGCAGACCGACCGTCTCAATGGCTGTCAGTTGCACTCGCTTGTCGAGATCCCGGACCAGGAAAGCCACATCGACCCCCGAGCCCGGCTCGGCGATCTTCTGCAGCGCGATGAGCGCCTCGTAGATCACCACCGAGTCCTTCGTGCGCATCGCCTTCAGCAGTTGAGGTATTGCCGCCTTGCCTCGCAGGATGCCGATGGCGCGGGCGGCGTTGGCACGGACCTCGAGCCCCGCCCCGCCGCTGGCCAGCCGGCCCAGCGCCTCGACAATCTCCGGCCGGACCTGCTCGGCGACGTAGTACTCGACGACCAGTGGTTCCTTGTCGCTGAAACGGCCCTGAATCGAGGTCCCCACTCGCCGCAGGCGAGCCGAAAAGCCACTCCGCACATAGCCCGGCACATAGAAATTAACCAGCCCGTCGGTCGCGCGGATCTGCACCTCCGGGTCGTTGTCGCGCGTGGCCTCCACCAGCGGATCCAGGCTGCGCTGCGTCCCGATATCCACAATCGCCTTCACCGCCTCAACCCGTACTTCGACCGCCGGGTCCTTCAGGTGCTTCTCGAGCACCGGAATCGCGCTGGAATCGGCGCCCCGGCCATAATCGCGTACTGCCCGAGCGCGTTTGGCCGGATCGCTTTCCGGCTCCTGCGCAAAGGCCCCGATCGCGGCTATCAGAAAGAGAACAAGGATATGGAAGCGGCCCGTGTGCATATCTTCATTATGGGGGCATCCACCCGCCCACCGCGATCTCAGCGCGCGAATTCCACTTCCACGCGGTGCGGAATCAGGCCCGCCTCGTAGCCGAGGTCGAGTAGCTTCTGCGCCGCGCGCGGAACGTCTTGCCCGCAATCGAGTGTATGGTGGTTGACGTACATGCCGACGAATTTCTCCGCCAGCGGTGTCTCCATGTCCCGCGCGAACTGCATGGCGTAGTTCAGCGCCTCTTCCTGGTGGTCGAGGGCGTGCTGGATGGATTCCCGCATCATCCGGCAGCATTCGCTCCGGACATCGGCGGGCAGCGCCCGCAAAAGCGCATTCGCCCCCAGCGGCAGCGGCAGGCCGTGCTCCTGCTTCCACCACCGGCCCAGGTCCAGGACCTGATGGAATCCGCCCCTGGAGTAGGTGAGCTGCGCTTCATGAATCACCAGACCGAGATCGACTGCCTGTTCGCGCACGGCATCGGGAATTCTGTCGAACGGCACCGGCACGGGCTCGAAATCGGGTTCAAAGAGCTTCAGCGCCAGGTAGGCCGTCGTCATCGTGCCGGGGATCGCGATGCGCTTCCCCTTCACCTCTGCGGGCGCGTACGGTTTCTGCGAAATCAGCAGCGGCCCATATCCGTCGCCGACGCTCGATCCACTGGCCATCAGAACGTACTTGTCGGCCACATACGGATACGCGTGGTAGGAGATGGCGGTTAACTCGTACACCCCCTCCTGAGCTTTCTGGTTCAAGGTTTCGATGTCGGCCAGCACGTGCTGGAAGTTCACCAGCCGGGAGCGAATCTTCCGGGTCGCCAGCGCGTAAAACATAAACGCGTCGTCGGAGTCCGGACTGTGCGCGCAGACTATTTCGGTTACTTCGGCTGTCGCCATGGGATCGGGCAGAAACTTAACACTATAGCAGGCTACCGCTGCGGGAAGCCGGGATCGGCCTTTACTGGGTGCGCGACGCAGAAGTGACGGAAGTCGGGTTTCCCTTTTTTTTGGGGGGCTGATTCTTAAAGTGTGTGATACTTTAAGAAAAGGAGGCCCTGTGACTGACCCGC
>CAYPUQ010000081.1:4761-17730 GCA_964413655.1 uncultured Solibacteraceae bacterium | reverse complement strand
TTGGCCGCCGACCCGCCCTTGCTGCTGCTCGACGAGCCGTTCGGCGCGCTCGACCCGGTGACCCGCCGCGAGGTGCAGGAGTTGTTCTCGCAGCTCTGCCGCCAGTACAACAAAACCGCCATTTTCGTTACGCACGACATTTACGAAGCCCTGCGCGTGGCCACTCGCATCGGCCTGCTTCATGGAGGCCGGCTGGAGTTTCAGGGAACGCCGGATACGTTCCGCGGCGCGCGCACCACCGAAGCCCGAGCCTTTCTGGACTGCCTCGACCATGCCCGCTGAGATACTCCGCCTGACGCTCGAACACCTGGTGCTGACCGGTGTCGCCATGGCCTTCGCGGCTGCCATCGCCATTCCCGGTGGCATCGCGCTAGCGCGCCGCGACCGGCTCCGCGGCCCGCTGCTGAATGTGGTGAACGTCGTGCAGACGATCCCCAGCCTCGCGCTGTTCGGGTTCCTGATCCCGATTCCGCTGATCGGCGGCATCGGACCGCGAACGGCGATCCTCGCGCTCGTACTTTACGCGCTGCTCCCGATTCTCCGCAATACGCTGGTTGGTATCCTGGGCGTCGATGCCGGAGTCCGCGAATCGGCCGTTGCAATGGGGATGACGAACCGCCAGCTTCTGTGGCGCGTGGAACTGCCGCTGGCGTTGCGGTCGATTCTTGCCGGCGTCCGCGTGGCAACCGTCACCACTATCGGCACGGCAACCATCGCGGCGGCCATCGGCGCGGGCGGTCTCGGCGTGTTCATCTTTCGCGGCGTGGCCACGGTGGACACGGACCAGATTCTGGCCGGCGCCATTCCGGCGGCGCTGCTGGCTCTCGCGGCGGATGGAGGACTGGGTTGGCTCGAACGCAGACTCTCGGTTGCCTGATCGGCATCGTGCTGTTGGCTTCGTGCGCATCGGAGCGCCGGCTGGTGGTGGGGTCGAAGAACTTCACTGAGCAGCTTGTGCTCGGCGAGATCGTCGCGCAGCATGTCGAGAACCGCCTCGGCATCCGCGTCGAACGCAAGCTCAACCTCGGTGGCACGTTGCTGGCGCACGGCGCGCTGGCGGCCGGGCAGATCGACCTCTATCCCGAATACACGGGCACCGCGCTGACGGCGGTACTGAAGCTTCCGCCCGAGGGCAACGCAGCCGGCGTGCTCGCTACCGTCCGTAAGGAATACACGGAGCGCTTCAATGTTCGTTGGCTCGATCCGCTGGGTTTCGAGAACACCTTCGCCATCGTCGTGCGCGGCGAGGACGCACGGCGGAATGGTCTCGACACGATTTCGGCGATCGTGCCGTTCGCGCCGCAATGGAGGCTCGGCGCGGGATACGAGTTTCAGCAGCGTCCCGACGGACTGCCTGCGATCGAGAAGACGTACGGACTGCGCTGGCGGACCGCGCCGGCCGCGATGGATCTCGGCCTTCTGTACCGCGCTCTGGAGCAGAAGGACGTGGATGCCGTCGCCGCGAACTCTACCGACGCCCAACTCGCAACCCTCGATGTGCGCGTGCTGACCGACGACCGGCAGGTCTTTCCGCCGTACGAGGCGGCCGTCGCCGTCCGCGAACAGGCGCTCGCCGATATCCCTGGGCTTGAAGATGCGCTGCGGGAGTTATCGGGCCGACTGACGGTGGACACGATGCGCGAGTTGAATGCGATTGCTTCGTCGCGTGGCCAGGACGAGGGGAGCGCGGCGCGCCATTTTCTGAGTAAGTTCACGGCGGCCGCCCGTCCGGAGCGGATCGTTTCGACCACGCCCAGCATTACCGAAATGCTGTTCCGCCTCGGCGCGGGCGACCGTGTCGCGGCTGTGACTACGTACTGCCGTTATCCCGCCGAAGCTCGCGAGAAACCGAAGATCGGTACGTTTCTCCAGCCGAACCTGGAGGCCATCACGGCTCTTCAGCCCGGCTTGGTGGTCATCCAGCAGAACCCGGTCGAGCTTCGCTCGAAGCTGGAGCGCCTCGGGCTGAAGGTCCTCGAACTCGAGATGTGGAACTCGACCGACGTCTTGAATGCGCTCGACCGGCTCGGCGCCGCCATCGGCGCGGCGGACGAGGCCGCCCATCTTCGCCGTGAAATTGAAGCCGAACTCGAAACGATCCGCGCGCGCACCGCCAAGCTACCCAAGCGCAAACTGATGTTCGTTGTCGGGCGATCGCCTGGCACGCTCGAGGGCCTGATCGCCGTTGGTAATGCCTCCTATCTCGGCGAACTGATCGAACTCGCGGGCGGCGTGAACATCTTCGCCGATTCGGTGGCGGCTTATCCGAAGATCTCCACCGAAGAGATTATCGCGCGCGATCCCGACGTGATCGTCGATATGGGAGAGATGGGCCAGGCGGAGTCGCTCACGCCGCCAATGAAGGCCGACACCTTGCGTGCGTGGTCGAAGCTGCCGGTCCTGCGCGCCGTGCGCGAGCGGCGAGTCTACCCGGTGGCTTCCGACATCTTTGTGGTTCCTGGTCCGCGCATGGTGGTCGCGGCCCGCGAGTTCGCGCGCATGCTGCATCCGGAGGCCGGCTGGTGACGCCGCTGTTTTCGGTGCGCGGCGTCCGCTTTGCCTATCACCGCGAGGAAGTGCTCCACATCGACGCGCTGGATCTGGCCGCGGGCGAGATGGTGTCGATCGCGGGGCCGAACGGGGCAGGGAAATCCACGTTGCTCGCGGTGCTGGCTGGTTTGCGCGAACCGCAGGCGGGCGAGTGCCTGCTGGAGGGCGCCAGTCTGCGCGCCCGCGCGCGCCGGGACGTTGCCAGGATCGTCTCGTTCGTGCCGCAGACGCTCGCCGTTGCCTTTCCGTTTACGGTGGAGCAGGTGGTGCTGATGGGCCGCACGCCCTATTGCGACGGCATGTTCGAATCACCGGACGATCTCCAACACGTGCGCCGGGCGATGGACCTCACCGACTGCGCCTCGCTTGCCGGCCGCGATTTCCGCTCGTTGAGCGGCGGCGAGCGCCAGCGCGTCATTCTAGCGGCCGCGCTCGCTCAGACGCCGCGCGTGCTGCTTCTGGACGAGCCCACGACGTTCCTGGATCTGCGCCACCAGCTTTCCCTCTACGATGTGCTGGCGGGGCTGTCGCGCGACGGCCTGCTGGTGGTGACCGTCACGCACGACCTGAACCTCGCGCGGGGTTTCGCCACGCGAACCGTTCTGATGGAGCGTGGCCGGATCGCCGCCGATGGGCCGACCGCGAACGTACTGACCGCTGAAAACATCCGCCGCATCTTCGAAGTGGATGCGCAGGTGTGCGCCGCGCCCGGCGGGCAAAGTTGGATTCGCTATGGTCCTTAAGACGCCCACGCGGCGGCTGGCTGTCAGCGTGGCTCTGGCGCTGGCGCTCCTTGCGGCCGTCGCGGTGGTCATGCCCCTGATCGGGTCCACGTCGATCGACTACGCCGCCGCTCTCCGCGGCGAGTCGCCGCACGCCGAGATCCTGTTCGGCGCGCGCGTTCCGCGCGTCTTGATGGCAATGGTGGCGGGCTGCGGATTGGCGCTGGCCGGAGTGCTATTTCAGTCGCTCGTCCGCGATGCGTTGGCCGACCCGTACACACTCGGCGTATCGAGCGGGGCCTCGCTCGGCGCGGTCGTCGCGATCTGCCTCGGCTGGCGGCACGCGGGCCAACTCCACGCGGTTACGGCCAGCGCCTTTGCCGGTGCGTCGCTGGTGTTGCTCCTGGTGTTGGCCATCGCCGCGCGCGGGCCGCGGCTGTCTTCGTTCACGCTGTTGCTGTCGGGCATCACGATCAACAGCATCTCGATGGCGTTGATTCTGTTCCTGCACAACATCGCCGATTTCAGCCAGTCCTTCGCGATCTCGCGCTGGTTGATGGGGGGCATCGAGGAGGCGGACTACGCTTCACTCGCAGCCGTTGCCGTCCTGGTGGTAGCTGTCTCGTTATACGTGTTCGCCCACGCCCGCGACTGGAACCTCCTCGCGGTCGGCGAAGACTGGGCGTTGGCGCGCGGCGTCTCGGTGAACCGGATCATGTTCACCGGCTTCCTCGCCGGCTCGCTAGTCACAGGCGCGGTCACCGCCATGACCGGTCCCATCGCGTTCGTCGGGTTGATGGTACCGCACGCTGTACGGCTCGTCACCGGCGCCGACCACCGCTTCGTGATTCCCGTGTCATGCCTCATTGGCGCGGCCTTTCTGGCGATCTGCGATACGGTTGCGCGCACGGTACTGGCCCCGGCACAGATCCCAGTGGGGGTGATCACGGCGTTACTCGGCGGTCCGTTCTTCATTTGGCTGCTGCGGAGCCGGCGAAAGAGTTTGTGGATGTAGCACGATTGTGCTTTCGCGACGTAGCGCACGTTCCTGAAAGCCGTCCGGCGCCGCGGTTTCGTATCATTCAGGTATGGACCGTCGCCGCTGTTTGTCCGTGGTTGTGCTGGCCGCCATCAGCCTGTCGTGCGCCGCGCGAAGGCCAGGGGATCCCATCCGGCCCGGCTTCAACGTCTATTCCAAGCAGCAGGACATTCAGCTTGGGCAGGAAGCCGCCGGTCAGATCCGGAAGCAGGTTCGGGTGGTCGACAACCGGGACCTGCAGGACTACGTCTCGCGGCTCGGCCAGCGGCTAGCCGGGCAACCGGAAGCCGATGGCTACCCTTACAACTTCACGCTGATTCACGACGACAGTATCAACGCGTTCGCACTGCCCGGCGGTCCGATCTTCGTTCACACCGGCCTGATGGCCGCGTCCGACAACGAGGCGCAGTTCGTCGGGGTCCTGGCCCACGAGATCGCGCACGTCGCCCTCCGCCACGGGACCAGCCAAGCGTCGAAAGCCACGCTCATTCAACTGCCGGCGGTGCTGGGCGGCGT
Organism: uncultured Solibacteraceae bacterium; assembly: GCA_964413655.1. Lineage (GTDB taxonomy): Bacteria > Acidobacteriota > Terriglobia > Bryobacterales > Bryobacteraceae > CAYPUQ01. Next base: position 12,903 of record CAYPUQ010000081.1, on the reverse strand, counting down.
CGCGCTGGGACAGGGAAGCGTGCTGGCGCAACTCGGCCAACTGGGCATCGGGCTCGGCGCGAACTCTATCCTGCTGAAGTATTCGCGCGACGCGGAGAACCAGGCCGATGCGCTTGGCGCACGCATGATGGCGAAGGCCGGTTGGAATCCGGTGGAGATGGCTAGCTTCTTCGAGAAACTGGAAGCACAGGGCGGATCGCGCGCGCCGCAGTTTCTCTCGTCACACCCGAACCCCGGTAACCGCGTGCGAAACGTTCAGGCCGAAGTGCAAACCCTGCCGCAGGCGAACTACAACGCCGACACGGGACAGTTTTCCCCGATGCGCGAGCAGGTGGCGCGATTGGGTCCGGGTCGCCCGCCGGCGCAGCAAGCGGAGGCCGGGGCTCCGGCTCGTTCGGCGTTGGCACCGGCGAATTTCACCCGGTTGCAGACCAGCCGCGTGGGGCTGGACCATCCTGCCGGATGGCAGGTTTACGGCGACCGGACCTCGGCCGTGGTTACCATCGCACCACAGGGTGGGATTGTGCAGGGCCGCGGCGGCTTTGCGATCACCCATGGAGCCGTCTTGAGCTACTATCGTCCCGAATCCGGGCGGCGCGACGTGCGCGGCGCGACCCAGGAATTGCTGCGCGACCTCGCCTCCATCAACCCGGACCTCCGCGCCGCCGGCCCGGCGCGCACCGCCATTCTCGGCGGCCAACGCGGCATGCTAGTGCCGATGGCCGGCCGCACTCCCGACGGCGCGCCCGAGCGAATCTGGCTCGCTACGATCAATCGTCCAGAGGGATTATTCTACCTCGTGCTTATTTCTCCCGACCGGGACTTCGCGACGCTCGAACCCGCCTTCCGCCGCATGCTCGATAGCGTGCAGTTCAACTGACGGACGGTCGCGATGCACGCCGGAAGTTGTCAGATCAGAGGGCGCCACCATTCGCGGGTCGACCGCGTAGCAGGAAAGTCTTGGCGGGGTACGATTCGCGACCGCCGAACTTGAGCGAACCGAAGTCCTTGAACCCAATCCCCTCCCGGCACTTCAGGCTTGGCCGGCAGACTGACGCTCTGGAGCGCTGTCTTCTGTGCGGAGTACTCAGCGCGGGTAGTTACCCCCGAATGCCGAGCTTGTCCTCGATATAGCGAAAACTCATCCGCGCGCTTTCCTTGGGCGGCCGGAAGGGCGACGAATCCAGTTCCACAGTGAGATACCCGCGCCACTGGGTGCGGTCGAGGTGGGCTTTCAGGGCCGGGAAGTCGACCCCGCCACCTTCGCCGAGCGGGAAGAACGGCGGATCCGTCATCATGTCGGGCCGGTCCAGCCGTTGCTTCGCGCCGCCGAGCCATTCCCGCTTGGTGTCCTTCATGTGAAATTCGACGATGCGATGGCCGAGCGTCCGCGCTAGTTCCACCGGGTCGATGCCGGCCATCGTGATGTGACCGGTGTCCAGCACGAACCAGACGTGCTTCGGGTCTGTGTGCTCCATGATGTAGTCGATCTCGCGCCGGTTTTCGAACTGGTTCCACATGTGGGCGTGCGGCGCCAGTTTCAGGCCCTCCCCGGTAACACGGCGGCCGAGTTCGTTCAGCGCGGCGGCCATGTGCTTCAGGTCCTCGGCGGTAGTGCCCTCGGGCCGGCGCGGTCCCATGTTGATCTTCAGGTGCGTACAACCGAAGCGCTTGATGAATCGGACCAGGCGGATGTGTTCTTCGTAGATCTGGTTGTGCTTGGACGGGTCCTCGAAGTGCATCTCCATCGGCCCGCCGTTGGAGATGGTGACGAACTTCACACCGATCTCGTCGATCTTCGCCTGAAGCGCTTCGGGCCGGTCGAGGTAGTCGCGGAAGTAGTGGAAGAAGGACTCCACGTAGCGGTAGCCTACTGCGCGCGCTTCGCGGAAGGAAAGGAAGACGTCCTTCTCCCAGCCGCCGCGGGTGTTGGTCGTGTTGCCGATGCGGTATCGATCGTGATCGGCGGCCATCAGCCGCAACAGGGCCGCCGAAGATGCCAAAAGCGAACGCCGGGTAATGTTCATAGTCTTCTCCGTCGATCCTGATTGTATGTCAACGGCAGGCCGGACGGAGGTTCCCATGATACGTTCCGGGCCGCCGCTTCACATACCTGTCATGGCGCCGGCGGAACCGGTGCATTCCGCGAAGAAGGGAAAAGAGGGATGAATTCCAAGTTGCGCCTTTCGGGCGCGTTTGCCATGCCGGCCGCCTTGTTTTTGGCGGTGACGGCAGCCACCGGCCAAGTCAGGGAGCCGGGCAGCGGTCCCGCGGCGGGATCGCCGAACGAGGATCAATACCTGATTATGTTTCGCGCGGGGACGCCGGCGAACGAACGCGCGCAGGCCGTGTCGCGGGGGGGAGGGCTGCTTCGCTACAACCTGGATGTGATTAACGGCGTCGCGGCGCGGATTCCGAACTTCAACGCGCTGACGGCATTGCGACGGAATGCGGCCGTCGTCTCGATCGTGCCGGACCGCGTCGTCGAAGCGTTTCAGGGAAAGAAACCGGGCGGAGGCGGCGGTGGCGGGGGGAGCAGCCAGGCGATTCCGGAGGGAGTGAAGCGGGTCGGCGCTCCACGCCTCGGCTCGGACGGAACGGGCATCGGCGTCGCGATCGTCGATTCAGGGATCGACCTGAGCCATGCCGATCTCGCTGTTGGCGCCGTGAAGTTCGATAGCTTTGGCGGGACATGCCAGGATGGCAACGGCCACGGAACCCACGTCGCGGGAACGGTGGCGGCGCTGGACAACACAATCGACGTGCTCGGCGTCGCGCCGAAGGCGACTCCGTATTGCGTCCGGGTGCTGGATAACAGCGGATCGGGCAGCGACGCGACGGTGATCGCGGGACTGAACTGGGTGTATCAGAACCGCGCGTCGATTCGGGTCGTCAATATGAGTCTCGGCCGGCCGCGTTCGACCGACGACGACGACGCGCCGATACGCAGCGCGATTCAGGCGCTCACAGGTGCGGGCGTGATTGTCGTGGTCGCCGCCGGCAACGATGCCACCAAGGAAGCGAAGGACATGGTTCCGGCCCGCTTCCCTGAAGTGATCGCAGTGGCAAGCACGGCGGCGAAAAGCGGCACGAACGCGTGCCGGAACCTGTCGTCGCCGATCGCGGCGGACACGGCCTCGTACTTCACCACCGACGGCGCGCTGAGTGCCGAGAACGTCGGCGTGACGATTTCGGCGCCCGGCGAGGATCAGGAGAACGTGAGCCGCCCTTGTTTAATCAGTTCGGTAGGCGTACTGTCGCTGCGCGCTGGCGGTGGTACGACGCGAATGTCCGGCACGAGCATGGCGTCGCCTCACGTTGCGGGTATCGTCGCGCGGATTCTGCAAAACGGTATCGCGTCGGGGGTCGAAGGAGTCCGGAATCACCTTCGAATGACGGCCAGCCAGACGGGGACGGCACCGCTCAATTCACCAACCTCTTCGTACACGTTCGACGGCGAGCGCGAGGGCATCGCCCAGGCGCCTTAAGTCGCAAACTCATCCAGGGCAAGGCGGATGGCGGTCTCCACCGGGGAGTAACCGCCATCGGGCCGCTGAAGTTGGAGCGGATCGGCCGAATACAGCGGCGGCTGGGCCAGAAATCGCGGTTTGGAACCACGGTGCGGTTGAGCGGCGTGAACGAGGAATGGGTGGCAGAGATAGACTGTGCCCGCCGGTCCCGTCGCGAGCGCTTCGGGCCGTCCTGCCGGTGTGGTCAAATCCAGTCGCGAAACTCCTGCATCGCCAGCCGGGGCTAGAAGCCTTGCCACATCAAGGTGTGAGCCGACCCGAATGCGCGTTGGGGCGTCGTTCGCCCCAACGTCCGAGAACAGGAACAGCATCAACAGCGCCCGGCCGCGCGAGTACAGGTTAATCCGCCAGGTGGAGAAATCGCCGGGGTCCGAGTCCTCGCCGGGAAAGCTCAAATCGACATGCCACCCCGTGTCGCCGGGGTCGCCGGCGTTGGGAAAGCGCACCGGAAACGTGCCAAGACTGGACCGCGGCAGCCAACGGCCTCGGCCGACGAGCCGGTCGAATGCCGCGTGCAGCACTTCGGTGTTGGCTGCCCGCCGGAACGGCTCCGTCGCGTAATCTCCGAGCCGGATCACTGGTCGCGTCCAGCTACCCGGATCGGCCGGATCGCACCCGGTGTCACGCCACAAAATCGCGCGGCACTCATCGGCCAGTACCGGTGGAAAAGCCTGCTCGATCCGGACGAAGCCGTCCCCGATGAACCGCTGCACCTGGCTGTCTTTTGAAACCATCCTGTGCTGTCTCCAGGCTATCCCGGAGACTGCACGCGCCAGCGGCTACTTCCGCAACAGGAAGAACTGGTTGAACGGATTCTCGACGGGCAGCCGCTCGAAACTGCTGAAGCCCACTGTCTCCGCCAGTTTCCGCGCTCCCTCCTCGCCGATGACCGTGCCGAGTCCCGCGCCTTCGTTTGCCAGCGAAACTGTCATGCAGTGCAGAGGGCTGATCGAGTGGAACACCTTACCGATCGGGTTCCGGTTTTCCGCCGCGTTGTGCGAAGCATTCGGCTCGGACCACAGATAGCAGCCATCGTCTGCCATCGCGGAGCGAATCGCCTTGAGCGCGCCCAGCGGATTCGCCATGTCGTGGATGCAGTCGAAGCTGCAAATCAGGTCGTAATTGTCCTGCGGCAATTCATCGGCCGAAATTGCCAGGAACGCGACGTTGCCGAGTCCGGCGGCACGGGCTCGCGTCCAGGCGCCTTCGATGCTGCCGGCGTGCAGGTCGATGCCCAGGAACTTCGACTCCGGAAACGCCTTGGCCATCTCGATGGTGGAAAGACCGCGTCCGCAGCCGATGTCCGCCACGCGAGCGCCCCACTGAAGCCGCTGGATCAGGCCGGGCACCTTCGTCAGCCAGTCGTTCACCAGGAAGTTTTTGTAGCCCGGACCGAACGTCCGTTCGATGCCGCACGGGATGTCTTCTCCCATTTCGTGGAAGCACACGCCGCCGCCCGCGCGGAACGAGTTCATGATCTTGGGGACGTTGAAGATGGTCGGCGCGGTAATCTGCATGGCGCCGCCCACGAACAGAGGACTGTCTTCGTTGACGAAGACGAAGGCCTGTTCATCGGTCATCCGATAGGTGTCCGTACCGGCGTCGTAGTCGAGGTATTCGGCCGCCACCATCGCGCGGAGCCATTCGCGGACATAGCGTTCGTTGAGGCCAGTTCGCCCGGCGAGATCCTGACTTGTCAACGCACCCGCGCCCGCCATGGCTTTGAAGAGGCCCAGCCGGTCGCCGATATAGCCGAGCGCCATCACGAAGGCGCCGCCCTGGTCGCCGATCACGCGCATCGCCAGTTGTTGTGCTTGTTCGATATTGAGATTCATAGTTTGTTTTTCCCTGTAGAAACAGGCGTAAAAGTCGTCGGCAGACGGCCAGAAAAGATGAGGAAAAGTGAATCTTTCGCTGAATGGCCCTCGCACGGCGGTTCTTTCGCGTAAGGGCCGGGCGCCGCGCTAATCGTCGTGTGGTTTGACTGGTCCGGGAGCCGGCGTGGCAAGGCATCGGCGGATGATTTCAGGCCGTGAAACCGAAGCCGTCCTGCTGATACCGCCGATTGCTCGGATCATTCCTTTTGTGAGAGAGTATGAACCGTTCTTACGCCGCCGCCGCGATAGCCATCGTGGTCTGCGCCGCCACGATGGTCATCCCGGCCCGCCGCGCTGCACGTACCCAGCCGGCGGATGTTCTGCCCAACGAATAACGCCGGCGCCCGTAAGCCATGATAGAGTCAAGGTAATGCGGTACTACTGTTGGTTTTGTGCACTGGCGGGTTCGCTGCTGATTCTGGCGCTGGTTGCCTCGTCTCCCGAAACGGCGGCGCGGGCGGCTTGCGGCGCACAGTCCGAAAGCGTGCGCGCGAGCTGACCGCCGATGTCCTCGTCCTCAGTCAAGCCGGGTGACGGTCCGGTATTGCCGGACGCGATCAAGGAGAAGGGGTTTCGTCTCACCAGGCAACGCCAGATTCTGCTGGATATTCTCGACAAGTCCGGTCAGCACCTCGACGCCGAAACGCTCTATCAGAAGGCCCGCGAGGTGGACCCGAAGCTCAACCGGGTTACCGTGTACCGCACCCTCAAGATGCTGAAGCAGGGCGGCCTGGTGGATGAGCTCGATCTCATGCACTACGGCGGCGACCAGCACTATTACGAAACCCGCCTCAAACAGGAGCACGCGCACGTCATCTGTCTGCGTTGCGGCCGGGTGGAGGAGTTCTTCGGGGAGCCCTTGCAGCGCCTCCGGCGCCAGATCGAAACCCACTTCGGATTTAATATCCTGATAGCTCGGACGGAGATCGGCGGCTACTGCGCTCACTGCCAGGCGCTGCGGACTCGTGAGATGGCCGAGGCTGCCGGAATCGAGAGCGCGGCAAAGACCGACGACCGCCCGAAGAAGAAGTCCGATCGGAGATAAAAGAGGGGGGAGAGATGGCTTCACCCGGTCTTGTGGACAGGGAAAGCGACAAGAAGCATGCTGTCCTGACCGTGGTGAATCCGAGTGGGCACCGCAGCCGGGTGGCGCTGACCCAGTCGCCGTTCCTCATCGGCAGGCTCACCGAGAATAACCTTGTTCTGCGCGATAACCGCGTCTCGCGCGTCCACTCGCGCATCACCATCGGCGACGACGGGTACTTTATCGAGGACATGAACAGCCGTCACGGCACGTTCGTGAACAGCAAGCGAATCTCCGGCGTCGTCAAACTGGCGAACTCCGATACTATCGGTTTCGGCTTCACCGACTCCTACCAACTCATCTTCATTCAGGACGAAGCCGAACTGGCGCGGCTCATCAGCCAGGTCACTATTTCCACCCGCGCCACCACCGTTGGTGGCAACCTCGCCAAACTCCGCGCGCTGGTTGAGGTCGCCCGCGCGCTGCAAGGCCAACTATCGGTGAACGAGGTGCTCGGCGCCGTCGTCGACGCGGCGCTGGCGGTCACTAGCGCGCAGCGCGGCTTCCTCATGCTGAAGGCCGGCGACGACCTGGAGATCAAGGTCGCGCGCGATTCCGAGGGCCAGCAGCTCTCCAAGGACGATCTCAAGGTCCCCACCCGCCTCATTCATCGCGCCTTGCACCAGCGGCGCGAGTTGCTCTCGATGCACTTCGATCCCAGCGCCGAGGGCGCTACCAATCCGGACGTCTCGGTCGCCAACCTCGAACTCCGAAGCGTGGTGTGCGTGCCGCTCGTCCGGGTGCGGACCGAGATTACCCCGGAAACCGTCCATGCGGCGCTGAACGAGACCGTTGGTCTCATTTACCTCGACTCCAAGATCAGCGTCGCCGATCTCTCTGGTGGCAATCGCGAGCTTCTCCAGACGCTCGCGCTCGAAGCCTCCACCGTCATCGAGAACGCCCGCCTTCTCCAGGAACAGCAGATTAAGCTGCGCATGGAGGAGGAACTGGAGATCGCCCGCAAGATTCAACAGGACCTGCTTCCGAAGAATTTCCCCACTTCGGGCTGGTTCCGCGTCGCCGGTTCGAGCATCGCCTCGCACCAGGTGGGCGGCGACTACTTCGATGTCGCGCCCGCCGGTCCCGATTGCTGGACCATGGTGGTGGCCGACGTGAGCGGGAAGGGCGTCAGTTCCGCGCTGCTGGCTGGCTTCCTCCAAGGCGCGTTCCTGCTCGGCGGCGATTCGCCCGGGCAGATCCACGCCATGCTGCGCAGGGTGAATACGTTTCTGTACGACCGGACGGAGGGCGAGAAGTACGCAACGCTGTTCTACGGCGCACTGAAATCCAACGGCGCGCTTCATTGGGCCAACGCCGGACAGTGTACTCCCATCCTGCTCCACCGCAACGGCGGAATGGAGACGCTCACCACCACCGGCATGCCGGTCGGCATCCTCGACGTCGGCGACTTCGAGGTCTGCACCTCACAGCTTTCGCCGGGTGACAAACTCGTCGTCTTTAGCGACGGTCTCACCGAAGCGCAGAACTCCTCCGGCCAGTTTTTCGAGATGCAGCGCATCCGGCTGCTGCTGCGCTCCTGCGCCGACATGGACTGCGAGACGCTCCACCGGACCATGCTGAACGCGGTGACCAACTTCACCGGCGGCGAACCGCAGCGGGACGATGTCACGCTCGTCGTGGCGGAGTACCT
>CAYPUQ010000081.1:0-4661 GCA_964413655.1 uncultured Solibacteraceae bacterium | reverse complement strand
TCACCGGCGGCGAACCGCAGCGGGACGATGTCACGCTCGTCGTGGCGGAGTACCTGCCGGGCTGAGGATCCGCTGAGCGCTAAACTATTAAGCAGCTGTCGCCCGCGGACACGCCTACCATCCGTCAGCGTTCCGCCCCCTTCTTTGGTACGCCCGCACGCTTCTTCCCGCTCGCTCGCGCATTTTTCTCGACGCGCACCCGCCAGGCGGTGCGCAGCGCCCCGGTCAGCACATCCTCGTTCGCCGCGGCCAGGCGGATATGAGTCATTCCCATCCTGCCCCACCCGCCCGCAATGGGCACGAACACTTCGGGTAGTTCGGCAACGAACTCCGCCTGCTGCTCCGGCGTCAGCATCAGGTTCCCGTAGCCCTGGCCGACCGACGCGAGCGTGGCGAAAATCCTGTCCCCGACCCGAAAGTCGGCGGCGCCCATGTGCGAACCCTCTTCCGCGCCGTCGAAACTCAGCGCGATCCGGCGGAAATCGTTGGCAGTCATCGAGTGTCCCATTCGGACGCACCTGCTCGCCAATGATACAATGCCACGGCTATGCATCAGCCGCCGCTCCGTGGGGAACTGCTCGCGGAATTCCTCGGAACCTTCACTCTGATTGTCTTCGGCAACGGTGTCGTCGCCATGACTGTCCTGTTCTCGCCCAGCATGCCCGGCGATCTCGCCAAGGGCGACTGGACCAACATCAACCTGGGCTGGGGGCTCGGGGTTGTCTTCGGCATTTATGTCGCCGGCCGCGTTTCCGGCGCTCATATCAACCCCGCCGTGACACTGGCGTTCGCTATGTTCCGGGGATTCCCGTGGCGCAAAGTGCTGCCCTATTCGTTGGCGCAGACGGCTGGCGGATTCACCGCCGCGGCGCTGGTCTTTGCCAACTACTATCCGGCCTTCGGCAAAGTCGACCCCGGCCTCGAGAAAACCGCCGGCATCTTCGCGACCTTTCCCGCCTTTCCGAATTCGCTCGCGTTCGGGCTCCTCGACCAGGTCATTGGCACGGCGCTGCTGCTGATGCTCATCTGCGCCATCGTCGACGAACGCAACCAGCCCACTGCGCCGCTGGCGCCGTTGTTGATCGGTCTCGTTGTGGTCGCCATCGGCGCCAGTTTCGGGGGCATGCACGGCTACGCGATCAATCCCGCCCGCGACTTCGGTCCGCGGCTGTTTACCGTCGCTGCCGGATTCCGCAACAACGGCCTCACGGACGGGACCGGATACTTCCTCGTGCCCATCGTCGGCCCGCTGATCGGCGGTCCGCTCGGCGCGCTGATCTACGACCACGCGATCCGCCGGTTCTTGCCGCGCTCCGCGCCGCCCGAGTGACAGAATAGAGGCGTATGGCGAACCCGGTGATCCTGATCGCGAACGGCGATCTGCGACTGTCCGCGAACCAGAAGTGTTGGCCCGCTCAGCAGCGGGTGGAAGAGGCCGTGACGGCGGCCATTCGCGCCGGGGGCTTCCAAGTGGAGCGTGGCCACCCCTACGACGCGGCAAAAGGGCACGGCTTCATCGATAGCCAGAAGCGCGGCATGGAAGTCTTTCGCGGCATTCCCGAGCACGCGCCGCTGGTCGTGGTCGAGGCAGTGTGGCAGTACAGCCACCACGTTCTGCACGGTCTCTACACGCACAAGGGACCGATTCTGACGGTGGCGAACTGGAGCGGCGAGTGGCCGGGGCTGGTCGGGATGTTGAACCTGAATGGGTCGCTGACCAAGGCCGGTGTGAAGTACGACACGCTGTGGAGCCGTGACTTCGACGACGCATTCTTCCGCGAGAACCTGAAGCGCTGGCTGAACGGCATACCGCTGCGCCACGACACCAGCCACGTTCAGCCGCTGAAGAGCTACAAACTCGACAAGGAAGCCGAGGCCGCCGGTGTCGCCGCCGCTCGCAAGTTGAAGGCCCGCAAAGCCATCATGGGCGTCTTCGACGAAGGGTGCATGGGCATGTACAACGCCATCATCCCCGACGAACTGCTCCACCATACTGGAGTCTTCAAAGAGCGGCTCAGCCAGTCGGCTCTTTACGCCGAAATGCGCGAGGTTCCGGACGCCGAAGCACGCGAGGTGCGGAGTTGGCTCGATGAACGGGGGATGCAGTTCCATACCGGTTCGGACCCCGAGACCGAACTGACCGACGGCCAGATCCACGAACAGTGCAAGATGTATATCGCCGCGCTGCGCATCGCGGACGACTTCGGCTGCGACACCATCGGCATCCAGTACCAGCAGGGATTGAAGGACCTCGCGCCGGCGTCGGACCTGGTGGAGGGTCTGCTCAACAACGTCGAGCGTCCGCCGGTCCGCGCCGCCGGCAACGGCCGCGTGCTCTACGAAGGCGAAGCGCTACCGCATTTCAACGAAGTGGACGAATGCGCCGGACTCGACGGTTTGGTCACCTACCGCCTGTGGCGCGCCCTCGGCTACGACCCCGAGAACACGCTGCACGATGTTCGCTACGGCGAGGACTACAACGGCGAGTTCGTCTGGGTATTCGAGATCAGCGGAGCCGTGCCGCCGAAGCACCTCAACGGCGGTTACGCCGGCACGGTCAGCGAGCGTCAGCCCCCAATGTACTTCCGTCTCGGTGGCGGGACGGTGAAGGGCGTGAGCAAACCGGGCGAAATCGTCTGGAGCCGCGTTTTCCTCGACCATGGCGTCCTCAAGGCCGACCTCGGCCGCGCCAAAGTAGTTGAACTGCCGCCTGAGGAAACCGAACGCCGCTGGCAAATCACGACGCCGCAGTGGCCCATCATGCACGCGGTAACCTACGGGGTCTCGCGCGACCAGATGATGGCCCGCCACAAGGCCAACCATATTCAGGTCGTCTACGCGCCCGATGCCGGGAGTGCGAATTTCGGCCTTGCCGCGAAGGCGGCTGCCTTCCGCGAATTGGGACTCGAAGTTAGCATCTGCGGCGGCGGCTGGTAGTACAAACGGACCCGCATGTCCGGTATTATGGACAAAGAGGAACCGCCCCACATGAAACGACGCGACTTGTTCACATCCGCCGCCGCCGGACTCACGATTCTGAAAAGCGGCACGCTACGAGGCCAGAACGTTCCCAGCAACAAGCTCAATATCGCCCTCATCGGTGTATGGGGACGGGGCACCGCGTTCTACAACACGATGCGCAACGAGAATGTGGTGGCCTTGTGCGACGTTAACGATCTGCGCACGAAGGAAGCGCTGAAGATTTTCCCCAAGGCGAAGACCTATTGGGATTGGCGCCGGTGTCTCGATCAGAAGGACGTCGAGGCCGTGATCATTTGCACGGCGGATCACCACCACGCCTTCATCGCCAACTGGGCGTTGAATCGCGATATGCACGTCTTTTGCGAGAAGCCGCTCGGCATCAGCGTGGAGGAGGCGCGTGTCGTGCGCGCGAACTATCTCCGCCGGAAGGCCAAGGTGGCGACCCAGCACGGCACACAACGCCACGCCTACCCGAACTTCGAGCGTGTGCGTGAACTGATTCTGGACGGAGCCATCGGCGAGTTGAAGACCGTTCACAGTTGGGACAGCCGCCAATTGCCCCGGCCAGGGTACCCCGCCGGTGAAGGCCAGCCGCCATCGTTCCTGCACTACGAGCAGTGGATTGGACCGTCGCCCTATCATCCGTACAGCCCGCAGTACTTCGGCGGCTCCTTGGGTCTGAACTGCCTGTTCTGGAACATGTATCGCGACTTCGGGGTCGGTCAGATGGGCGACATGGGCGCGCACACGATGGACTTGGTGTGGAACGCGATCGACGCGGGGGCGCCGTCCACAGTCGAAGTGGATCACGAGGTCAGCGACAAGTTCGATCCCAACATCTGCCCGGTGAAGTTGAAGGCCACCTTCGAGCATCCGAAGAACAATTGGCGCGGACCCGTCCAGGTGGTTTGGTATCAGGGCGGCCTGAAGCCGGAGGCTCCGAAGAACTTCCTGGATGTGGCGAGGATCGGCAATGGCGCCATCTTCGAAGGTACGAAAGGCGCCATCCTCGCCGACTTCACGGGCCGGGTGATTATCCCGAACAACGACGACGGCGATTTCACGTACTACACGCGCCGGTCGAAGGATCAACTTCTTCCGCTGGTCGGCGGTACCGGACAGGTCACGCAAGCCCCTTCCGCAGCGCGGCCATCCCGTCCCGCAAGACCCGCGCGGCCTCTTCCCGCCGGGTGGACGTCAATGCCGAGCGCGGAACCGAAGGCGGGTGGATTCCCGGTAGTCCAGTTCCTGGAGGGCGGCGTCCCAGCGGCGCTAGCCCTGCCGAATACCCCGGTGGAAGACATCCTCGAAGCCGAAAAGAGCGGCCGGGACCCAGGCGGCCGGCGCGATCCGTTCCAGGCCGACTGGATCGACGCCTGCAAGGGCAAGAGCGACAAGGTTGTCCATGGCACCAGCAGCAAGACTCACTGCGACTTCGACTATTCCGGCACGATGATTGAACAGATGCTGCTTGGCCTGGTGGCCCACCGCGTTGGAAAGAAGCTCGAATACGACGGCGCCACCGGCCGCGTGACCAATTCCTCCGAAGCGAACGACTATCTAAAGCGCGCCTACCGGCCGAACTGGACTCTGAACGCGTAGGGTGTACCGGCCGCACCGGGAGGTCAACCTGCTGCTCAAGCATGACAAAGTGTTCGGTAGATCGGGGCTTGAACTCT
>CAYPUQ010000080.1:0-17863 GCA_964413655.1 uncultured Solibacteraceae bacterium | reverse complement strand
CGGTCCGGCGGAAGGTCGAGGATTTCGTATACGAAGTCAGCCACTAGGTGGCCTTGGCGAAATACAAAGAAGAGAATGAAGCAAGTGAAAACGATCCCGATCAACAGGGAGCCGATGCTATTGACAACCGACCCGGCCGAGCGCAGGGCGTAAGAGGCAAGGGCTTCGAGGCGGGTCACAATTTCGTGCTCGATCTCCGGCACCGCAATGCCGAAGCGGGTGGAGATCCTCAGCAGTACTCCGTCGACGATTGCGCTGACGTAGGCGATGAAGCCATCGGCGCCGGCTTTCTGGCGAATGGCCGTGGCGACGTCGCGGATCTCGCCGGCCATCATCAATCCGATGAGGAACGCCGGGGCGAGGATGATGATGACCGCGAGCAGAGTGCCGGCGGCGGCGGCGAGGTCGCGGTTGCGAAGGCGGCCGCGAATCCAGTCGTAGACCGGATAGAGGACGACACCGAGGATGATGGCGCTGGTGAGTTCGGCGAAGAAGGGCCCAATGATCCGCCAACAGAGATAGAGGCAGAGGGCAAGCAAAGGGACAAGTACAAAAACGCGGTTTCGATTCCTCATATTCAGGCCGACGGCACGGACGGCAGTCCGGCGAGGGCCATCGCGAGTTCGGCCTCATCGTAATCCTGGTCGACCAGCTTGCCGGCGAAGTAATCGGAATAAGCCTGCATGTCGAAATGCCCGTGGCCGCAGAGATTGAAGAGGATTGTCTCCGAGCGCCCTTCCTCTTTGCATCGTAACGCCTCGTCGACGGCGCCGCGAACGGCGTGGTTAGCTTCGGGCGCGGGGAGGATGCCTTCCGTGCGGGCGAACGCGATCCCGGCATCGAAGCAAACGCGCTGATGATAGGCGCGGGCTTCGATGAGGCCGAGTTCCTTCAGGTGGCTGATGAGCGGCGCCATGCCGTGATAGCGAAGGCCGCCGGCATGGAAGCCGGGCGGGGTGAATGCGGAGCCGAGCGTGTGCATCTTGGCGAGCGGGGTCAGGTGAGCGGTGTCGCCGAAATCGTAGGCGTAGCGGCCGCGGGTTAGCGACGGGCAGGCGGCGGGTTCGATAGCAACGATCCGGCTTCCGCGGCCGCCGCGAAGCTGCATGCCGAGAAAAGGAAACACAATACCGGCGAAGTTCGAGCCGCCGCCGGTGCACCCGACGATGACATCGGGGTAATCGCCGGCCATCGCCATCTGCTGGACGGCCTCCTGCCCGAGAACGGTCTGATGGAGCAGAACGTGGTTCAGTACGGAGCCTAAGGCGTAGTTGGTATCGGGATGGGTAGCGGCGATTTCGACGGCTTCCGAGATGGCGATGCCGAGACTGCCGGGATGTTCGGGGTTCCTCGACAGGATCACTTTGCCCGACTCGGTCTCGTTCGACGGCGAGGGAATGCAGCGGGCGCCATAGCTCTCCATCAAGGCGCGGCGGTAGGGCTTCTGGAGGTAGGAGACGCGAACCATGAAAACCTGGATGTCGAGCCCGAACAGCGCACCGGCGAAAGCGAGCGACGAGCCCCATTGCCCGGCGCCGGTCTCCGTGGCGATGCGCTTGACGCCAGCTTCTCTGTTGTAAAAGGCCTGGGCAACGGCTGTGTTGGGCTTGTGGCTGCCGGCGGGGCTGACGCCTTCGTACTTGTAGTAGATCTTCGCGGGCGTATCCAGGTGTTTTTCCAGGTGCCGCGCCCGGTACAGCGGCGAGGGCCGCCATAGGCGGTAGATATCGCGGACGGGACCGGGGATTTCGATCTCACGCTCGGTGGCCGCTTCCTGGGCGATCAGCGACATCGGAAAGATCGGCGCCAGATCGTCCGGGCTGACAGGTTTCAGGGTCCCAGGATGCAGGACGGGTGGCGGAGGCGCCGGAAGGTCGGCGACAATGTTGTACCAGGACTTCGGAATTTGATTCTCTTCGAGGGTGTATTTGATGGAGTCGGGCATACGAGCTTAATCGGTGAGAGTGTACCAAGTTCGGGTCAGTGAGTGAGCGACAGCCACGCGACTCCGGCCAGCAGCGAGAACACGGCGGTGGGTACGCCGGCCTTGAGGTAATCGCTGAAAGTGATGATGACGGCGGGACGCGCGTGTTGGACGACGATGAGATTGGCGATCGAACCGAGCAGTGTCAGGTTGCCGGCGAGGGTGGAGGACATGGCCAAGGTGAGCCAGCCGAGGTTCGGGTCGGGCATGAGGGGTACGACAGGCCGGAAGATGAGCACGGCCGGAACGTTGCTGACGAGGTTGGAGACCAGAGCGGAGACTGTGGTCAACACGCCGACGTTTTCGAGGCGCAAGGTGGCGGCAAGGCGGAAGAGGGTTTCGTCGAGCGAGGTTTTCTCGACGCCCGCGACGACGATGAACAGCCCGGCGAAGAGGACGAGCAGCGACCAGTCGATTTCGTTATAGATGCGCTGTGGCTTGATCCGCCGGGTGACGAGAATGAAGGCCGCCGCACCCATGGCAACCTTGGCGACCGGCCAGCCGGCGAAGAAAAATACCAGCATTCCGGCGGCGGCGGTGAGCGACTTCCAAAGAAGGGGGCGGCGGACGCAGACGCGCACCGGCTTCACTTCGACACGGGTCTGGGCGGCAAACTCGCGCCGGTAGAGCAGCGCGACCACGGCGAACGTAATGAGCAGCGACAATGCGGCCACCGGCGTAAGCGCGGCGGCAAAGTCGCGGTACGGGATGCCGGACAGGCTGCCGATCATCATGTTCTGCGGATTACCGGTGATGGTGGCGACGCTGCCGGCATTGGCGGCCATGGCGACGGCGAGCAGGTACGGGAGCGGGTTGCGGCCGAGCGAACGTGTGATTTCGAGCACCAGCGGCGTCAGCACGAGGCACATCGTGTCGTTGACGAAGAAAGCGGAGAAGACGCCGGAGACGGTGACGATCGCGGCGAGCAAGGTAAGCGGGCGGTGGGCGTGGCGGACGACCCAGGCGCTGACAAGGCTGAATAGGCCGGACAGGCGGAGGTTGGCGACCACGATCATCATGCCGAACAACAGGACGATAGTGGCGTGGTCGATCGCCGCCATCGCTTCCTCGAAGGTGAGAACGTCGAAGCCGATCATGCAGCCGGCGCCGATGATCGCCGCGCCCGTGCGGTCCACGCGCAGGCCGGGGAAGCGGCCGATGGCCAGGACCAGGTAAGTGGCGGCGAAGATGAGGATGGCGGCCATGGTGGTTCAGACCGCATCGTCCCACAGGTTGCCCTTGACTCTGAGAGCCCGATCGGAAAGACTAAGCTTGCGGTCACGACGGTTTGTACTTCCGCATGCCGAGTTCCTGAAAAGTGGGGCGGACACCCTTGTCCGCGGCCGGGCCCCCTGGCCGGTCTTCTGGTGTGGCGGAACGGATCGAGTGGCCTGACAATGAGTCCGGTGTAGAGGTTATCCAATGAAACGCACACTCGTCTTGTTCGCGATGTTCGCTCTGGCCGCCTTCGCGGCCGATATCAACGGAAACTGGAAGGCGACTGCCGAAGGTCCGAACGGAACTATCGAGCGTACCTTTTCTTTTAAAGTGGACGGCAATACGCTCACCGGCGAAACCAATAGCTCGATGATGGGGAAGTCCACGATCAACGAGGGCAAGGTGGACGGCGACAACTTGTCGTTTTGGATCACCATCAACTTCCAGGGCGAGGAAATGAAGGTGAACTACAAGGGGAAGGTGAGCGGCGACGAGATCAAGCTCACCTCCGAGTTCAGAGGCGGGGAGTTTACGATCGAGTGGATCGGGAAGCGCGTGCAGTAACTTTCCGGGCGAGATAGAAGGTTCGGTGACCGGGCCTTATCAACACCTCGCCGGTGACGAAGGGGCTGGCGTCCCACGCGCGGATACGATCGAGGCCCGCTGCGCGTAGCGCGCGGCGAATCTCGGCCGGGTTCCAGCAAACCTGTTCGACGTGCTCCTTGTGACGCTTCCAGTAGCGGCCCCGCCGGACAAACAACTCCACGTCACACCAGGCTTTGTCCTTTCCCTTCACATGACCGCCGTGCATGACAAGCGCCAGGTCCGGTTTCTCGACCCACCAGGTAAGCGGCCACACCCGCTCAAAGGCAATCCGGTTGTTGACATCGAAGAAGAAGTGTCCACCTGGTTTGAGCGCGCGCGCGACCGCCTTCGCCACGCGATCGAGGTCTCCCTTGCGCGGCACATGGTTCAGCGCATCATACTCGCAGGTCACCAAGTCAACCGGCTCGGGCAAGCGGAAGGACCGCATGTCGGCGTGAAGAACTTGTAGAGGCACGCCGGCCTCGCGCGCTTTGCGCCGGGCTAGCCGGCACATTGTCGGTGAAAGATCGACCCCGGCCATCCCGATCCCCGCGCGGGCGAACTCCACCGCGGTGGTCCCCGTTCCGCAGGCGAGATCGCAGGCCGTCCGAACCGATGGGAGAATTGGGCCGAGCACGTGCCGCCGCGCCGCATCGAAAGAGGAACGGAAGGTGAAAAGCTGGTCGTAGTAGAGCGCCAGCCAGTGATACGAACCGGTCGTCGCGGAGTCACCCATACCGGCGTCACCTATACTCGTATTATAGAATTCTATTCTCTTATTTGAAACCCATAACCTATTCACCTGTCGCGCGGCACCGGCGACCCGCCGGACCCGCCAGCAACGAGACCAAATCGCGAAAATATGCCTCCACCCGGCCGCTGAAACGCTCGAATTCGCCTCATCCGAGAACCGTGACAGCGGGTGTGTGCTCACACGACTTGACGGCCGTCATAGGCGGACGGCGCCCGACGGCGCTTGCATCCCAGCACGGCCTTGAGATATGAGAGTTAGGGCACCTCTACGACAATGAGCAAACGAACCTCCATCGGCACTTGGGCATACACCATTGGCCCATACGCAAGTAATCCAATCGACTTCGATACCGTCTGTACCAAGCTCAAGGACTTAGGCTTCGACGGAGTGGAACTCGGCGCTTTCCCGCCGCACCCGAACCCGGGCAACCCCAACGGCCCGGATAGCGAATGGCCTGGCGCGCTGCCCGAGAAGTCGCAGCGCGAGGAACTGAAAGCGAAGATGGCGGAACGCGATCTCGGCTTCAGCGGCATCGCTGCCAACCTCTGGGGCGAGAAACTCATCAATTCGGACGATCAAACCAAGTACATCGCCGAGTTCCTCAAGAATTCCGAATTCTCCAAGGACCTCGGCATACAGGGCATTCGCGTCGATTGCGTCCAGCCGCCGGCCATCCACCGCGAAGTGGATTATCGAACCGCGATGGATCGGGTGGTGAAGACCTGGAAAGTGTGCTGCGACATTGCCGCCGATAACGGCCAGTATGTGACCTGGGAAGTCGAGCCGGGCTTCGCGTTCAACAAGCCGAGCGATGCCGTGCGGATTCACGACGCCGTCGACAAGGCCAACTTTGGAATTCAGTACGACACCTGCCACGGCCAGATGGTCGGCGTCATCGGAGCGCGCCAGGAAGGGGAGAAGGAGACCTTCCCGAGCCAGGTGGAATACATCCGCATGTTGTCCGGCCGCATCAACCACATACACGTGATCGATTCCGACAACACCTGCCACAAGGACGCCAACGGGGAGGACGAGACCTCGGCGCATCCGCCGTTCGGCATGGGCGTATTGAACTTCGACGAGATCATGCCGGAGCTGACCAAGGCCGCGCGCCTGTCCCACGACTGGTGGACCATCGACCTCTGCTTCTGGCCCGACGCCTGGACGGCGACGGCGACGTGCAAGAACTACCTCGATCAGCTTATCGAGAAGTACGGCTGAGGGGCGGAGAATAGCATGGCGAAAAAGGAACTTCGCGTCGCGATGATCGGGTATGGGTTCATGGGCCGCGCCCACTCGAACGCGTACAAGCGGCTCAACGATTTCTTCGACGTCGAGCACCGCCCGGTGCTCAAGGTGGCTTGCGCCCGCAATGCCGAAAAGGCCACGGCGTTCGCCGATAACTGGGGTTACGAACGCGTCGAAACCGACTGGCGCAAAGTGGTTGAGGCGCCGGATGTCGATGCCGTCGATATCTGCACGCCCAACGACACCCATCCCGAGATTGCCATCGCGGCCGCGAAGGCGGGCAAAATGGTGCTCTGCGAGAAGCCGCTTGCGCGGACTGTCGCCGAGTCCGAGCCGATGGTCCAGGCGGTAGAGGAGGCCAAAGTTCCTAACATGGTCTGGTTCAACTACCGCCGCGTTCCGGCCATCTCGCTCGCCAAACAGTTGATTGATGAAGGCCGCATCGGGAAGCCGTTTCACTTCCGCAGCAACTTCCTCCAGGACTGGACCATCGCCCCGGACGTTCCGCAGGGCGGCGCGGCGCTCTGGCGGCTGGACGCTCAGGCGGCCGGGTCGGGCGTGACGGGCGATCTCCTGGCACACAACATTGACACGGCCATGTGGCTGAACGGGCCGATTGCGCGCGTCGTCGCCCGCACCGAAACGTTTGTCAAGGAACGCCAGCACATGCTGACCGGCAAGTTGGAGCCGGTGGGCATCGACGATGCGTGCCTCTTCATCGCCGAGTTCGCCAACGGTTCGCTGGGCCTGTTCGAATCGACGCGCTACGCCCGCGGCCACAAGGCGCTGAAGACGTTCGAACTGAATGGCGCCGACGGTAGCGTCTCGTTTAATCTCGAGGAGTGCGAGTATCTCGATTTTTTCGAGTACCAGCAGATGCAGTCGGGCAAGAGCGTCGAATCGCACTTGCGCGGCTGGCGGCGGATTCACGTGACGAACGGCGAGCATCCGTACATGGACCACTATTGGGTGCCGGGACTGGTAATCGGCTACGAGCATACGTTTCTCAATGCGCTGGCCGATTTCGCGAGGGGCGTCGAGACAGGCCAACCGGCCCAGCCGGACTTCCGAAACGCGCTCCAGACCCAGAAGGTCTGCGACGCGGTGTTGGAGTCGGCGCGGAGAGGCCAGTGGGTGGCCACGGGCGTCGAGTTGTGAGGGCAGCGCTCGCGGCGCTGCTGCTCGGCCTGCCGGCGCTCGCGCAGGAGGGCTGGTGGATGCGCGAGCCGATCCGCTGGCTCCAGACCAACCTCCGCGAAACCGACTCGGCTACCGGCCCAAAGGAACTGGTCGACCGCCTCGCGGACATGCACGCCAATGTGCTGCTGCTCAACATGGGCGGCATCGTGGCGCAGTACCCGACGAAGCTCGACTTCCATTACGTCAGTCCGCACATGCCGCCGGGCCGCGATCTGTTCGGGGAGGTGATCGCCGAGGCGCATCGCCGTAAGATCCGCGTCGTTGGCCGCTTCGACTTCAGCAAAACACCAAAGCCCGTCTTCGACGCGCATCCCGAGTGGTTCTTCAAGAAGGCCGATGGCGCGCCGGTGGTGTACAACGATCTGTATTCGACCTGCATCAACGGCGGCTACTACCGCGATCACGCGATGAAGATCCTGGCCGAGGCGCTGGAGCGCTATCCGGTGGACGGGCTGTTCTTCAACATGTTCGGCAATCAGTCCACTGACTACAGCGGACGCTTTGTCGGGCACTGCCGCTGCGACGCCTGCGCGGCGAAGTACCGGAAGTTGTACAGCCGGGATCTCCCCGATGAGCCTGACGATCAATACCGGGAGTTCATGTTCCTCAGTTCGCGCGAGGTGGCCGCCGATATCGGCAAGCTCATCAAGGCGAAACGGCCCGAAGCTGGCTTCTTCAACTACATTCAGCAATACACCGACGGCATCATGTCGGAATCGAACACGGCCGTGCGGCGGCCGCTGCCGCTCTGGCCATACACGTCGAGCGATAACGTCAACCGCGCACGTAACAGCGAGCCGGGCAAGATGTCCGTGAACCTGTGCATGCAGTTCGTCGACTTTCCGTGGCGATTCGCCACCGTGCCGCCGCATGAGATCACGCTGCGCTTGTGGCAAAACGTGGCGCATGGCGGCGCGCTGGCCTTCGCTATCAATGGCACCTTCAATCAGCAGGACCGGCAGGCGCTCATCGCGGCGCGGCCGGTGTTTCACTGGCTCGCCGCGCAGGAGCAGTATTACTCGAAGCAGGAGAGCGCGGCGCGCGTGATGCTGCTCGGCGCCCCGCAACGGTTGGGACGCCGGCCGAGCACGACCGCGTATCGCGGCATGTTCCGGCTTCTGACCGAAGAGCACATTCCCTTCGCGGCGGCCGACAACCTCGATTGGCTGGGGCGCCGCGAGGCGGAGCTGGTGGTGGCCACCGGTTGGGCGCCCGCGGAGTTGAAACCGTATCTCGAACGCGGCGGTAAGGTGCTGGTGGTCGGGCCGGACGCGCCGGACTTCTTCGTTGGCAAGATCGTGCAGCGTTGGCGGGAGGTGCAGGGCTATATGCGTGTTCGCGACCATGGGCTGTTCCCTTCCCTGCGCGACACCAATGTGCTGATGCTGAACGGCGACTACACCGAAGTGGAAACTCCGGAGGAGATGCCTCTGCTCACCCTCGTCCCACCATCCATGTTCGGTCCGCCCGAGAAGATTCATGTGGACCAGGTGGACACTGACAAGGCCGGTGTGGTGTTCGGGCGCGTGGGCGAGGGTGAGTATGCGTGGGTCCCGTGGGACGCCGCCACGCTGTATTACCTGCACAGTCTGCCGGGGCATGCCGGATTGCTTCGCGACTTAGCGGACCAACTCCTCGGCGGCCGGCGGCACGTGAGGACCAACGCGCATCCCATGGTCGAAGTCAGCCTGATGAAGCAAGGCGGCCGCCACCTGTTGCACCTCGTCAACGTGTCCGGCCATGCTGACACCGCCTATCACGCCCCCATCCCCATGCGCGATATCCGCCTGGACGTGGCCGTCCCAGCGAGGAAGGCCCGCGCCATTCGGTCCGGGCGGACGCTTCCCGTGCGAACCGTCGAAGGCCGCGCGACGCTGACGCTTCCGGAACTGGGCGACTACGAGTTGATCGTGCTGGAGTAAATCCCCTGGAAATAGCCCTGACATCAACGAGGATCTCAGCGCCGAGGGTCTGCTCCGTGAAAACCGGCGTGCCGGCCCAGGCCTACCCCGCCCAGCCGGCGGCACTCGCATAGAATAAAGGCCATGGCACGCATGTTACGAATCCTGTTCATCGCGGCGCTCGCCGTCGCGTTCCTTGCTCCCAGCGCCCTCGCCGCCAAGGGCGAATACCTGGTCTACTTCGGCGCCTACACGCGCGAGCCGAGCACCAGCAAAGGAATCAACGCCTACAAGTTCAACGCCGACACCGGCGAACTCACCGATCTCGGCACCGCCGCCGAGGTCCAAAATCCCTCCTTCGTCGCCATCCATCCCAACCGCAAGTTCCTGTATGCGGTCAGTGAAGTCTCGATGGTCGACGGCGAACGCGACGGTGTGATCCACGCCTATATCATCGATCACCAAACCGGCAAGCTGAACCATCTCAACACCGTCCGCTCTCGCGGCACGTCGCCTTGCCATCTGAACGTCGACACGACCGGCCGGACCCTGGTGCTGGCCAACTACGGATCGGGCACGGTGTCGTCGTTCGCGATCAAAACGGACGGCAGCCTGAGCGACGCCGTCACAACGATTCAACACAAGGGTAAGAGTGTCGATCCGAAGCGGCAGCAAGGTCCGCATGCGCACTCGGTGAACATCTCGAAGGAGAACACCTTCGTCGCCGTCGCCGACCTTGGTCTCGATCAAGTTCTCATCTACAAGCTCGACCCGGCCAAGTCGACGCTCACTCCGAACGATCCGCCATATGCCGAGGTGCAACCCGGCGGCGGTCCGCGGCATTTCGCCTTCCACCCCAACGGCCGGTTTGCTTACACCAACAACGAAATGGGAAACACGGTCACCGCTTTCCGCTGGGACGCGAAGAAAGGCGTCCTCAACACGATCCAGACTGTCACCACGCTGCCCGCCGACTTCAACGGCGTCACTCATACCGCCGAGGTTCTCGTGCATCCCTCGGGGAAATTCCTCTACTGCTCGAATCGCGGCCACGACAGCCTGGCGGTGTTTGCGGTGAACTCCGAGAACGGGACCCTGTCGCCCCGCGGCCACGTCTCCACGCAGGGTAAGACGCCGCGGAACTTCAACTTCGATCCGACTGGCCAGTACCTCTTCGCGGCCAATCAGAACACTCATAACGTCGTGATCTTCCGCGTCAACCAGGAGACAGGGGCGCTGACGCCAACCGGCAAGGAACTTGAGATGGGCGCGCCGGTGTGTGTGCGTTTCGTCGCCCTGGACTGACCGCTCCCGGCGCAAATCCGTGGTTGAACCGCCGTAATGGTCCTGGCTGGGGCGTTTCTCGCGTTCATCCTTTGCCTGCTGTCCGAACGCGTTCAAGCTCTGGTCCGGGGCTGGATTCAACGGCCCGCCGCGCTGGCGCTAGCGGCAGCGCTGCCGGTGGCGCTGTTCTGCGGGGCAGCAGTTTGGTACAGCGCCTTTAGCGCGCCGCTGGCCGGCCTGATCGCCGCCTACACATTCGTTCCCGTGGCGCTTGTTACAGTCCGCCAGGTGTCGGAAGGTCCGGCTCGGGCCACAGATCTTCTCGCAATTCTGGCGCTATGGCTGCCGCTTGAACTCGCGGTAGGTGCGGCCCTCGTTCCCCGGCCGGTGCAAGGCCGATTGCACGCGATTGCCTATGGTGTGGCGCTCACGCTGGCTCTGCTCCTCTTCCTGATCTACCGGCGTCTGCCGGGCATGAAGTACAACCTGCCCCGCGACTCATCGGATCTGCGCAACGCTGCCGTGGGACTGCTCTGCGCGGCCGCGATTCTGATACCCGTTGGATTCGCCACGGGCTACCTGGAAGGCGTACACGCCCCCGCGGGTAGTCTCGCCTTTTGGATTACCCGTGTCGCGATCATCTTTGCTGCCACCGCCCTGCCCGAAGAAATCCTCTTCCGGGGCCTGTTGCAGAACTGGCTGGTTCAGCGCCTCGGTGACTCCAACGCGACCATCGGCTTGGCCGCCCTGATCTTCGGCCTCTCGCACCTGAACAACGCCCCAGGCCCCCTCCCAAACTGGCGCTATGCGGTTGTGGCGGCGTTTGCGGGGTTCATCTTCGGAAAGGTTTTCCAGCGATCGACAAGCGTTTTGGCTTCAGCGCTGGTCCACACCGGCGTGAACACCATCAAGCACCTCTTTTTCTGACCTCCGCCGCCAGCCGCTGCACGCATGAGTCGATCAGCCGGTAACAAACGCGGATTTCGTCATCGGTGCCGAGATACGGGTCCGCAATTTCATCGCCCGGAAGGGGCTCGGCAGAGAATTCGCCGAGCAGCGACAGCCGCGACTCCGCCCGTGGGAATCGCCGCAGAAACACGGCTTCGTTGAAATGATCCATCACCACAATCCAGTCCGCCTCACCGGCCATCGATTCATCGACGGGCGTCGAGCGATGGCCGGCGAGGTCGATTCCGAACTCGGCGGCGATCACGACCGCCCGCGAATCGGCTGGCCGGCCCGGCTGTGCGAAGAGTCCACCGGAGCGAATCGTAACTGCACAGCCTGGCGGTAGCAAACGGCGGCACAGGTGCTCCGCCATCGGGCTGCGAATGATATTGCCGTGGCAAAGAAACAAAATTCGTCGCACTGGGTTCGGCAAGGCGCCTCTCCTCCCCTTCTCGCGCCGCCGGCGCCGCCGCCAGAGGCGCAGTTTCACCGGCACGTCCAGACGCCGTGCCCGGCGCGCCGCCGCTCTCAGCGGTTCCGGCAGCACGCGGCGAGCCATGGCGGCCAGACAGCGCACGAACACGGCGGTGTTCTCGCGCACTGCCGGTATGGGGTCGCTCCACGAGAACAGCATGTCCCGCCCGCGCGGCAGAAGGTCGCGCAAATGCCGCGCCTCCCCAAGATTCTGGATGGCGCCCGCCGTCCACCGCGCGCGCACGCCAGCACTATACGTGGAGGGGCCAGCGATTTCCAGACCGTGATCGATCCGCCACTGGGCATACGGGAAATCGATGCCACAGAAGACAGGAAGCGCAACCGTGCCCCAGAAGCGCCCATTGACCTCCATCAAGACAACTCGCCCAGTCGCCGGATCGTGCTTGAACTCGACCATCGCGACGCCTTGCCAGCCGATTACACGCAGCAGCCGAAGCGAGTACTGCAAAAGCCGCGGATCGACCGTCTCGGACTCCGCCACAACGCTGACTCCGCCACTCACCGGGTATTCGCGTAGGCGGCTATGCTGGAACGTCAGCACGGGGTCGTCCCGGTGGAGCAGTACCTGCACGCCGACACCCGGCCCCGCGCAGTATTCCTGAAAGAGGTGGTGGCGGCCGAAGTCCGGATCGGTCGCGAACTCGCGTGCCAGTTCATCGGATGACTGGAAGTACCGGACCTTAAAGCGCGCCGCCCGGTCCTTGGCCGCGGGCTTCGCGACCAGCGGAAACGGGAGCGTTCTACTCCCCTTCGAGATCTCGGCCGGACTGCTTATCTCAAAACAGACTGGCGTCGGAATATCGAGTGCGCGTGCCACCGCCAACGTCCGCTCCTTATCGAGGACGGCGCGGATAGGCCCGGGCGGCGGGCACGCCAACTTCAGATGCCGCGTGAGCGCGTCGTGATGCGAAACGATGAACTGAAGCGCGGAATCGCTGCATGGGACCAAGTAGTCGGCCTTGGTTTCGGCCGCGATGTCGAGCAGTCCGCTCAGCGCAGTTTCGGGTTCGCTTCCTAGATCGGGAAGCGCACAGTGGCGGCGGATTGCGCGCGAGCCGGTGGCCGGCGGCGGACCGGCGTGGATCACGGGGATGCCATGTGCCGCCAATGACCGCGCGACTGTGACGACAATACGCGGCTCGGCGCCAAGTAGAACGGTAGCCGGTTGCGGTGCGGTCAAATTGAGATGGTATCGCGGGCGCCGCTCGGATCACCCGGATCGCATGCTCCGATCCACGATCCTGGGATCAGAACACCAGGCGCAGCGCCAATTCCGTTTGGCGGCTCACGTTCGCCTGGCCGAATACCACCCCGAAGTTGCCCGTTCCGAACTGGGTGTTCGGTCCGGAGAACACCGGAGTGTTCATCAGGTTGAAGGAAGAAGCTCGCAACCGGAACTTCACCCCCTCGGTTACGTGGAAGTCCTTGGTCAGGGTCAGGTTGATGTTGTTCATTCCCGGGCTCCGAACGGACCCGATGCGCGAACCCGCATTGCCGAAGGTGAAGGGCTGCGGCTGGGCGAACGCGCCGGTGTTGAAAAACCGGCTCAAACGCTGCTGGTGAGAGCCCGAGATGCCTTCCCGCGGGTCGCCCACGACATTGGGAAACTGCGGTCCGGTGCCGATCGCGAAGATGTTGGGCTGCGCCAAGGAAAACTCCAGCGGGAAACCCGACTGAAAGGTGTTGAACGTCGACAGCGTCCATCCCCCGGCCACGTAGTCGACGGCGCGGCTGGCGTTCGACAGAAACTGGCGGTTGCGGCCGAAAGGAAGATCGAACGAGCCGGTGACTGTCAGACGGTGGGGTGCGTTGAACTGGCCGACCGCGCGCGAGGAACGCCGGTCGTAGTGGTTCTGAACCCGCTGGATGTCCCCGATTTCGTTCGACCAGGTATACGTGACAAGCGTCGTGATCCCCTTGGCCATACGGGTCTCCAGCTTCGACTGGAGTCCATGGTAGATGCTGTTGCCATAGCCGCCATATAGCCGGGTGACATTCCCGAACTGTGGGTACGGTCGCAGAAGTTGTTGGCGTTGCACCCGAGCGCCCGCCAGTGGGCCGCTGGCGAACTGGCCAAAGAAGGGATTGTCCACGGTTTGCAGCAACGCCGTCCCTTCGGAGAGGAACGACGGATGTAATTGGTTCACTTGTTCCGGCTGTCCGGTGGACCACTGGCCGCCCGGGATAATCTTGATTCCCCGGCTGCCGACATAGCCGACCTGCAGAACTGTCTTCGGGAGCACTTCACGCTGAATGTTGAAGTTCCACGTGTGAAACATCGCCGTGCGGTCGCCAGGACTGACGAAGCTCACGTTCTGGCCGGCGAGAGTGGCCAGCCCCTGGGAGCTTCCGATCGGTTGCAGCAAGCCGCGTGGGAAGGGGTTGGAGAGGCGGTCCGCTGGCGTGATCCCGTCTTGGGAGACCACGAAGGGAGTAGTCACGCTGAAGCCCGTCGGCTCCACTGAACCCACTGTGGGAATGTAGTGCAGGGCGTAGCCGCCGCGCAACACCGTCTTGTCGATGATGTTGTAGGCGAAGCCGAAACGGGGCGCGAAGTTGTTACGGTCCGGATTGTAGAGGCCGCGCGGCAAACCGCCCTCAGCGGCGAACAGCAAGCCGCCGCGCAGGTCCATGCCGGGAACCTGAATGGGGCTGCTCGCGGTGTAGTCGAAACCGCGAGTGGTGCGATTGAAGCGCTCCGTGCGCGGCGTCTCGTACTCGTAGCGCAGACCGAGGTTGAGGGTCAGTTTGCGGGTCACGCGGACGTCGTCCTGCAGGAAGAGCCCGTAATACTTGTTCAGGACGGAGAGACCGGTCTCGGTGGCGAGCGAACCGCCTCCCAGTCCGAGCAGGAAAGAGGCGACCGGGAAACCGGTTCCGCTCGTCGGCGTGTCGGCGCGCGGACCGTCGGTCCAGGCGTTGTTGAAGCTGAAGTTGCCCGACGGGTGGCCGTTGCCAAAAAAGTTTCCGTAGAGCAACCTGGTGTCGGCGCCGAGCTTCAACAAGTGGCGGCCGCGCACTTGCGACACGTTGCCTTGCAGACTCCATGTGTGGCCGACGTTCTCGACATACCCGCTGCCGGCCAGCGACTGGAAGCCGGCCATCGAGATGGTGGGTACGGCCGCGCTCTGCACCAGCCGTGCATAGTCTGGCGAAAAGCCGACCGAAGTGAGGTCGAAACCGTCCGACCACGGGCGGTTCCGTTCGGTGCCATTGGCGTAGCCCACGCGAACGTCGAAGGTGGTTTGCGGGTTAAGCAGGAAATTGTTGCCCCAGGCAAAGCCGCGATGCGGCCGGGTTACCACGTTGCGGCCCGGCGTGCCGATGCCGTCGAACTGGAATGGGAAATTGAAGAAGCCCTGACCAGTGTTGAACCGGAAGAAAGTGGTGTGCTTTTCGCTGAAGACGTGGTCGAACTTCACGGCATACATGTCGAAATCGCGTGGCCACTTATAGCTGAACGTGAAGTTCTGAACCCACGGCTGGGTCGCCGATGTGCTCGGACTATTCGGGTCGGGCAGTAAGCGGATCAGGTTTCGCGCCACCGGGTCCTGGCGGGAGACAGGGATGACGTTGTTCGGGAAGGGATCGCGGGTCGGGACGCCGTTGACCAGCCGCACGGAGAAGGGATCGAAGAGGCGGTTGGCCACTTCCGAGAAGTCGCCCTCCCGCATGCGCGATGTCGGGACGCTGCTTGTATGCCCGGCGCCATTGCCTTCGCGTGACTCTTCGTAGCTGACGAACCAGAACGTCCGGTTCCGTCCGTTGTAGACATTCGGAATGTAGACGGGACCGCCTGCCGCGGCGCCCCAGTTGTTCGAGGCGAAAGCCGGGAGATCCTGGCCCCGGCCCCGCGAGAAAAAGTTGTTGGCGTTCAGTGCCGAGTTTTGGTGGAAGTAGTACAGAGTCCCATGCGGGTCGTTGGTGCCTGACTTGATGACGATGTTAGCGATCGCCCCGCCCGAACGTCCGAATTCCGAGGAGACCGTCCCCGTCTGGAGCTTGAACTCCGCCACCGAGTCAACGGCCGGAACCCACGCGGCGATGTTCAGTCCGCGATTGACGTTGACGGTGTTGATTACGCCGTCCACCGAGACGTCGTTCGAGGTGTTTGGCGCGCCGCTCGCCGCGAAGGAGACGTTCGTCGCCGTGTCGTTCGGCCGTGTGTCCTCCCAGTAGCGGTTGCCCACAACGCCTGGCGTCAGTGTGAACATGAACAGGCTGCTGCGCCCCTTGAGCGGCAGGTTGTCCTTGATCTCAGCGGTAATGGCGGTGCTCAAGTCTGAGGTGTCGGTCTGGATGCCCGTGATCTCGGCGGTTACCTGAATGGTCTCGGCGGCTTCGCCCAGCCGCATCGTCAAATCCACGCGCACGTTCGCGCCGAGTTCCAGCCGGATCCCTTCGCGCACGAAACTGCGAAAGCCCGGCGACCGGGCGGTCAAAACGTAATTGCCGATCGGTAGGAACTGGAAGATGTAGTACCCGGAGTTGTTGGAAGTTGTACTTCGCTCCACTCCCGTTTCCACGCTCCGTAGCGTGAGCGACGCGCCGGCGATGGGCGCGTCGGATGGATCGGAAATAGTCCCCTGGACCGTGCCGCGGAAGTCCTGCGCCAGTGTCATGGAAGCGCAAAGGACGAACACAGGCAGAATTCGTCGCGTCATAAAATTCTCCTACTGGTTTGAAACTGATCACGTCGAAGCCCAGAGCATGGTGGTTCGCTGATCACACCAGTGAGGCGATTGTATATGAAGAATTCATGAAATACAAGCGCCTGGAAACCTATGGAGCCAGAATGGTGAGTATGCGCGCAAGACATTACGTTCTCGCGGGTGTTCTTGCCGGTTCCCTGTTGACGCTCGCCGCCATCTGCGCCGCCGACCTGCGCGAGGTCCTGATGGAGCGGGACCGGGAGTTCGACCGCGTTACGGCTGCGCGCGGTTCCGAGGGTTGGGCTTCGTTTTTCGCCGAGCAGGGCCGGATGGTGGCGACGCAGGGTTCCGTCGACGGTCGCGCCGCGATCCGCAAGGCGATGGCGCCGTTCCTCGACGCGACGGGCAACTCGCTTCGGTGGAAGCCGCTGTGGGCGGGCGTGGCGGCATCGGGCGATCTTGGCTACACCGTGGGTGAGTCGCGCCGGGTCGCTCGTGCGCCGGATGGCCTCTTGACCGAAAGCTTTGGCCGTTACATCACGGTGTGGCGGAAGCAGGCCGACGGCTAGTGGCTCGCCGAAGTGGATATCGGTAGCAGTACGCCCCCGAAGGTAGTCTCGGCGCCCTGAAACGGCATCAGCGCTTGCGTCCGACGTAGAGCAGCCAAGGCGCGAACCAAGGGTGGCCGTCGCGGACGCGGGGGCGGAGATGGTTTGTCACCCAGCGCTTCACCGTTATCGACGCGGACGAACGAAGACGGCGGAGCCACGCAGGGCCCGACGGATCGGCGCCCCAGACCTGCGGGCGGCCCACAATATCGAGGAACAAGATCTCGTGTCCTGCTCGTTCGGCGAATCGCCGGAAGACTTCCGTCTCCATCGTCCGTGTGTTGTGGCGCCGTAGGTTGGGCCGGTCGAAGATCCATTTGAACAGCCACGGGAAGGCGCGGAATCGCGGGAGTTCGACTACGCATAGACCGCCCGGCCGGAGCAGCCGGTGGTGATGATCGAGTACCTCCTGCGGGTCGTCGAAGTGCTCGACCAAGCCGAAGCTGCCCACGACATCGTAGAGCTCCGGAGGGCGGAAGTCGCGGATGTCGCAGGTGTGCAGGACTGCATCGGATATACCAACGGTTTCGAGGTTGCGAAGATACAGCCAGCCCGTATCGCTGAAATCCACGCCCTCAGGCCGGAACCGGATGCGGTTGCAGATCATCGCGGACACCTGGCCGGGCGCACAACCGAGTTCGAGAAATCGCTGGCCTTCGTACAGCCGCAGGAAGTCGAGCAGGATCGGCATCCAGGGGAACTGCGGGAACTCGGTCAACTGTTCACGTGTATAGAGCAGATCCTTGTGTGTGTCGTCCCAATAGCGCTTGGAGGTGAGGTCGCCCGGCGTCATTCCGTCGTTCCACGCAGGCGATCGGTTGCCCGCCGCAGGTCCTCGATCGTACCGGCGAGATACCGGTGGATGACCGCGAGTTCCTTTTCCGAGTAGCGCGAGGTGACCTCGGCGATCGAATGGGCCACTGGCTCCAACACCTGGTAGACGCGCTGCGCGGCGTCCGGCCGGCTGTGCAGCAGGACCTGCCGGG